>NZ_CP035952.1:5084500-5427500 GCF_004214895.1 Pseudomonas tructae | reverse complement strand
CCAGACCGTCAGCTAAGGTCCCAAAGTTATGGTTAAGTGGGAAACGATGTGGGAAGGCTTAGACAGCTAGGAGGTTGGCTTAGAAGCAGCCACCCTTTAAAGAAAGCGTAATAGCTCACTAGTCGAGTCGGCCTGCGCGGAAGATGTAACGGGGCTCAAACCATACACCGAAGCTACGGGTGTCACTTAGGTGACGCGGTAGAGGAGCGTTCTGTAAGCCTGTGAAGGTGAGTTGAGAAGCTTGCTGGAGGTATCAGAAGTGCGAATGCTGACATGAGTAACGACAATGGGAGTGAAAAACTCCCACGCCGAAAGACCAAGGTTTCCTGCGCAACGTTAATCGACGCAGGGTTAGTCGGTCCCTAAGGCGAGGCTGAAAAGCGTAGTCGATGGAAAACAGGTTAATATTCCTGTACTTCTGGTTATTGCGATGGAGGGACGGAGAAGGCTAGGCCAGCTTGGCGTTGGTTGTCCAAGTTTAAGGTGGTAGGCTGAGATCTTAGGTAAATCCGGGATCTTAAGGCCGAGAGCTGATGACGAGTTGCCATTAGGCGACGAAGTGGTTGATGCCATGCTTCCAAGAAAAGCTTCTAAGCTTCAGGTAACCAGGAACCGTACCCCAAACCGACACAGGTGGTTGGGTAGAGAATACCAAGGCGCTTGAGAGAACTCGGGTGAAGGAACTAGGCAAAATGGCACCGTAACTTCGGGAGAAGGTGCGCCGGTGAGGGTGAAGGACTTGCTCCGTAAGCTCATGCCGGTCGAAGATACCAGGCCGCTGCGACTGTTTATTAAAAACACAGCACTCTGCAAACACGAAAGTGGACGTATAGGGTGTGACGCCTGCCCGGTGCCGGAAGGTTAATTGATGGGGTTAGCTAACGCGAAGCTCTTGATCGAAGCCCCGGTAAACGGCGGCCGTAACTATAACGGTCCTAAGGTAGCGAAATTCCTTGTCGGGTAAGTTCCGACCTGCACGAATGGCGTAACGATGGCGGCGCTGTCTCCACCCGAGACTCAGTGAAATTGAAATCGCTGTGAAGATGCAGTGTATCCGCGGCTAGACGGAAAGACCCCGTGAACCTTTACTATAGCTTTGCACTGGACTTTGAATTTGCTTGTGTAGGATAGGTGGGAGGCTTTGAAGCGTGGACGCCAGTTCGCGTGGAGCCATCCTTGAAATACCACCCTGGCAACTTTGAGGTTCTAACTCAGGTCCGTTATCCGGATCGAGGACAGTGTATGGTGGGTAGTTTGACTGGGGCGGTCTCCTCCTAAAGAGTAACGGAGGAGTACGAAGGTGCGCTCAGACCGGTCGGAAATCGGTCGTAGAGTATAAAGGCAAAAGCGCGCTTGACTGCGAGACAGACACGTCGAGCAGGTACGAAAGTAGGTCTTAGTGATCCGGTGGTTCTGTATGGAAGGGCCATCGCTCAACGGATAAAAGGTACTCCGGGGATAACAGGCTGATACCGCCCAAGAGTTCATATCGACGGCGGTGTTTGGCACCTCGATGTCGGCTCATCACATCCTGGGGCTGAAGCCGGTCCCAAGGGTATGGCTGTTCGCCATTTAAAGTGGTACGCGAGCTGGGTTTAGAACGTCGTGAGACAGTTCGGTCCCTATCTGCCGTGGACGTTTGAGATTTGAGAGGGGCTGCTCCTAGTACGAGAGGACCGGAGTGGACGAACCTCTGGTGTTCCGGTTGTCACGCCAGTGGCATTGCCGGGTAGCTATGTTCGGAAGAGATAACCGCTGAAAGCATCTAAGCGGGAAACTTGCCTCAAGATGAGATCTCACTGGAGCCTTGAGCTCCCTGAAGGGCCGTCGAAGACTACGACGTTGATAGGTTGGGTGTGTAAGCGCTGTGAGGCGTTGAGCTAACCAATACTAATTGCCCGTGAGGCTTGACCATATAACACCCAAGCAATTTGACTACTCGAAAGAGCATCAGATTGCGGTGTTGTGAAGACACAAAGCCGAAGATTTGTACCTCACAAACCATCACATACCCGATTCGCTGGAGTGTCTTAAACAAGACCTTCTGGCAACAGAATTTCTTGACGACCATAGAGCATTGGAACCACCTGATCCCATCCCGAACTCAGTAGTGAAACGATGCATCGCCGATGGTAGTGTGGGGTTTCCCCATGTGAGAGTAGGTCATCGTCAAGATTAAATTCCGAAACCCCTATCTGCGCATGCAGGTAGGGGTTTTGTCTTTCTTGCGTTTGCCTCGACTGTAGGAGCGGGCTTGCCCCGCGATAGCATTCTGTCAGGCACATTGCATCGCGGGGCAAGCCCGCTCCTACAGGTTCGCAGTGCCACAGATCCAGTGTGCACCCTCAGTTTTCTATGCAATCCCCACCTGCATGGCTATCATGCCCTCCTCATTGTGAGTCGAGATTGGCATGCTGAAGTTGTTGAAGCTCCTCAAGGATGGCCGGTTCCATTCCGGGCAAGACCTGGGTGCGGCATTGGGCGTCAGTCGCGCCGCTGTCTGGAAGCAATTGCAGCTTCTTGAGGCAGAGTTGAACCTGCCCATCCATAAGGTTCGTGGCCGTGGTTACCAGTTGGCTATGCCGTTGTCGTTGCTGGAGGCGTCGGCCATTGCCGAGCATTCCCAGGGCGAACAGTGGCCCGTATTGATATTTGAATCCATCGACTCGACCAACGCCCAGGCCCTGCGCTCGATCAGCGAGGGGCAGGCTGCGCCGTTTCTGGTGCTGGCTGAGCGCCAGGCGGCAGGACGTGGTCGACGGGGGCGTCAGTGGGTCAGCCCGTTTGCCGAGAACCTCTACTACAGCCTGGTGCTGCGTATCGAGGGCGGTATGCGTCAGCTGGAAGGTTTGAGCCTGGTAGTTGGTCTGGCAGTAATGCGCACGCTGCAGGCTTTTGGCGTGAGCGGAGCGGGGCTTAAATGGCCGAATGACGTTCTGGTAAGCAATCAGAAGATCGCCGGTATCCTCCTGGAGCTGGTCGGCGATCCCGCAGACGTATGTCATGTGGTGCTGGGAATCGGTATTAACGTCAATATGCAGGTCAATGAGCAGATCGATCAGCTGTGGACGTCTGTGCGTCGTGAGACGGGCGTGGCGGTCGATCGTAATCAGCTGGTAGCTATGCTCAGTCAGAACCTGCAGCAGGACCTGCAGCGTCATCGGCACGCTGGTTTCGCTGCGTTCCAGGTCGAGTGGGAGCAAGCCCATCTGTGGCAGGGGGCTGCGGTATCCTTGATTGCCGGTGTTAGCCGGATCGACGGGGTCGTGCTGGGTATTGATCGCCAAGGGGCGCTACGCCTGGAGGTCGATGGGGTTGAAAAGAGCTTTAGTGGTGGTGAGCTCAGTCTGAGGTTGCGTGATGATTCTTGAGCTTGATTGCGGCAACAGCTTTATCAAGTGGCGGGTCATCAACGCCACTGAAGGTGCCGTTGTTGCCGGTGGCATAGTGGATTCCGACCAGGCCCTGGTGGCTGCTGTCGCCACGCTCCCTGAGGCGCCGCGGCGCTGCCGGCTGGTCAGTGTCAGAAGCGAAGAGGAGACCGCCAGTCTTTCGGCGCGGCTCGCCCAGCACTTCGCTCTGGACGTTGTAGTGGCCCAGTCGGCCAGGGAAGTTAGTGGCGTGCGCAATGGCTACGACGACTATCAGCGCCTTGGTCTGGATCGCTGGCTAGCGGTGTTGGGTGGCTTTCATCTGGCCCATGGTGCGTGCCTGGTCATGGATTTTGGCACGGCCGCCAAGGCTGACTTCGTTGCTGCTGATGGCGAGCATCTTGGGGGGTTCATCTGCCCTGGCATGCCGCTGATGCGTAGCCAGCTGCGCACCCATACCCGGCGCATTCGCTATGACGATGCCTCGGCTGAGCGCGCATTGTCGAGCCTGGCACCTGGGCGCTCTACCGTTGAGGCTGTCGAGCGCGGCTGCGTGCACATGCTTCAGGGCTTCGTGCGCTCTCAGTTGGAGCATGCTCATGAATTATGGGGTGAAAACTTCACTGTATTGCTGACCGGGGGCGATGCGCTGCTGGTACAGCAGGCCGCGCCACAGGCCAGAGTGGTGCCGGACCTGGTGTTCGTCGGCCTGGCCATGGCTTGTCCCCTGGATTGAGGTGCCTATGCGTTGGTTGTTTCTGTTGTTGGTGGTGCTCAATGTCTTTTATTACGTCTGGCACCAGCAGGAAGCGCCTTTGAAGGCCAAGGAAGTGGCGCCGTTGTCGCTGTACAAGGGTAATCAGCAGGATATTCGTCTGTTGAGTGAGTCGAGCAAGGGTAAAGCAGCACCCCAGCGGGGCCAGGAATGCCTCTATGTAGGCGGGCTGGTGGAGCCCGAACAGCTCAAAGCATTGCGCCAGCGCTTGCTGAGCCTCGATATTGCCGCTGTTCCGGTGACTGGTCGCCTGGGTGACAGCACGGGTTTGTGGCTGCAGATTGCGCCCCAGAGCCAACGTTTGCTGGACCAAACTGTGCTCGGGACACTTTCCCATGATTTCAAAGACTTAAAACATAAAATAATGTTGTGCGAGGGTATTGCAACTGGCGAATAGCTTGATAGAATGGCGCCCGCTTCACAGGGAACACCACTTAGGTGGTAGAGCTGGAAGCGGTGTCAAAGCAGCTAAGTTTCAGATTTGATTGAAAAAATTTGAAAAAACGCTTGACACTGGATCGGTATCTAAATAGAATGCCGGCCAAATCTGGAGGGATTCCCGAGCGGTCAAAGGGGACGGACTGTAAATCCGTTGCGAGAGCTTCGAAGGTTCGAATCCTTCTCCCTCCACCAGTTTAGCGAGAGCCGCAAGCTCCGCGGGTATAGTTTAGTGGTAGAACCTCAGCCTTCCAAGCTGATGATGCGGGTTCGATTCCCGCTACCCGCTCCAAGTTTGCTTCTTTTGCAAAGTGTTACGCTCTTGTAGCTCAGTTGGTAGAGCACACCCTTGGTAAGGGTGAGGTCAGCGGTTCAAATCCGCTCAAGAGCTCCATACAAAACAAGGCAGATATGAAAATATCTGCCTTTGTTTTAATGGTCGTATTGACTTGCTTATTTCTTCTCGCTGAGGGTTGTCTCGATGGCTAAGGAAAAGTTTGATCGTAGTCTGCCGCACGTGAACGTCGGCACCATTGGTCACGTTGACCATGGCAAGACCACGCTGACCGCAGCGCTGACCCGCGTTTGCTCCGAAGTTTTCGGTTCGGCAATCGTCGACTTCGACAAGATCGACAGCGCTCCAGAAGAGAAAGCTCGCGGTATCACCATCAACACCGCGCACGTTGAGTACAACTCGACCATTCGTCACTACGCTCACGTTGACTGCCCAGGTCACGCTGACTACGTGAAGAACATGATCACCGGTGCTGCCCAGATGGACGGCGCGATCCTGGTTTGCTCGGCCGCCGATGGTCCGATGCCACAAACCCGTGAGCACATCCTGCTGTCCCGTCAGGTAGGCGTTCCGTACATCGTGGTCTTCCTGAACAAGGCTGACCTGGTAGACGACGCTGAGCTGCTGGAACTGGTCGAGATGGAAGTTCGCGACCTGCTGTCCACCTACGACTTCCCAGGCGACGACACCCCGATCATCATCGGTTCGGCTCGTATGGCGCTGGAAGGCAAAGACGACAACGAAATGGGCACCACTGCCGTTCGTAAGCTGGTTGAGACTCTGGACAGCTACATCCCAGAGCCTGAGCGCGCTATCGACAAGCCGTTCCTGATGCCAATCGAAGACGTATTCTCGATCTCCGGTCGTGGTACCGTTGTTACCGGTCGTATCGAGCGCGGTATCGTCCGCATTCAGGATGCGCTGGAAATCGTTGGTCTGCGTGACACCACCACCACCACCTGCACCGGTGTTGAGATGTTCCGCAAGCTGCTGGACGAAGGTCGTGCTGGCGAGAACTGCGGCGTTCTGCTGCGTGGTACCAAGCGTGACGACGTTGAGCGTGGCCAGGTTCTGGTCAAGCCAGGTTCGGTCAAGCCGCACACCAAGTTCACCGCAGAAGTCTACGTTCTGTCGAAAGAAGAAGGCGGTCGTCACACTCCGTTCTTCAAAGGCTACCGTCCACAGTTCTACTTCCGTACTACTGACGTGACTGGTAACTGCCAGCTGCCAGAAGGCGTTGAAATGGTAATGCCAGGTGACAACATCCAGATGGAAGTCACCCTGATCAAGACCATCGCGATGGAAGACGGTCTGCGTTTCGCTATCCGTGAAGGCGGTCGTACCGTCGGCGCTGGTGTAGTAGCAAAGATTATCGAATAAGTAGTTGATTTCTCTCGATCAGGCCGGCATAATGGCCGGCCTGATAAGCTTTTAGGTCAGTAGCTCAATTGGCAGAGCGACGGTCTCCAAAACCGTAGGTTGGGGGTTCGATTCCCTCCTGACCTGCCAGATTCACCTCGTGTGTCTGGCTTTCTTTTCACAGGATTTTCCTAGATGACTCCCAAGGCTGAAGCCCAAGACTCTCGTTTTGATCTGCTCAAGTGGCTGGCTGTTGTCGCTTTGGTGGTTGTTGGTGTTGTGGGTAACCACTATTACTCCGCTTCGCCGATTCTGTACCGCGTACTCGTTCTGCTCGCCCTTGCAGCTGTAGCTGGCTTTGTTGCCCTGCAGACCGCTAAAGGCAAGTCGTTCTTTGCGCTGGCAAAGGAAGCTCGCACCGAGATTCGTAAAGTCGTATGGCCAACCCGCCAAGAAACCACGCAGACCACACTCATCGTAGTGGCGGTTGTCCTGGTGATGGCGTTGCTGCTGTGGGGTCTCGACTCCCTGCTGGGTTGGTTGATTTCCTTGATTGTTGGCTAAGGGTGTCCCGTGGCTAAGCGTTGGTATGTTGTGCATGCTTACTCGGGTTACGAGAAGCATGTAATGCGCTCGCTGATCGAGCGCGTAAAGCTGGCTGGCATGGAAGATGGCTTCGGCGAGATTCTGGTCCCCACTGAAGAAGTGGTTGAGATGCGCAACGGCCAGAAGCGCAAGAGCGAGCGTAAGTTCTTTCCAGGTTACGTGCTGGTCCAAATGGACATGAACGAAGGGACTTGGCACTTGGTCAAGGATACCCCGCGCGTCATGGGCTTTATCGGTGGTACTGCAGACAAGCCTGCGCCAATCACCGACAAGGAAGCCGAGGCCATTCTGCGTCGCGTCGCTGATGGCAGCGACAAGCCGAAACCAAAGACTCTGTTCGAGCCGGGCGAAGTTGTCCGTGTTATCGATGGTCCGTTTGCTGATTTCAACGGTACCGTTGAAGAAGTTAACTACGAGAAGAGCCGGATCCAAGTGGCCGTGCTTATTTTCGGTCGCTCTACCCCGGTAGAGCTCGAGTTCAGCCAGGTCGAGAAGGTCTAGCCGAACAACGCATCCCATACCCCGCAGCCCTATGTGCTGCGGGGTTTTGTCGTCACTGGGATAAAACGCAAGTCATCCGGGGAGCCTTCTGGCGTTCGTACCCGATATTGGAGTAGCTCATGGCTAAGAAGATTCAGGCTTACATCAAGCTGCAAGTAAAGGCCGGCCAGGCCAACCCAAGCCCACCCGTTGGTCCAGCACTGGGTCAACACGGTGTGAACATCATGGAATTCTGCAAGGCCTTCAACGCCCGTACTCAGGGTCAAGAAGCCGGCCTGCCGACTCCTGTGATCATCACTGTTTACAGTGACCGCAGCTTCACCTTCGAAACCAAAAGCACCCCTGCTTCGGTTCTGCTGAAGAAAGCAGCTGGCCTGACCAGCGGTTCTGCACGTCCGAACACCGTCAAGGTCGGTACTGTGACCCGTGCTCAGCTGGAAGAGATCGCAAAAACCAAAAATGCTGATCTGACCGCTGCTGACATGGATGCGGCCGTGCGTACCATCGCCGGTTCCGCTCGCAGCATGGGCCTCAACGTGGAGGGTGTGTAATGGCTAAGCTGACCAAGCGCCAAAAGGCCATTGCTTCGAAAATCGAAGCAGGCAAAGTCTACAACTTCGAAGAAGCAGCAGTGCTGCTGGCCGAACTGTCCACCGTGAAGTTCAGCGAATCCTTCGACGTTGCTGTCAACCTCGGCGTTGACCCACGTAAATCCGACCAGGTCGTTCGTAGCGCTACTGTGCTGCCACACGGCACTGGCAAGACCGTACGTGTAGCTGTCTTCACCCAGGGTCCAGCTGCTGAGGCCGCTCTGGCTGCCGGCGCTGACCGTGTTGGCATGGACGATCTGGCTGCCGAAATGAAAGGCGGCGACCTGAACTATGACGTTGTTATTGCCTCTCCGGACGCAATGCGTGTTGTAGGTCAGCTGGGTCAGGTTCTGGGTCCTCGCGGCCTGATGCCTAACCCGAAAGTCGGTACCGTAACTCCAGACGTCGCCACCGCGGTTAAAAACGCCAAGGCTGGTCAGGTTCGTTATCGCACCGACAAAAACGGCATCATCCACACCTCCGTTGGCAAAATCGGCTTTGAAGCTGGCAAGCTGAAGGAAAACGTTGAAGCCCTGATCGCTGATCTGAAGCGTATCAAGCCAGCTTCCTCGAAAGGTATCTACGTCAAGCGCGTTACCCTGAGCACCACCATGGGCCCAGGTCTGGTCATCGACCAGAGCTCGCTGAACGCGTAAGACATAAGCCGGCGCGAGTAATCGCGTCCGCTTGAAAAATTGGGGTCCCTGCCTGGCGGGGGCTATCCAAGACCGTAGGCGACGCAAGTCTTAAACCACAAGCCTACGCAGATGGTGCCCCTGGTCCCTTATGGGGTCAGACACCAAAACGACATCCGGCTTCGGCTGGATGAAACGGTAACAAGCAGGAGTTTTACCCGTGGCAATTAAACTCGAAGACAAGAAGGCCATCGTCGCTGAAGTCAACGAGGCTGCCAAAGTCGCCCTGTCTGCTGTCGTGGCTGATGCCCGTGGCGTGACTGTAGGCGCAATGACCGGACTCCGTAAAGAGGCTCGTGAAGCTGGCGTTTACGTACGTGTTGTACGTAACACCCTGCTCAAGCGCGCTGTTGCTGACACTGAATTCAGTGTCCTCAACGACGTGTTCACTGGCCCTACCCTGATCGCGTTCTCCAACGAACACCCGGGCGCTGCTGCTCGTCTGTTCGCTGAGTTCTCCAAGGGTCAGAGCAAGTTCGAGATCAAGGCAGCTGCGTTCGACGGCAAGTTCCTTGCCGCAAACCAGATCGACGTGTTGGCTTCCCTGCCGACCCGCGACGAGGCTATTGCGAAGCTGATGAGCGTGATCCAAGGCGCGACCAGCAAGCTGGCTCGTACTCTGGCAGCCGTTCGCGACCAGAAAGAAGCTGCTGCTGCCTAAGGCACCGCAAGCCCTTTCGAAATCATACGTTTAATTTGATGGCTGCGTAGGCTGTCACCCCAATACAGGATTTAAGTCATGTCTCTGACTAACGAGCAAATCATCGAAGCAATCGGCCAGAAAACCGTTCTGGAAGTTGTTGAGCTGATCAAAGCAATGGAAGAAACCTTCGGCGTTACCGCTGCTGTTGCCGCTGCTGGCCCAGCTGCTGCCGCTGCCGTTGTTGAAGAACAAACCGAGTTCAACGTTGTTCTGAAAGCCGCTGGCGACAAGAAAGTAAACGTGATCAAGGCTGTTCGTGAACTGACCGGTCTGGGCCTGAAAGAAGCCAAGGAGAAGGTTGACACCGCTCCTCAGGTGATCCTGGAAGGCGTCGCTAAAGACGCAGCTGACAAAGCTGCAGCGGCTCTGACCGAAGCAGGCGCTGAAGTCGAAGTTAAGTAACTTTCGACTGTGCGTCTCCAGCCCGAGCGATAAGCGAAAGGCTGATGGCTGGTGGCTTTTGCCACCGGCCTTTTTCCGTTATTGGCGGCCGACCAGGTCGGCGTCGATGACGAGCGGTAACCACCGAAGACGGTGGCGCAAACCATGGGGTTTGCACGATTTTCTGGCTGCTCCCGTCGGGAGAAGCCAAACAAGCAGGTGACCAAGCTGGGGAACGCTGATGGCTTACTCATACACTGAGAAAAAACGTATCCGCAAGGACTTTAGCAAGTTGCCGGACGTCATGGATGTGCCTTACCTCCTGGCCATCCAGCTGGATTCGTATCGTGAATTCTTGCAAGCGGGAGCGACCAAAGATCAGTTCCGCGACGTGGGCCTGCATGCGGCCTTCAAATCGGTTTTCCCGATCATCAGCTACTCCGGCAATGCTGCCCTGGAGTACGTTGGCTATCGTCTGGGCGAACCGGCTTTTGATGTCAAAGAATGCGTATTGCGCGGCGTGACCTACGCGGTTCCGCTGCGGGTAAAAGTCCGCCTGATCATTTTCGACAAAGAATCGTCGAACAAAGCGATCAAGGACATCAAAGAGCAAGAAGTCTACATGGGTGAAATCCCCCTGATGACTGAAAACGGTACCTTCGTAATCAACGGTACCGAGCGTGTTATCGTTTCCCAGTTGCACCGTTCGCCGGGCGTGTTCTTCGATCACGACCGCGGCAAGACGCACAGCTCTGGCAAACTGCTGTACTCGGCGCGGATCATTCCTTACCGCGGCTCGTGGCTGGACTTCGAGTTCGATCCGAAAGACTGTGTATTCGTCCGTATCGACCGTCGTCGCAAACTGCCCGCGTCGGTTCTGCTGCGCGCGCTGGGCTACAGCACTGAAGAAGTGCTGAACGCTTTCTACACCACCAACGTGTTCCACGTATCGGGCGAGAAGCTCAGCCTGGAGCTGGTGCCTCAGCGTCTGCGTGGTGAAGTTGCGGTCATGGATATCCATGACGAAACCGGCAAGGTGATTGTCGAGCAGGGTCGTCGTATTACCGCTCGCCACATCAACCAGTTGGAGAAAGCAGGTGTCAAGCAGCTGGACGTTCCGCTGGAATACGTCCTGGGCCGCACTACCGCCAAGGCGATCGTGCACCCGGCTACTGGCGAGATCCTGGCTGAGTGCAACACCGAGCTGAGCACTGACGTCCTGGTGAAAATCGCCAAGGCTCAGGTTGTTCGCCTCGAGACTCTGTACACCAACGACATCGACTGTGGTCCGTTCATCTCGGATACCCTGAAGATCGATTCCACCAGCAATCAACTCGAAGCGCTGGTCGAGATCTATCGCATGATGCGTCCTGGCGAGCCGCCAACCAAGGATGCCGCCGAGACCCTGTTCAACAACCTGTTCTTCAGCGCCGAGCGTTACGACCTGTCGGCCGTTGGTCGCATGAAGTTCAACCGCCGTATCGGTCGCACCGAGATCGAAGGTTCGGGCGTGCTGAGCAAGGAAGATATCGTCGAGGTCCTCAAGACCCTGGTCGACATCCGTAACGGCAAAGGTATCGTCGATGACATCGACCACCTGGGTAACCGTCGCGTCCGTTGTGTTGGCGAGATGGCCGAGAACCAGTTCCGCGTTGGCCTGGTGCGTGTAGAGCGCGCGGTCAAAGAGCGTCTGTCGATGGCCGAAAGCGAAGGCCTGATGCCTCAGGACCTGATCAACGCCAAGCCGGTTGCGGCGGCGGTGAAAGAGTTCTTTGGTTCCAGCCAGCTCTCGCAGTTCATGGACCAGAACAACCCGCTGTCCGAGATCACCCACAAGCGTCGTGTCTCCGCACTCGGCCCTGGTGGTCTGACCCGTGAGCGCGCAGGCTTCGAAGTTCGTGACGTACACCCGACCCACTACGGCCGTGTGTGCCCGATCGAGACCCCTGAAGGTCCGAACATCGGTCTGATCAACTCCCTGGCTGCGTACGCTCGCACCAACCAGTACGGCTTCCTGGAAAGCCCGTACCGCGTGGTGAAAGAGGGCGTGGTTACCGACGACATCGTGTTCCTGTCGGCGATCGAAGAAGCTGATCACGTCATCGCCCAGGCTTCGGCCACGATGAACGAGAAGAAGCACCTGATCGACGAGCTGGTAGCTGTTCGTCACCTGAACGAATTCACCGTCAAGGCGCCGGAAGACGTCACCCTGATGGACGTTTCGCCCAAACAGGTAGTTTCGGTCGCAGCGTCGCTGATTCCGTTCCTCGAGCACGACGACGCCAACCGTGCGTTGATGGGTTCGAACATGCAGCGTCAGGCTGTACCCACCCTGCGCGCCGACAAGCCGCTGGTCGGTACCGGCATGGAGCGTAACGTTGCCCGTGACTCCGGCGTTTGCGTCGTGGCCCGTCGTGGTGGCGTGATCGATTCCGTCGATGCCAGCCGTATCGTTGTTCGCGTTGCTGATGACGAAGTTGAAACCGGTGAAGCCGGTGTCGACATCTACAACCTGACCAAATACACCCGTTCGAACCAGAACACCTGCATCAACCAGCGTCCGCTGGTGCGTAAGGGTGACTCGGTTCAGCGTAGCGACATCATGGCGGACGGCCCGTCCACCGATATGGGTGAACTGGCGCTGGGTCAGAACATGCGCATCGCGTTCATGGCGTGGAACGGCTTCAACTTCGAAGACTCCATCTGCCTGTCCGAACGTGTTGTTCAGGAAGACCGCTTCACCACGATCCACATCCAGGAACTGACCTGTGTGGCCCGTGACACCAAGCTTGGCCCAGAGGAAATCACCGCGGACATCCCGAACGTCGGTGAAGCTGCGCTGAACAAGCTGGACGAAGCCGGTATCGTTTATGTCGGTGCTGAAGTTGGCGCTGGTGACATCCTGGTCGGCAAGGTCACGCCAAAAGGCGAAACCCAGCTGACTCCGGAAGAAAAACTGCTGCGTGCGATCTTCGGCGAGAAGGCCAGCGACGTTAAGGACACCTCCCTGCGCGTGCCTACCGGCACCAAAGGTACTGTCATCGACGTACAGGTCTTCACCCGTGATGGCGTCGAGCGCGACAGCCGTGCGCTGTCCATCGAGAAGATGCAGCTGGACGAGATCCGCAAGGACCTCAACGAAGAGTTCCGCATCGTTGAAGGCGCAACCTTCGAACGTCTGCGTTCGGCTCTGAACGGCCAGGTTGTAGATGGTGGTGCAGGCCTGAAGAAAGGCACTGTGATCAGTAACGAAGTTCTGGACGGTCTGGAGCACGGCCAGTGGTTCAAACTGCGCATGGCCGAAGACGCGCTGAACGAGCAGCTCGAGAAGGCTCAGGCCTACATCGTTGATCGTCGCCGTCTGCTGGACGACAAGTTCGAAGACAAGAAGCGCAAGCTGCAGCAGGGCGATGACCTGGCACCGGGCGTACTGAAGATCGTCAAGGTCTACCTGGCAATCCGTCGTCGCATCCAGCCGGGCGACAAGATGGCCGGTCGTCACGGTAACAAAGGTGTGGTCTCGGTGATCATGCCGGTCGAAGACATGCCGCACGACGCCAACGGTACGCCAGTTGACGTGGTACTCAACCCGCTGGGTGTACCATCGCGTATGAACGTTGGTCAGATCCTCGAAACCCACCTGGGCCTGGCGGCCAAAGGTCTGGGCGAGAAGATCAACCGCATGCTCGAAGAGCAGCGCAAGGTCATTGAACTGCGCAAGTTCCTCACCGAAATCTACAACGAGATCGGTGGTCGTCAGGAAGAGCTTGAGACCTTCTCCGACCAGGAAATCCTGGACCTGGCGAAGAACCTCAAAGGCGGTGTGCCAATGGCCACTCCAGTCTTCGACGGTGCCAAGGAAAGCGAGATCAAGGCCATGCTGAAACTGGCAGACATGCCAGAAAGCGGTCAGATGCAGCTGTTCGACGGTCGTACCGGCAACAAGTTCGAGCGTCATGTGACCGTTGGTTACATGTACATGCTCAAGCTGAACCACTTGGTGGACGACAAGATGCACGCGCGTTCCACTGGTTCTTACAGCCTGGTTACCCAGCAGCCGCTGGGTGGTAAGGCGCAGTTCGGTGGTCAGCGTTTCGGGGAGATGGAAGTGTGGGCGCTGGAAGCATACGGCGCGGCATACACCCTGCAAGAAATGCTCACAGTGAAGTCGGACGATGTGAACGGTCGGACCAAGATGTACAAAAACATCGTGGACGGCGATCACCGTATGGAGCCGGGCATGCCCGAGTCCTTCAACGTGTTGATCAAAGAGATCCGTTCGCTCGGTATCGATATCGATCTGGAAACCGAATAACACGTGACGCGAATCGGGAGCGTGGCTGAAAAGCCCGCTCCCTGCTCCGCCAGGAGGAAAGGCCTTGAAAGACCTACTGAATTTGCTGAAAAACCAGGGTCAAGTCGAAGAGTTCGACGCCATCCGTATCGGATTGGCCTCGCCTGAGATGATCCGTTCGTGGTCGTTCGGTGAAGTTAAAAAGCCGGAAACCATCAACTACCGTACGTTCAAGCCTGAGCGTGACGGCCTGTTCTGCGCCAAGATCTTTGGCCCAGTCAAGGACTACGAGTGCCTGTGCGGTAAGTACAAGCGCCTGAAGCACCGCGGCGTGATCTGCGAGAAGTGCGGCGTTGAAGTCGCCCTGGCCAAGGTTCGTCGTGAGCGCATGGCGCACATCGAACTGGCTTCGCCGGTTGCCCACATCTGGTTCCTGAAATCGCTGCCGTCGCGTATCGGCCTGCTGATGGACATGACCCTGCGTGATATCGAGCGCGTTCTCTACTTCGAGAGCTACGTCGTTATCGACCCGGGCATGACCACCCTGGAAAAAGGCCAACTGCTCAACGACGAGCAGTACTTCGAAGCGCTGGAAGAGTTCGGTGACGACTTCGATGCCCGCATGGGTGCCGAGGCTGTCCGCGAGCTGCTGCACGCTATCGACCTGGAGCACGAGATCGGTCGCCTGCGCGAAGAAATTCCGCAGACCAACTCGGAAACCAAGATCAAGAAGCTGTCCAAGCGTCTGAAACTGATGGAAGCCTTCCAGGGTTCGGGCAACCTGCCTGAGTGGATGGTCCTGACCGTTCTGCCGGTACTGCCGCCAGATCTGCGTCCATTGGTTCCGCTGGATGGTGGTCGCTTCGCGACTTCCGACCTGAACGATCTGTATCGTCGGGTGATCAACCGTAACAACCGTCTGAAGCGCCTGCTCGATCTGTCCGCGCCGGACATCATCGTGCGCAACGAAAAGCGCATGCTGCAGGAAGCGGTCGACGCCTTGCTGGACAACGGCCGTCGCGGTCGTGCCATCACTGGTTCGAACAAGCGTCCTCTGAAATCCCTGGCCGACATGATCAAGGGTAAGCAAGGTCGTTTCCGTCAGAACTTGCTCGGTAAGCGTGTTGACTACTCCGGCCGTTCGGTAATTACCGTAGGTCCGACCCTGCGTCTGCACCAGTGCGGTCTGCCGAAGAAGATGGCCCTCGAGCTGTTCAAGCCGTTCATTTTCGGCAAGCTGGAAATGCGTGGTCTGGCGACCACCATCAAGGCCGCCAAGAAAATGGTCGAGCGCGAGCTGCCAGAGGTCTGGGACGTTCTCGCTGAAGTGATTCGCGAACACCCCGTACTGCTCAACCGTGCACCGACCCTTCACCGTCTGGGTATCCAGGCGTTTGAACCGGTACTGATCGAAGGTAAGGCTATTCAGCTGCACCCGCTGGTCTGTGCTGCGTACAACGCCGACTTCGACGGCGACCAAATGGCCGTTCACGTGCCGCTGACGCTGGAAGCCCAGCTCGAAGCGCGCGCGCTGATGATGTCGACCAACAACATCCTGTCGCCAGCCAACGGTGAGCCAATCATCGTTCCGTCGCAGGACGTTGTACTGGGTCTGTACTACATGACCCGTGAAGCTATCAACGCCAAGGGCGAAGGTCGCGTATTCGCTGACCTGCAGGAAGTCGACCGCGTATTCCGCGCCGGCGAAGCTGCCCTGCACGCCAAGATCAAGGTTCGTATCAACGAAACCGTCAACGATCGTGATGGTGGCAGCGTCAGCGGTACCCGTATCGTCGACACCACTGTCGGCCGTGCTCTGCTGTTCCAGGTTGTACCGCCAGGTCTGTCGTACGATGTGGTCAACCAGCCGATGAAGAAAAAAGCGATCTCCAAGCTGATCAACCAGTGCTACCGCGTGGTTGGTCTGAAAGAGACCGTGATCTTCGCTGACCAGTTGATGTACACCGGTTTTGCCTACTCGACCATCTCCGGCGTTTCCATCGGTGTTAACGACTTCGTTATCCCGGATGAAAAAGCCCGCATCATCGGTGCAGCCACCGACGAAGTGAAAGAGATCGAGAGCCAGTACGCCTCCGGCCTGGTAACCCAGGGCGAGAAGTACAACAAAGTCATCGACTTGTGGTCCAAGGCGAACGACGAAGTGTCCAAGGCGATGATGACCAACCTCTCGAAAGAGAAGGTCATCGACCGCAATGGTGACGAAGTCGAGCAAGAGTCCTTCAACTCGATGTACATGATGGCTGACTCCGGTGCCCGGGGTTCGGCAGCTCAGATTCGTCAGCTGGCCGGTATGCGTGGTCTGATGGCCAAGCCGGACGGCTCGATCATCGAGACGCCGATCACCGCGAACTTCCGTGAAGGTCTGAGCGTACTTCAGTACTTCATCTCGACTCACGGTGCTCGTAAGGGTCTTGCGGATACCGCGTTGAAAACCGCGAACTCCGGTTACCTGACTCGTCGTCTGGTAGACGTTGCCCAGGATCTGGTGGTTACCGAGATCGACTGTGGTACCGAGCAAGGCCTGCTGATGACGCCGCACATTGAAGGCGGCGACGTTGTAGAGCCGCTGGGTGAGCGTGTACTGGGTCGTGTTATTGCCCGTGACGTGTTCAAGCCAGGCACCGACGACGTTATCGTTCCGGCCGGCACCCTGGTCGACGAGAAGTGGGTCGAGTTCATCGAGCTGAACAGCATCGACGAAGTGATCGTGCGTTCGCCGATCAGCTGCGAAACCCGCTACGGCATCTGCGCCAAGTGCTACGGTCGTGACCTGGCTCGCGGTCACCAGGTGAACATCGGTGAAGCGGTCGGCGTTATCGCTGCCCAGTCGATCGGTGAGCCGGGTACCCAGCTGACCATGCGTACGTTCCACATCGGTGGTGCTGCAAGCCGGACCTCGGCTGCCGACAGCGTCCAGGTGAAGAACGGCGGTATGGTTCGCCTGCACAACCTGAAACAGGTTGAGCGTGCCGACGGTAACCTGGTTGCCGTGTCGCGTTCCGGTGAATTGGCGATTGCCGACGAATTCGGTCGTGAGCGTGAGCGCTACAAGCTGCCTTACGGTGCGGTCATTTCCGTGAAGGAAGGCGACAAGGTCGACGCTGGCGCAATCGTCGCCAAGTGGGACCCGCACACCCACCCGATCGTTACCGAAATGAAAGGTACCGTGACCTTCGTGGGCATGGAAGAAGGCATCACCATCAAGCGTCAGACTGACGAATTGACTGGTTTGACCAACATTGAAGTTCTGGACGTCAAAGACCGTCCGGCTGCAGGCAAGGAAATCCGTCCTGCAATCAAGATGGTCGACGCCAATGGCAAGGATCTGCTGCTGCCAGGTACCGATGTACCGGCTCAGTACTTCCTGCCGGCGAACGCCTTGGTTGGTGTGGCTGACGGTGCCCAGATCGGTGTCGGTGACGTTATCGCGCGTATCCCGCAAGAAACGTCGAAGACCCGTGACATCACCGGTGGTCTGCCGCGGGTTGCTGACTTGTTCGAAGCCCGTCGTCCGAAAGAAGCCTCGATTCTGGCTGAAGTCAGCGGCACCATCGCCTTCGGTAAAGAGACCAAGGGCAAGCGCCGTCTGGTCATCACCCCGAACGACGGTAGCGACCCGTACGAAGAGCTGATTCCAAAGTGGCGTCACCTGAACGTCTTCGAAGGCGAACAAGTGAACCGCGGCGAAGTTATCTCCGACGGTCCGAGCGATCCGCACGACATCCTGCGTCTGCTGGGTGTCAGCGCGCTGGCCAAGTACATCGTCAACGAGATTCAGGACGTTTACCGTCTGCAAGGCGTGAAGATCAACGACAAGCACATCGAAACCATCCTGCGTCAGATGCTGCGCAAGGTCGAGATTGCCGAGTCGGGTGATTCCAGCTTCATCAAGGGCGACCAGATGGAACTGACCCACGTACTGGTAGAGAACGAGCGCCTCGGTGCGGAAGACAAGTTCGTCTCGAAGTTCACTCGCGTACTGCTGGGTATCACCAAGGCCTCGCTGTCCACCGAATCGTTCATCTCGGCGGCTTCCTTCCAGGAAACCACTCGAGTACTGACCGAGGCGGCGGTAACCGGCAAGCGCGACTACCTGCGCGGCCTGAAAGAAAACGTGGTCGTGGGTCGTCTGATCCCGGCCGGTACCGGTCTGGCTTACCACAGCGAGCGCAAGCGTCGCCGTGATGCCGACAAGCCGCTGCGCGTAAGTGCCAGTGAGGTGGAAGCCGCACTGACAGAAGCGTTGAACTCCAGCGGTAACTGAAAGTAGGACGGGGCCCCGGTAAACCTGTTTTGGCCATCGGCGACATCTTTTGTTGCCGATGACCGGAAGGGGAGAGCCGGGGCCTTGTCTTGACTGGGGGCAAGATCCTCTTTAGACTCTTGTACCCCTAAATTTGGTGGGACTTCGTCCTGCCAATTTTTGCTTTTCTTGCAAGACAATAGCGTCGCAAGACAACAGTGGAGCTAGTAGATGGCAACTATCAACCAGCTGGTACGTCAGCCGCGTAAGCGTATCGTCGAGAAATCCGACGTTCCTGCGCTGCAGAACTGCCCGCAACGTCGTGGCGTGTGCACCCGTGTGTACACCACCACGCCGAAAAAACCTAACTCGGCACTGCGTAAAGTATGCCGCGTGCGTCTGACCAACGGTTTCGAGGTTTCCTCGTACATCGGTGGTGAAGGCCACAACCTGCAAGAGCACAGCGTCGTCCTGATTCGTGGCGGCCGTGTAAAAGACTTGCCAGGTGTTCGTTACCACACCGTTCGCGGCTCCCTGGATACCTCCGGCGTCAAAGGTCGTAACCAAGGTCGTTCGAAGTACGGTACCAAGCGTCCGAAGTAATCGGCCGTTTGTAGCAGTTTGCAGTTATTCATTTTATTGAGTCGATAAGAGTAAGGTCGGGCACGCACCCTTAGGGGCACTGTCCCGGGCTAACCTGAAGACCGTTTGAGGGCTTATCAATGCCACGTCGTCGTGTAGCAGCCAAACGTGAGATTCTGGACGATCCAAAATACGGATCGCAGATTCTCGCCAAGTTCATGAACCACGTCATGGAAAGCGGCAAGAAAGCCGTTGCCGAGCGTATCGTTTACGGTGCACTGGACAAGGTCAAGGAACGCAAGAACAGCGATCCCCTGGAAATCTTCGAGAAAGCTCTCGACGCCATCGCTCCGCTGGTCGAAGTAAAGTCGCGCCGTGTTGGCGGTGCCACTTACCAGGTTCCTGTTGAAGTTCGTCCTTCCCGTCGTAACGCCCTGGCAATGCGCTGGTTGGTAGACTACGCCCGCAAGCGTGGCGAGAAGTCCATGGCTCTGCGCTTGGCTGGCGAGCTGCTGGATGCTGCTGAAGGCAAAGGTGCTGCAGTCAAGAAGCGTGAAGACGTACACCGTATGGCTGAAGCCAACAAGGCGTTCTCGCACTACCGCTTCTAATTCCGGCATCACTATTTTTGCGAGGGCTCTATGGCTCGTACTACACCAATCAACCGCTACCGTAACATTGGTATTTGCGCGCACGTTGATGCGGGCAAGACCACTACTACCGAGCGGATCCTGTTCTACACAGGTCTGAGCCACAAAATGGGCGAGGTGCATGATGGCGCCGCGACCACCGACTGGATGGTGCAGGAGCAGGAGCGGGGTATTACCATTACCTCCGCTGCTGTAACCACCTTCTGGCAGGGTTCCCGTGGCCAGTACGACAACTACCGCGTAAACGTCATCGATACCCCCGGCCACGTTGACTTCACCATTGAAGTAGAACGTTCGCTGCGCGTACTCGACGGCGCGGTCGTTGTGTTCTGTGGCACTTCCGGCGTTGAGCCGCAGTCCGAAACCGTATGGCGTCAAGCCAACAAGTACGGTGTTCCGCGTGTTGTTTACGTGAACAAGATGGACCGTGCTGGTGCCAACTTCCTGCGCGTCGTAGGTCAGATCAAGAACCGCCTGGGTCACACCCCGGTTCCTGTTCAGCTGGCCATCGGTTCGGAAGATAACTTCCAGGGTCAGGTCGACCTGATCAAGATGAAGGCTATCTACTGGAACGACGACGACAAGGGCACCACCTATCGCGAGGAAGAAATTCCTGCCGATATGCTGGCGCTGGCTGAAGAGTGGCGCGCCAATATGGTCGAAGCCGCTGCCGAAGCCAACGAAGAGCTGATGAACAAGTACCTTGAAGAAGGTGAGCTGACCGTCGAAGAAATCAAAGCCGGTCTGCGTGCGCGCACCCTGGCCAGCGAGATCGTTCCGGCTGTCTGCGGTTCTTCGTTCAAGAACAAGGGCGTTCCTCTGGTTCTCGACGCTGTTATCGACTTCCTGCCTGCTCCGACCGAGATTCCTGCGATCAAGGGTATCAACCCGGATGACAAGGAACTGGATAAGGAAGATCCGGCAGTTCGTCACATCGAGCGTCACGCTTCCGATGACGAGCCGTTCTCGGCTCTGGCGTTCAAGATTGCTACTGACCCGTTCGTGGGTACCCTGACCTTCGTGCGCGTTTACTCGGGCATGCTGCAGTCTGGCGATTCCGTGATCAACTCGGTCAAGGGCAAGAAAGAGCGCGTTGGTCGTATGGTGCAGATGCACGCCAACCAGCGTGAAGAGATCAAGGAAGTGCTGGCAGGTGACATCGCTGCGCTGATCGGCATGAAGGACGTCACCACTGGTGACACCCTGTGCAACGCCGACAAGCCAGTCATCCTCGAGCGTATGGATTTCCCGGAGCCTGTGATCTCGGTAGCTGTCGAGCCGAAGACCAAGCAGGACCAGGAGAAGATGGGTATCGCCCTGGGCAAGCTCGCTCAGGAAGACCCGTCGTTCCGCGTCAAGACCGACGAAGAAACCGGCCAGACCATCATTTCGGGTATGGGCGAGCTTCACCTGGACATCCTCGTTGACCGCATGAAGCGCGAGTTCAACGTCGAAGCCAACATCGGTAAGCCTCAGGTTTCGTACCGCGAGCGGATCACCAAGTCCAACGTCGAGATCGAAGGCAAGTTCGTTCGTCAGTCGGGTGGTCGTGGTCAGTTCGGTCACTGCTGGATCCGTTTCTCGGAGCCGGACGTGGACGACAAAGGCAACATCACCGAAGGTCTGGTGTTCACCAGCGAAGTCGTTGGTGGTGTGATTCCTAAGGAATTCATCGCCCCGATCCAGAAGGGTATCGAAGAGCAGATGAAGAACGGCGTCGTTGCCGGCTATCCTCTGATCGGCCTGAAGGCCACGGTATTCGACGGTTCGTACCACGATGTCGACTCCAACGAAATGGCGTTCAAGGTCGCTGCTTCGATGGCAACCAAGCAGCTGGCCCAGAAGGGCGGCGGCCAGGTTCTCGAGCCGATCATGAAGGTCGAAGTTGTAACCCCGGAAGACTACATGGGTGACGTGATGGGTGACCTGAACCGTCGTCGCGGCATGATCCAGGGTATGGATGATTCGGTCTCCGGCAAGGTTATCCGTGCTGAAGTGCCGCTCGGAGAAATGTTCGGTTATGCGACCGATGTTCGTTCCATGTCTCAGGGTCGCGCGAGCTACTCCATGGAATTCTCCAAATACGCCGAAGCTCCGTCGAACATCGTCGAAGCTCTCGTTAAAAAACAAGGCTGATTCAGCCCCTTTAGGCTAGGAGTTCACTGTCGTGGCTAAAGAAAAATTTGATCGTTCCCTTCCGCACGTCAACGTTGGCACCATCGGTCACGTTGACCATGGTAAAACCACTCTGACCGCAGCTCTGACCCGCGTCTGCTCCGAAGTTTTCGGTTCGGCCGTCGTTGAGTTCGACAAAATCGACTCGGCTCCAGAAGAAAAAGCTCGTGGTATCACCATCAACACCGCGCACGTCGAGTACAACTCGAACATTCGTCACTACGCTCACGTTGACTGCCCAGGTCACGCTGACTACGTGAAGAACATGATCACCGGTGCTGCCCAGATGGACGGCGCGATCCTGGTTTGCTCGGCCGCCGATGGTCCGATGCCACAAACCCGTGAGCACATCCTGCTGTCCCGTCAGGTAGGCGTTCCGTACATCGTGGTCTTCCTGAACAAGGCTGACCTGGTAGACGACGCTGAGCTGCTGGAACTGGTCGAGATGGAAGTTCGCGACCTGCTGTCCACCTACGACTTCCCAGGCGACGACACCCCGATCATCATCGGTTCGGCTCGTATGGCGCTGGAAGGCAAAGACGACAACGAAATGGGCACCACCGCTGTCAAGAAGCTGGTTGAGACTCTGGACAGCTACATCCCAGAGCCTGAGCGTGCTATCGACAAGCCGTTCCTGATGCCAATCGAAGACGTATTCTCGATCTCCGGTCGTGGTACCGTTGTTACCGGTCGTATCGAGCGTGGTATCGTCCGCGTTCAGGATCCACTGGAAATCGTTGGTCTGCGTGACACCACCACCACCACCTGCACCGGTGTTGAGATGTTCCGCAAGCTGCTGGACGAAGGTCGTGCTGGCGAGAACTGCGGCGTTCTGCTGCGTGGTACCAAGCGTGACGACGTTGAGCGTGGCCAGGTTCTGGTCAAGCCAGGTTCGGTCAAGCCGCACACCAAGTTCACCGCAGAAGTCTACGTTCTGTCGAAAGAAGAAGGCGGTCGTCACACTCCGTTCTTCAAAGGCTACCGTCCACAGTTCTACTTCCGTACTACTGACGTGACTGGTAACTGCCAGCTGCCAGAAGGCGTTGAAATGGTAATGCCAGGTGACAACATCCAGATGGAAGTCACCCTGATCAAGACCATCGCGATGGAAGACGGTCTGCGTTTCGCTATCCGTGAAGGCGGTCGTACCGTCGGCGCCGGCGTCGTAGCCAAAATCATCGAGTAATCGTTGATCGTTTAAAAAGGCCCCCGCTCAGCGGGGGCTTTTTTATTGGGTTGACACTCAGTGGGGGCCTCTATAGAATCACGCCTCCTTTTAACGGGCGTAGTGCGCCCGGTGGGAATAGCAGCCTGGAGTCTGAAATCCAATGCAAAATCAGCAAATCCGTATCAGGTTGAAGGCTTTTGACCATCGCCTGATCGACCAATCCACCCAGGAAATCGTGGAAACCGCGAAACGTACTGGTGCTCAAGTGCGTGGTCCAATTCCACTGCCTACCCGTAAAGAGCGGTTCACCGTTCTGGTCTCCCCGCACGTCAACAAAGACGCGCGTGACCAGTACGAGATCCGTACTCATAAGCGCGTTCTGGACATCGTCCAGCCAACGGATAAAACCGTTGATGCACTTATGAAGCTTGATCTTGCGGCCGGTGTGGAAGTGCAGATCAGCCTCGGCTAAGACACGGTCTTAGTCGTGTAACGCTCTGAAATGGGCGGCCATAGCGGGTGAAAGCCCCGTACACTCATGAGGTTTACAACATGACTATTGGTGTAGTCGGTCGAAAAGCGGGTATGACCCGTATTTTCACCGAAGAAGGTGTCTCCATTCCGGTCACGGTCATTGAGATCGAGCCGAATCGCGTCACCCAGTTCAAAACTGAAGAAACCGATGGCTATCGTGCAGTGCAAGTCACTGTCGGTGAACGTCGCGCTTCGCGTGTGACTGCTGCTCAAGCAGGTCACTTCGCTAAAGCGAACGTTGCCGCGGGTCGCGGTGTCTGGGAGTTCCGTCTTGAAGAAGGCGAGTTCCAGGCCGGTGATTCGATCAACGCTGAAATCTTCGCTGCAGGTCAGCTGGTAGACGTTACCGGTCAGTCCAAGGGTAAAGGCTTTGCCGGTACCATCAAGCGCTGGAATTTCCGCGGTCAAGATAACACCCACGGTAACTCCGTCTCCCACCGCGTCCCGGGCTCTATCGGCCAGTGCCAGACTCCTGGTCGTGTATTCAAGGGCAAGAAAATGTCCGGTCACATGGGCGCCGAGCGCGTGACCGTTCAGTCCCTCGAAGTAGTGCGCGTCGACGCTGAACGCAATCTGTTGCTGGTCAAGGGTGCCGTTCCAGGCGCAACTGGCAGCGATCTGGTTGTGCGTCCGGCTGCCAAGGCTCGCGGTTAAGGGGAAGCTGACATGCAACTAAATGTAAATGACGCTCAGGCGATCGAAGTTTCCGAACTGACCTTCGGCGGCGAATTCAACGAGACGCTGGTACACCAAGCAGTCGTGGCCTATATGGCCGGCGGCCGTCAAGGCACCAAGCAGCAGAAAACCCGTTCCGACGTTGCTGGTGGCGGTAAGCGCCCATGGCGTCAGAAAGGCACTGGCCGTGCTCGTGCCGGTACTATCCGTAGCCCAATCTGGCGTGGCGGCGGTACCACTTTCGCAGCTCGTCCGCAGGATCACTCGCAGAAGCTCAACAAGAAGATGTATCGCGCAGCAATGCGTTCCATCCTCGCTGAGCTGGTGCGTACCGACCGTCTGGTCGTGGTTCAGGACTTCGCTGTTGAAGCACCGAAAACCAAAGACCTGCTGAACAAGCTGAACGGCATGGGTCTGAGCGACGTACTGATCGTTTCGGACGCTGTTGATCAGAACCTGTACCTGGCTGCTCGCAACCTGCCGCACGTCGACGTACGTGACGTTCAGGGTTCCGATCCGGTCAGTCTGATCGCATACGACAAAGTGTTGATCACTGTGTCGGCCGTGAAGAAATTCGAGGAGCTGCTGGGATGAACCAGGAACGCGTATTTAAAGTCCTCCTTGGCCCGCATGTTTCCGAGAAGGCTACCGTTCTGGCTGAGAAAAAAGGCCAGTTCGTATTCAAGGTTGCTACTGATGCAACCAAGCTGGAAATCAAGAAAGCTGTCGAAGGCCTGTTCGGCGTAAAAGTCGAAAACGTGTCGACTGTTAACGTTCTGGGTAAAACCAAGCGTACCGCACGTGGTCTGGGCAAGCGCAATGACTGGAAGAAAGCGATCGTTTCGCTTGAGCCAGGCCAAGATCTCGATTTCAGCAGCAGTGCTGAGTAAGGAAGGGGTGCATCATGGCAATCGTTAAATGCAAACCGACTTCCCCTGGCCGCCGTTTCGTGGTCAAGGTGGTCAACAAGGAGCTGCATAAAGGCGCTCCTCACGCACCGCTGCTCGAGAAGAAGTCGAAGTCTGGTGGTCGTAACAACAATGGCCGCATCACTACGCGTCACGTAGGTGGTGGTCATAAGCAGCATTACCGTATGGTCGATTTCCGTCGCAACGACAAAGATGGCATCGTCGCCACTGTCGAGCGTATCGAATACGATCCAAACCGTACTGCTCACATCGCACTGCTGTGCTACGCAGACGGCGAGCGCCGCTACATCATCGCCCCTAAAGGCGTTGCTGCTGGCGACCAGCTGATCGCAGGCGCTCTGGCTCCAATCAAGCCAGGCAACTCCCTGCAACTGCGCAACATCCCAGTGGGTAGCACCATTCACGGCATCGAACTGAAGCCGGGCAAAGGTGCACAGATCGCTCGTTCCGCTGGTGCTTCGGCTCAGCTGATCGCTCGCGAAGGTGTCTATGTGACCCTGCGTCTGCGCTCTGGTGAAATGCGTAAAGTCCTGGCTGAATGCCGTGCGACCCTGGGTGAAGTCTCGAACTCCGAGCACAGCCTGCGTTCGCTGGGTAAAGCTGGTGCCAAACGCTGGCGTGGCGTTCGCCCAACCGTTCGTGGTGTTGCCATGAACCCGGTTGACCACCCACATGGTGGTGGTGAAGGTCGTACCTCCGGTGGTCGTCATCCGGTATCGCCATGGGGCTTCCCGACTAAGGGCGCGAAGACTCGTGGTAATAAGCGTACCGACAACATGATCGTCCGTCGTCGCAAGTAAATAGAGGGATACGACAGTGCCACGTTCTCTGAAAAAAGGTCCTTTTATCGATCTTCACCTACTGAAGAAGATCGAAGTGGCGGCGGAAAAGAACGATCGCAAACCAGTTAAGACCTGGTCGCGCCGTTCCATGATCCTGCCACAAATGGTCGGTCTGACCATCGCGGTACACAACGGTCGCCAACACGTCCCAGTTCTCGTGAACGAAGACATGGTCGGCCATAAACTGGGCGAGTTTGCCGGTACCCGCACTTATCGTGGGCACGTGGCTGACAAGAAAGCCAAGCGTTAAGGGGTAAGGAAATGGAAGTAGCCGCTAAGTTGTCGGGCGCTCGAATCTCCGCCCAGAAAGCCCGCTTGGTCGCCGACCAGATCCGCGGGAAGAAGGTGGGCGAAGCGCTCAACCTGTTGGCTTTCAGCAGCAAAAAAGCCGCTGAAATCATGAAGAAAGTCCTCGAGTCGGCCGTAGCCAACGCCGAGCATAACGAAGGCGCAGACGTTGATGACCTGAAGGTCTCCACCGTTTTCGTCAACGAAGGGCGTTCGCTGAAGCGTATCATGCCGCGTGCCAAAGGCCGCGCTGATCGCATCGTCAAGCGGTCTTGCCATATCACTGTCAAGGTTGCGGACAAGTAACGGAGTCGATCAGATGGGTCAGAAAGTACATCCCACTGGCATTCGCCTGGGAATCGTCAAGGAGCACACCTCCGTCTGGTACGCAGACGGTCGGACTTATGCGGACTATTTGCTCGCAGATCTGAATGTGCGTGAGTACCTCCAAGACAAACTAAAAAGCGCGTCCGTTAGCCGTATCGATATCCATCGTCCGGCCCAAACTGCACGCATCACCATCCACACCGCTCGTCCAGGTATCGTTATCGGGAAGAAAGGTGAAGATGTTGAGAAACTGCGTCAGGACCTGACCAAGCAAATGGGTGTGCCTGTGCACATCAACATCGAAGAGATCCGCAAGCCGGAACTCGACGGTATGCTGGTAGCTCAGAGCGTAGCTCAGCAGCTGGAGCGTCGTGTGATGTTCCGTCGCGCCATGAAGCGCGCCGTACAGAACGCCATGCGCATTGGTGCCAAAGGCATCAAGATCCAAGTGAGCGGTCGTCTCGGCGGTGCTGAAATCGCACGTACTGAATGGTATCGCGAAGGTCGTGTGCCCCTGCACACCCTGCGTGCCGATATCGACTATGCCACCTACGAAGCTCACACCACTTACGGTGTGATCGGTGTGAAGGTTTGGATTTTCAAAGGCGAAGTAATTGGTGGTCGCCAAGAAGAACTGAAACCACAAGCACCAGCGCCTCGTAAAAAAGCTGCTAAGTAAGGGGTACGCCAAATGTTGCAACCAAAGCGTACAAAATTCCGCAAGCAGATGACTGGCCACAACCGTGGTCTGGCACTGCGCGGTAGCAAAGTCAGCTTCGGCGAATTTGCTCTGAAAGCTGTTGCTCGCGGTCGTCTCACCGCCCGCCAGATTGAGTCGGCACGTCGTGCTCTGACCCGTCACGTAAAACGTGGCGGTAAAATCTGGATCCGTGTGTTCCCGGACAAGCCGATCTCCAAGAAGCCTCTCGAAGTGCGGATGGGTAAAGGTAAAGGTTCCGTGGAGTACTGGGTTGCCCAGATCCAGCCAGGCAAAGTCCTGTACGAGATCGAGGGTGTTTCTGAAGAGCTGGCGCGTGAGGCTTTCGCCCTGGCGGCTGCAAAGCTGCCTCTCGCCACCTCCTTTGTTAAGCGGACGGTGATGTGATGAAAGCGAATGAACTTCGTGAAAAATCAGCACAGCAGCTGAACGAGCAACTGCTCGGCTTGCTGCGCGACCAGTTCAATCTGCGTATGCAGAAAGCAACTGGCCAGTTGGGGCAGTCGCACCTGCTCTCGCAAGTTAAGCGTGACATCGCTCGCGTGAAAACTGTGCTCAACCAGCAGGCAGGTAAGTGATCATGGCTGAAGCTGAAAAAACCGTCCGTACGCTGACTGGCCGTGTCGTCAGCGACAAGATGGACAAAACCATCACCGTACTGATCGAGCGTCGCGTTAAGCACCCGATCTACGGTAAATACGTTAAGCGTTCGACTAAGCTGCACGCGCACGACGAAACCAACCAGTGCCATATCGGCGACAAGGTCTCCATCCGCGAGACCCGTCCGCTGGCCAAGACCAAGTCCTGGGCACTGGTTGAAGTTCTCGAACGCGCTGTTGAAGTCTAAGGGCTAAGGGTCGGAGAAATTTTATGATTCAGACTCAATCCATGCTCGATGTGGCCGATAACAGCGGCGCTCGTCGCGTCATGTGCATCAAGGTTCTCGGCGGTTCGCACCGCCGTTACGCCGGCATCGGTGACATCATCAAGGTAACCGTCAAGGAAGCAATTCCTCGCGGTAAAGTGAAGAAAGGCCAAGTGATGACTGCTGTTGTAGTCCGCACTCGCCACGGTGTCCGTCGTGCTGACGGCTCCATCATCCGCTTTGATGGCAATGCTGCTGTTCTGCTGAACAACAAGCAAGAGCCAATCGGCACCCGTATCTTTGGGCCAGTGACCCGTGAACTTCGTACTGAGAAGTTCATGAAGATCGTCTCGCTCGCCCCAGAAGTGCTGTAAGGAGATCCGACATGCAAAAGATTCGTCGTGACGACGAGATCATCGTGATCGCCGGCAAAGACAAAGGTAAGCGCGGTAAGGTGCTCAAGGTTCTCGCTGACGACCGTCTGGTCGTTGGTGGGATCAACCTGGTGAAGCGTCATACCAAGCCTAACCCGATGTCGGGCGTACAGGGCGGTATCGTCGAGAAAGAAGCGCCACTGCACGCTTCCAACGTCGCCATTTTCAACGGCGAAACCAACAAGGCTGACCGCGTTGGTTTCAAAGTAGAAGACGGCAAAAAAATTCGTGTCTTCAAGTCGACCCAAAAAGCGGTTGATGCTTGAACACTGCTAGGTAGAAGACCATGGCACGACTGAAAGAGATTTACCGGAACGAAATTGCTCCCAAGCTTAAGGAAGAACTTAAGCTGGCGAACGTGATGGAAGTTCCTCGCGTTACCAAGATCACCCTGAACATGGGTCTGGGCGAAGCTGTCGGCGACAAAAAAGTCATCGAGCACGCTGTTGCTGACCTGGAGAAGATCACCGGTCAAAAAGCCGTTGTGACTTTCGCTCGGAAATCCATCGCGGGCTTCAAAGTCCGTGAGGGCTGGCCGATCGGCGTTAAAGTTACTCTGCGCCGTGATCGTATGTACGAATTCCTGGACCGCCTGCTGGCGATCTCCCTGCCTCGGGTTCGCGACTTCCGCGGCCTGAATGCCAAGTCCTTCGATGGTCGTGGTAACTACAGCATGGGCGTGAAAGAGCAGATCATCTTCCCGGAAATCGACTACGACAAGATCGATGCTCTGCGCGGTCTGGACATTACCCTGACCACCACTGCCAAGAACGATGACGAAGGCCGCGCTCTGATGCGTGCTTTCAAATTCCCGTTCCGCAACTGATTGGAGTAGGAAAATGGCCAAGAAGAGCATGAAAAACCGTGAGCTGAAGCGTCAGCTCACTGTTGCCAAGTACGCCAAGAAGCGTGCCGAGCTGAAAGCGACCATCGTCAATCTGGAAGCAACTCCAGAAGAGCGTTTTGCCGCTGTCGTAGCTCTGCAGAAGCAACCACGTGACGCCAGCGCTGCGCGCCTGCGTAACCGTTGCCGCATCACCGGTCGTCCACACGGCGTTTACCGCAAGTTCGGCCTCGGCCGTAACAAGCTGCGTGAAGCAGCAATGCGCGGTGACGTTCCAGGTCTGGTTAAAGCCAGCTGGTAAGACGTGCCGGCAGCGTCCAGGTGGCGGGGGAGTGATCTTCCGACCACCGGTGACCTTGCATCGAAACAAGCCCCTTCTGGGGCTTGTTTCGTTTCTGGGAACTGTCTAGAATGACCGGCTCTCCTGAGCCCGGGTTTTTATGTCCGGCGATTTCAGGGGTCTGTAGTAGCCGAGAGGCTAATTTTTCTTGTATCAGGAGCGTCTAGCCCATGAGTATGCAGGACCCGTTAGCGGACATGCTAACTCGCATCCGTAATGCCCAGATGGCTGAAAAGTCCGTCGTAAGCATGCCTTCCTCGACTCTGAAGGTTGCGGTTGCCAAAGTTCTGAAAGACGAAGGTTACATCGCTGGCTACCAAGTCAGCAGCGAAGTAAAGCCATCGCTTTCCATCGAGCTGAAATACTTCGAAGGCCGTCCGGTCATCGAGGAAGTCAAGCGCGTAAGTCGTCCAGGCCTGCGTCAGTACAAGTCCGTCGATGATCTGCCGAAAGTACGTGGCGGTCTGGGCGTGTCTATCGTCTCCACCAACAAAGGTGTGATGACTGATCGTGCTGCGCGCGCTGCCGGTGTCGGCGGCGAAGTTCTCTGCACAGTGTTCTAAGGGGGGATAAGCATGTCTCGCGTCGCTAAGAACCCCGTTAAGCTGCCATCGGGCGTCGAAGTCAAATTCGCCGGTCAGCAGCTTTCGGTGAAGGGTGCCAAGGGCACTCTCGAACTGAACGTTCACTCGTCAGTAGAAGTCGTTGAAGAAGCTGGTGAGCTGCGTTTCGCTGCTCGCAATGGCGATCAACAAACTCGCGCTATGGCCGGTACTACCCGTGCTTTGGTAAACAACATGGTCCAAGGCGTAAGCCAAGGCTTCGAGCGCAAGCTCCAGCTGGTCGGTGTTGGTTACAAGGCTCAGGCTAAAGGCACCGTGCTGAACCTGGCGCTCGGCTTCTCGCATCCAGTGGATTACGAATTGCCTGAGGGCATCACCGCTGAGACCCCAAGCCAGACCGATATCCTGATCAAGGGTATCGACAAGCAGCTGGTAGGTCAGGTGGCCGCCGAAATCCGCGGTTTCCGTCCGCCAGAGCCGTACAAAGGCAAAGGTGTGCGTTACGCGGACGAAGTCGTCCGTCGTAAAGAAGCCAAGAAGAAGTAGGGCCTAGCAAATGACCGACAAAAAAGTTACTCGACTGCGTCGCGCTCGCAAAGCACGCCTGAAAATGCACGAACTCGAAGTCGTGCGTCTCTGCGTGTTCCGCTCCTCGCAGCACATTTACGCCCAGGTCATTTCGGCCGACGGCAGCAAGGTTCTGGCCAGTGCCTCGACCTTGGACAAAGAACTGCGTGATGGCGCCACTGGCAACATCGACGCGGCCACTAAGGTTGGCAAGCTGGTAGCTGAGCGCGCGAAAGCCGCCGGTGTATCTCAAGTTGCCTTTGACCGTTCCGGCTTCAAGTACCATGGCCGCGTCAAAGCGCTGGCTGATGCTGCTCGTGAAGGCGGGCTGGAGTTCTAAGTTATGGCAAATAACGATCAAAAGCGCGACGAAGGCTACATCGAGAAGCTGGTTCAAGTTAACCGCGTTGCTAAAACCGTCAAAGGCGGCCGTATCTTCACTTTCACCGCGTTGACCGTGGTAGGTGATGGTAAAGGTCGTGTTGGTTTCGGCCGTGGTAAATCGCGCGAAGTACCTGCTGCGATCCAGAAAGCCATGGAAGCTGCTCGTCGCAACATGATTCAGGTAGACCTGAACGGCACCACTCTGCAGTACGCTACCAAGTCCGCCCATGGCGCGTCGAAGGTGTACATGCAGCCTGCGTCCGAAGGTACCGGTATCATCGCTGGTGGCGCAATGCGTGCCGTCCTGGAAGTTGCTGGCGTTCAGAACGTCCTGGCCAAGTGCTACGGCTCGACCAACCCGGTAAACGTGGTTCACGCCACTTTCAAGGGTCTGAAGGCTATGCAATCTCCTGAATCCATTGCTGCCAAGCGCGGCAAGAGCGTTGAGGAGATCCGTTGATCATGGCTACCGTTAAAGTAACGCTGATCAAAAGCACCGCCGGCCGTCTCCCTAACCACAAACTGTGTGTTAAGGGTCTGGGTCTGCGCCGCATCGGTCACACTGTAGAAGTCCTGGATACTCCCGAGAATCGCGGGATGATCAACAAGGCCTACTACATGCTGCGCGTCGAGGGTTAATCGATGAAACTCAATGATCTGAGTCCAGCGCCGGGTTCCCGTCGCGAGAAGCATCGTCCGGGCCGTGGTATCGGTAGCGGTTTGGGTAAGACTGGTGGCCGCGGCCACAAAGGTCAGACCTCCCGTTCCGGTGGCACCATTGCTCCAGGCTTTGAAGGCGGTCAACAGCCGCTGCACCGTCGTCTGCCGAAGTTCGGCTTCGTTTCCCTGAAAGCCATGGACCGCGCTGAAGTGCGTCTGTCCGAGCTGGCCAAGGTGGAAGGCGATCTGATCACCGTTCAGTCCCTCAAGGATGCCAACGTGATCGGTCAGCACGTACAGCGTGTGAAAATCATGCTGTCGGGCGAAGTCACTCGCGCAGTCACCCTCAAGGGTATCGCCGTCACCAAAGGTGCACGTGCGGCTATCGAAGCAGCTGGCGGCAAGTTCGAGGAATAAATGGCTAAGCAAGGTGCTCTCTCTTCGCTCGGCAAAGGCGGGATGTCTGAACTCTGGGCTCGTCTGCGTTTTCTGTTCCTGGCGATCATCGTCTACCGGATAGGCGCACACATCCCAGTTCCAGGTATTAACCCGGACCGGCTGGCGGAACTGTTTCGACAGAATGAGGGGACCATTCTTAGCTTGTTCAACATGTTTTCCGGCGGCGCGCTGGAACGGATGAGCATCTTTGCATTGGGGATCATGCCGTACATCTCGGCATCGATCATCATGCAGTTGATGACCGCCGTCAGCCCGCAGCTGGAGCAGTTGAAGAAGGAAGGTGAAGCTGGCCGTCGCAAGATCAGCCAGTACACCCGCTACGGCACCGTTATCCTGGCGCTGGTCCAGGCCATTGGCATGTCCATTGGTCTGGCCGGTCAGGGCGTGGCGTTTTCTGCTGACTTTGGCTTCCATTTCGTTGCGGTGTCCACTTTCGTGGCCGGCGCGATGTTCATGATGTGGCTGGGCGAGCAGATCACCGAGCGCGGTGTAGGCAACGGTATCTCGATGTTGATTTTCGCAGGTATCGTCGCCGGTCTTCCGAGAGCAATCGGGCAGTCTTTCGAGTCTGCACGCACAGGCGATATCAACATTTTCGCCCTGGTCGCTATCGGTTTGCTGGCAGTAGCGATTATCGGTTTCGTGGTGTTCATTGAGCGTGGTCAGCGTCGTATCGCCGTTCACTACGCCAAGCGTCAGCAGGGCCGCAAGGTCTTCGCTGCGCAGACCAGCCACTTGCCGTTGAAAGTGAACATGGCGGGTGTAATCCCTGCCATTTTCGCGAGCAGCATCTTGCTGTTCCCGGCTTCGCTGGGTGCCTGGTTCGGTCAGTCCGAAGGTATGGGCTGGTTGCAGGACATCTCGCAGTCGATCGCTCCTGGTCAGCCGTTGAATATTCTGCTGTTTAGTGCAGGGATTATTTTCTTCTGCTTCTTCTATACGGCGTTGATGTTCAATCCGAAAGACGTAGCGGAAAACCTGAAGAAGTCCGGTGCCTTTATTCCGGGTATCCGTCCGGGCGAGCAGTCGGCGCGCTACATTGATGGCGTTCTGACCCGCTTGACCATGTTCGGTGCTCTTTATATGACGGCCGTGTGTCTGCTTCCCCAGTTCCTGGTGGTTGCGGCAAACGTTCCGTTCTACCTTGGCGGGACCTCGTTGCTGATTGTGGTAGTGGTTGTGATGGACTTCATGTCCCAAGTACAATCGCACCTCGTTTCGCACCAGTACGAATCCCTGATGAAGAAAGCCAACCTGAAAGGCTACGGTGGCAGCGGTCTGCTGCGCTGATTGACCCTTAAGGTTCGAGGAGTTGGTGATGAAAGTTCGTGCATCGGTGAAAAAGCTGTGCCGTAACTGCAAAATTATTCGCCGCGAAGGTGTCGTTCGAGTAATTTGCAGTGCGGAACCACGTCACAAGCAGCGCCAAGGCTGAGTGTGATTTGCGCTACAAACCCAGCAGCTAGTGTGCTGCTGGGTTGATTAATTGTTTCTACAGCGATATTATCTCGCGCCCTATTTCTTGGCTTCCGGGGCGTAGGTAGCTGTCAATTGGAGTCCCACTGAATGGCCCGTATTGCAGGCGTTAACATTCCAGATAACAAGCATACTGTTATCTCGCTGACCTACATCTATGGTGTTGGTCGCACCACTTCACAGAAAATCTGTGCAGACACTGGGGTCAACCCAGCCGTGAAGATCAAGGATCTGAGCGACGAGCAGGTTGAATCGCTGCGTACTGAAGTTGCGAAGTACATCACCGAAGGTGATCTGCGCCGTGACGTCAACATGAAAATCAAGCGGTTGATGGACCTGGGTTGCTACCGCGGCCTGCGTCATCGTCGGGGTCTGCCAGTACGCGGTCAGCGTACCAAGACCAACGCGCGTACCCGTAAGGGCCCGCGTAAGCCGATCCGCAAGTAATCGCACCAGCGAATCGACAGGAATTTAGAAATGGCAAAACCTGCTGCTCGTCCTCGTAAAAAAGTCAAAAAGACAGTGGTTGATGGCATCGCCCACATCCATGCCTCTTTTAACAACACCATCGTGACCATCACCGATCGTCAAGGTAACGCTCTGTCCTGGGCTACCTCCGGCGGTTCGGGTTTCCGCGGTTCCCGCAAGTCCACCCCGTTCGCTGCTCAAGTAGCTGCTGAGCGTGCTGGTCAAGCTGCGCTGGAATATGGTCTGAAGAACCTCGACGTCAACGTCAAGGGTCCAGGTCCAGGTCGTGAGTCCGCTGTTCGTGCTCTGAACGGCTGTGGCTATAAGATCGCCAGCATCACCGACGTGACGCCAATCCCGCATAACGGGTGCCGTCCGCCGAAGAAGCGCCGCGTGTAATCAGGAGACAGATAAATGGCACGTTACATTGGTCCAAAATGCAAACTGTCTCGTCGTGAAGGCACCGATCTGTTCCTGAAGAGCGGCGTTCGCGCTCTGGAATCGAAGTGCAACATCGAAGCAGCCCCAGGTATCCACGGTCAGCGCCGCGGTCGTCAGTCCGACTACGGCACCCAGCTGCGTGAGAAACAAAAAGTTCGTCGTATCTACGGCGTACTCGAGCGTCAATTCAGCGGTTACTACAAGCAAGCGGCCTCCAAGAAGGGCGCTACTGGTGAGAACCTGCTGCAACTGCTCGAGTGCCGTCTGGATAACGTCGTTTATCGTATGGGCTTTGGCGCTACTCGTGCCGAATCCCGTCAGCTGGTTTCGCACAAAGCGATCAGCGTAAACGGCAAGACTGTAAACGTTCCGTCCTACCAAGTTCGTCCGGGTGACGTGGTCGCGGTTCGCGAGAAGTCGCTGAACCAGCTGCGCATTGTTCAAGCCCTTGAACTGTGCGCCCAGCGTGGCCGCGTTGAGTGGGTAGATGTGGATGCTGCCAAGAAGTCGGGCGTTTTCAAGAACGTTCCTGCTCGCAGCGACCTGTCCGCCGACATCAACGAAAGCCTGATTGTCGAGCTCTACTCCAAGTAAGGGCTAGAAAATAGGTGCATCCATGCAGATTTCGGTAAATGAGTTCCTGACGCCCCGCCACATCGATGTGCAGGTCGTCAGTCCAACCCGCGCTAAAATCACGCTCGAGCCTCTCGAGCGTGGCTTTGGCCATACCCTGGGCAACGCGCTGCGCCGCATCCTGTTGTCCTCCATGCCTGGCTGTGCAGTAGTCGAGGCCGAGATTGACGGTGTACTCCACGAGTACTCGGCAATCGAAGGTGTACAGGAAGATGTCATTGAGATCCTGTTGAACCTGAAAGGCCTGGCTATCAAACTGCACGGTCGTGACGAAGTTACGCTGACCTTGTCGAAGAAGGGTTCGGGGGTGGTTACCGCTGCCGATATTCAGCTGGATCATGATGTCGAGATCGTTAACCCCGATCACGTAATCGCTAACCTGGCGTCGAATGGCGCCTTGAACATGAAGCTCACCGTAGCTCGTGGTCGTGGTTATGAGCCGGCCGATTCGCGTCAGAGCGATGAAGACGAAAGCCGCAGCATTGGTCGCTTGCAGCTTGACTCTTCGTTCAGCCCGGTTCGCCGTATCGCATACGTGGTGGAAAACGCCCGTGTCGAGCAGCGTACCAACCTGGACAAGCTGGTAATTGATCTGGAAACCAACGGTACCCTGGATCCTGAAGAGGCCATCCGTCGTGCCGCAACCATTCTGCAACAGCAGTTGGCTGCGTTCGTCGACCTCAAAGGTGACAGTGAACCAGTGGTTGTCGAGCAGGAAGACGAGATCGATCCGATCCTGCTTCGCCCGGTTGACGATCTGGAACTGACTGTACGTTCGGCTAACTGCCTTAAGGCGGAAAACATCTACTACATCGGCGACCTGATTCAGCGTACCGAAGTAGAGCTGTTGAAGACTCCGAACCTGGGCAAGAAATCCTTGACTGAAATCAAGGACGTTCTGGCCTCCCGCGGTCTGTCCCTCGGCATGCGCCTCGACAACTGGCCGCCTGCAAGTCTTAAGAAGGACGACAAGGCGACTGCCTGATCGTCGTAATCACCGAACGTAGTGTTTGGTAAGGAATGAACCCATGCGTCATCGTAAAAGTGGACGTCACCTGAGCCGTACCAGCTCTCACCGTAAGGCTATGTTCCAGAACATGGCGGTGTCGCTGTTCGAGCACGAGCTGATCAAAACTACTCTGCCAAAAGCCAAAGAACTGCGCCGCGTTGCCGAGCCGCTGATCACTCTGGCCAAGGTAGACAGCGTAGCTAACCGTCGTCTGGCTTTCGACCGTACTCGTTCGAAAGAAATGGTCGGTAAGCTGTTCAACGATCTGGGCAAGCGCTATGCCACCCGTCAGGGCGGCTACCTGCGTATCCTCAAGTGCGGCTTCCGCGCTGGCGATAACGCACCTATGGCGTACGTCGAGCTGGTTGATCGTCCTGTCGGTGGCTCGGTTGAAGCTGCTGAGTAAGGCGAACAGTCTGTAACAAGGAACCGGGCCTAGCGCCCGGTTTTTTGTGTCTGCATGTATTGTAATAATCTATTGATATGAGTCAGTTAATGAATTTGTTGTTGTCATAGTTGTGGTCAATACTCCTTCCCAAGCCGATTAGCCGGCCGTTCAAGACTGATAGGGAGAGAGACCATGAGCCAGAATAAAATACTGACCACCGCCAGCGGAGCGCCGGTCGCTGACAACCAGAATTCGCGTTCGGCAGGCCCGCGAGGCCCGTTGCTGCTGGATGATTTCCACCTGATCGAAAAGCTCGCGCACTTCAACCGCGAGAACATCCCTGAACGCCGTGTGCACGCCAAAGGCTCGGGCGCCTACGGCACCTTCACTGTCACCCGCGATATTACCCAGTACAGCTGTGCCAAGCTGTTCAGTAGCGTTGGCAAGCAAACCGAGACCTTCCTGCGCTTCTCCACTGTGGGTGGCGAGCGTGGTTCGGCCGATACCGAGCGTGATCCGCGTGGTTTTGCCCTGAAGTTCTATACCGAGGAAGGCAACTGGGACATCGTTGGCAACAACACCCCGGTGTTCTTCATTCGTGATCCGCTGAAATTCCCGGACTTTATCCACACCCAGAAGCGCCTGCCGCAAAGTAACCTCAAGAGTGCGCAGATGATGTGGGACTTCTGGTCGCATTCACCTGAAGCCTTGCACCAGGTCACCATTCTGTTTTCTGACCGGGGCATCCCGGACGGCTACCGGCATATGCACGGCTTTGGTAGCCACACCTACAGCCTGATCAGCGCCGAAGGGCAGCGTACCTGGGTCAAGTGGCACTTCAAGACCAAACAGGGCATCAAGAACCTGGCGCCTGCGGAGGCTGCGCGCCTGGCGGGCACCGACCCGGACTACGCCCAGCGCGACCTGTTCGAGGCGATCGAACGTGGCGATTTCCCGAAATGGGCCGTATGCATCCAGCTGATGAGCGAAGAAGAAGCTGCCAGCCGCGACGAGAATCCGTTCGATGTGACCAAGACCTGGTCGCAAAAGGACTATCCGCTGATCGAGATTGGCGAACTGGAGCTCAACCGCAACCCGCTGAATTACTTCGCTGAAGTCGAGCAAGCGGCGTTCGGTCCGAGCAATATGGTGCCAGGTGTTGGCCTGTCGCCGGACCGCATGCTCCAGGGCCGCGTATTCGCTTACGCAGACGCGCACCGCTACCGTGTCGGTACCAACCACCAGCAACTGCCGGTAAACGCCCCCCGCAGCCCGGTGAACAGCTACCAGCGTGATGGTTCGATGGCCTTTGGCAGCAACGGCGGCGCGGCACCCAACTATGAGCCCAACAGCTACGCCAGTGCGCCAAAGCAAGCCCCGCAGTACGCCGAGCCGCCATTGGCCCTGAACGGTGTCGCCGATCGTTACGATCACCGCGAAGACACCGATTACTACAGCCACGCCGGCGCGCTGTTCCGCCTGATGAATCCGCAGCAGAAGGCACTGCTGATCGGCAACATCGCGGGGGCCATGGCCGGGGTTTCTACGGATGTGGTCCAGCGTCAGTTGCAGCACTTCTTCAAGGCCGATCAGGCCTATGGCGAAGGGATTGCCAAGGCTTTGGGCATAAATCTCGCCTAACTCGAAGTGATAAGAAGAACCGCCCTCATTTGGGCGGTTTTTCAATGAATATCACTACCGTTTACCTACTTTTTTGCACGTTTTTGCCCAATTCTCAGTGACCTTCCGGTCATCCTGGTTCAAACTATGACTTTCACACAGGGAGAGGCAGGGCGATGCAAGGTCACCCGGACGTAATCGATTATCTCAACACGTTGCTGACGGGCGAACTGGCGGCACGTGACCAATATTTCATTCACTCGCGGATGTACGAAGACTGGGGCTTGAGCAAGCTCTTCGAGCGTATCAACCACGAAATGGAAGAAGAGGCGCAACACGCCGATGCCCTGATGCGCCGTATCCTCATGCTCGAAGGCACCCCGCGCATGCGTCCTGACGACCTGGACGTCGGCACCACCGTGCCGGACATGATTGCCGCCGACCTGCGCCTTGAGTACAAGGTGCGCGCTGCGCTGTGCAAAGGCATTGAGCTGTGCGAGCTGCACAAGGACTACATCAGCCGTGACATCCTGCGTGTGCAACTGGCCGACACTGAAGAAGATCACACCTACTGGCTGGAAAAACAGCAGGGCCTGATCAAGTCGATCGGCCTGGAAAACTACCTGCAGTCGCAGATGTAATTTCCCAGAACAAAAAAAGCCCCGCCAATGCGGGGCTTTTTGTTTGGGGCTGTCGTACATCAGGCGCGATCGCGCTCCAGCAACGGCTTGAGGTAGTAGCCGGTATACGACTGTTTCATCTCGGCCACCTCTTCCGGCGTACCAAAGCCGATGATCTGCCCGCCCTTGGAGCCGCCCTCGGGGCCCAGGTCGACGATCCAGTCGGCGGTCTTGATCACGTCCAGGTTGTGCTCGATCACCACCACTGTGTTGCCGTGGTCGCGCAGACGGTGCAGCACATCGAGCAACTGCTGGATATCAGCGAAGTGCAAACCGGTGGTCGGTTCGTCGAGGATGTACAGGGTCTTGCCGGTGTCGCGCTTGGACAGCTCGCGTGACAACTTGACCCGCTGCGCCTCGCCTCCCGATAGGGTGGTCGCCGACTGTCCGAGCTTGATGTAGGACAGGCCGACGTCCATCAGCGTCTGCAGCTTGCGCGCCAGCGCGGGTACTGCGTCGAAGAACTCGCGGGCTTCCTCGATGGTCATTTCCAGGACTTCGTGGATGTTCTTGCCCTTGTACTTGATCTCCAGGGTTTCGCGGTTGTAGCGCTTGCTCTTGCACACATCGCACGGCACGTAGATGTCCGGCAGAAAGTGCATCTCGACCTTGATCAGGCCATCGCCCTGGCACGCCTCGCAGCGCCCACCCTTGACGTTGAACGAGAACCGGCCCGGGCCGTAGCCACGCGAGCGCGACTCCGGGACGCCGGAGAACAGTTCGCGGATAGGTGTGAACAGGCCGGTATAGGTCGCCGGGTTCGAACGCGGGGTGCGGCCGATCGGGCTCTGGTCGATGTCGACCACCTTGTCCAGGTGCTGCAGGCCGTCGCAGCTATCATGCGCCGCTGCTTCCAGGGTGCTGGCACCGTTGAGGGCGGTAGCGCTGAGCGGGAACAGGGTATTGTTGATCAGCGTCGACTTGCCCGAGCCCGACACACCGGTCACGCAGGTCAGCAGGCCGATCGGGATTTCCAGGTCGACGTTCTGCAGGTTGTTGCCCCGTGCGCCCTTGAGCTTGAGCGAGAGCTTCTTGTTGCGTGGCGTACGTTTGGCCGGCACGGCAATCTTGACCCGGCCGGACAGGTACTTGCCGGTCAGTGAGTCAGGGTGAGCCATGACCTGGGCCGGAGTGCCTTCGGCGACGATCTGCCCGCCGTGCACACCGGCCCCAGGGCCGATGTCGACCACGTAGTCGGCCAGGCGAATGGCGTCCTCATCGTGCTCGACCACGATTACCGTGTTGCCAATGTCGCGCAGGTGATTGAGAGTACCGAGCAGACGGTCGTTGTCGCGCTGGTGCAGGCCGATGGACGGCTCGTCGAGGATGTACATGACCCCAACCAGGCCGGCGCCGATCTGGCTGGCCAGGCGGATGCGCTGGGCTTCACCGCCCGAGAGGGTGTCGGCACTGCGGTCGAGGGTCAGGTAGTCGAGGCCGACGTTGACCAGGAACTGCAGACGCTCGCAGATTTCCTTGAGAATCTTGTCGGCAATCTCGCCACGTCGCCCCGTCAGCTTCAGGCCGCCGAAGTAACCGCTGGCATCGCCAATCGGCAGGCAGGTGACCGCCGGCAGGGTCTTCTCGCCGACCCATACGTGCCGTGCTTCGCGGCGCAGGCGGGTGCCGCGGCAATCCGGGCAGGGCTGGGTGCTGAGGAACTTGGCCAGTTCTTCACGCACGGTCGCCGATTCGGTTTCGCGGTAGCGGCGTTCCAGGTTCGGCACGATGCCTTCAAATGGGTGCGAGCGTTTGACGATGTCGCCACGATCGTTGAGGTACTTGAAGTCGACGTTCTGCTTGCCGCTGCCGTGGAGGATGATCTTCTGCTGCTCGGCCGGCAGTTCGCCGAAAGGGATCTCGAGGCTGAAGTCGTAATGCGCGGCCAGCGAGCCGAGCATCTGGAAGTAGTAGACGTTGCGCCGGTCCCAGCCGCGGATCGCGCCTTCGGCCAGGGTCAGTTCGCCGTTGACCAGGCGCTTGATATCGAAGAACTGCTTGACCCCCAGGCCGTCGCAGGTCGGGCAGGCGCCAGCCGGGTTGTTGAAGGAGAACAGCTTGGGTTCCAGTTCGCTGATCGCATGGCCGCAGATGGGGCAGGCGAAGCGGGCGGAGAAGATCATTTCCTCGAACGGCTCGTCATCCATCGAGGCGACCAGGGCGATGCCGTCGGCCAGCTTGAGGGCGGTCTCGAACGATTCGGCCAGGCGTTGCTGCAGGTCGTCGCGCACCTTGAAACGGTCGACGACCACTTCGATGGTGTGTTTTTTCTGCTTGTCCAGCTTGGGCAGTTCATCGAGTTCGAACAACTTGCCGTTGACCCGGGCACGGACGAAGCCCTGGGCGCGCAGTTCTTCGAACACCGCCAGGTGCTCACCCTTGCGCTCGCGAATCACCGGTGCCAGCAGCATCAGTTTGCTGCCTTCGGGCTGGGCCAGTACCAGATCGACCATCTGGCTGACGGTCTGAGCTTCCAGCGGGATGTCGTGGTCCGGACAGCGCGGGGTACCGACGCGGGCGTAGAGCAGGCGCAGGTAGTCGTAGATCTCGGTGATGGTGCCGACGGTCGAACGCGGGTTGTGCGAGGTCGACTTCTGTTCGATGGAAATTGCCGGTGACAAACCTTCGATGGTGTCGACATCGGGCTTTTCCATCATCGACAGGAACTGCCGGGCATAGGCCGACAGGGATTCGACGTAACGGCGCTGGCCTTCGGCGTACAGGGTATCGAAGGCCAGGGACGACTTGCCGGAACCGGACAGGCCGGTGATGACGATCAACTTGTCCCGCGGCAGGGTCAGGTCGATGTTCTTCAGGTTGTGGGTGCGTGCCCCACGAATCAGGATCTTGTCCACTGCGGCCTCGCTCGGCGGGCATAAACGGTTGAGTATACGGCTCCATGCCATTACGCGGCAAAGCGTCGCGTATATGCCGTTAAGCGATGGGACTGGTAGAATCGCCGCCGGTTCACACGAGGTTTATCCATGCACGATCCCCACAGCGAACGCATGAGTGGCAGCGAGACCCGCGCCGCAGGCGGCCTGGCCCTGGTGTTCGCCTTCCGTATGCTGGGCATGTTCATGGTCCTGCCGGTACTGGCGACCTATGGCATGGACCTGGCTGGTGCCACTCCGGCTCTGATCGGCCTGGCCATTGGTGCCTATGGCCTGACCCAGGCATTCCTGCAGATTCCGTTCGGGGTGATCTCCGATCGCATCGGCCGCCGCCCGGTGATCTACCTGGGCCTGGTGATCTTTGCCCTGGGCAGCGTACTGGCGGCCCAGGCCGACTCGATCTGGGGCGTGATCGCAGGGCGTATCCTGCAAGGCGCCGGGGCGATTTCTGCGGCGGTCATGGCCTTGCTCTCGGACCTGACCCGCGAACAGCACCGAACCAAGGCCATGGCCATGATCGGCATGAGCATCGGTTTGTCGTTTGCCGTGGCCATGGTGGTCGGCCCGTTGCTGACCCGTGCCTTTGGCCTGTCCGGGCTGTTCCTGGCCACCGCAGCCATGGCCGTGGTCGGTCTCGCCATTATCGCATTCGTGGTGCCGGCCTCTCACGGCGCCCTGCAGCACCGCGAGTCGGGCGTCGCCAAGCAGGCGCTGATGCCGACCCTGCGCCACCCCGACCTGTTGCGCCTGGACGTGGGCATCTTCGTCCTGCATGCCATTTTGATGGCCAGTTTCATCGCCTTGCCGCTGGCCTTCGTCGAGCGTGGCGGCCTGCCCAAGGAAGAGCACTGGTGGGTGTACCTGACCGCCTTGCTGATTTCATTCTTTGCAATGATCCCGTTCATCATCTACGGCGAAAAAAAGCGCAAGATGAAACGTGTCCTGCTGGGCGCGGTCAGTGTGTTGATGCTGACCGAGCTATTCTTCTGGCTGTCAGCAGACAACTTGCACGAACTGGTGATCGGCACCGTGATATTCTTCACCGCCTTCAACCTGCTGGAGGCATCCTTGCCTTCACTGGTCAGCAAGGTGTCGCCCGCCGGCGGCAAGGGCACGGCCATGGGGGTGTACTCCACCAGCCAGTTCCTGGGTGCCGCGCTGGGAGGAATTCTCGGTGGCTGGTTGTTCCAGCACGGAGGCCTGAGCACGGTGTTCCTTGGCTGCGCGGCGTTGTGTGCCCTGTGGTGGGTCGTGGCGCTGAGCATGCGTGAACCGCCGTACGTGACCAGCCTGCGCATGCCGTTATCGGCCGAGGCGGTACGCGAAGCGGGGCTGACCGAGCGGCTGATGGCCGTCCCGGGTGTGACCGACGCAGTGGTGGTGGCCGATGAAGCCGCCATCTATATCAAACTTGATACACAAATTTTGGATCGTACGACCCTGGAGCGCCTGGTAAACCCGGCCTCCGAAGCGTGCGAAGCCTAGGAGAACGTTATGGCCCGTGGGGTTAACAAAGTCATTCTGGTCGGTACTTGCGGTCAAGATCCCGAAGTCCGCTACCTGCCCAACGGTAACGCCGTGACCAACCTGAGCCTGGCCACCAGCGAGCAGTGGACCGACAAGCAGACCGGCCAGAAGGTTGAAAAAACCGAATGGCACCGCGTCTCGATGTTCGGCAAGGTTGCGGAAATTGCCGGTGAGTACCTGCGCAAAGGCTCGCAGGTCTACATCGAAGGCAAGCTGCAGACCCGCGAGTGGGAAAAAGACGGCATCAAGCGTTACACCACTGAAATCGTCGTCGACATGCAGGGCACCATGCAACTGCTCGGCGGCCGTCCGCAGAACCAGGACGGCTCGCAGCAGCAAGGTGGCAACAACTACAACCAGGCGCCGCGTCAGCAGGCTCCGCGTCCACAGCAGTCGGCGCCGCAACAGCGCCCTGCGCCACAGCAGGCCGCACCGCAGCCGGCTCCGGACTTCGACAGCTTCGATGACGATATTCCGTTCTGATTCGCAGCTTTTTCAGAACTGTAAACACTAAGAGCGAAGCCATTGAATTGGCTTCGCTTTTTTATTGAACGCCAAATCTCGCCCTTCCTTCCCTGTTACTGGTCTCGCCGGCACCTTTGGTCGGATCGCACCTTATTGTCCGACGTTTAGCCCTGCTATTTCGGCTTTTTCCCCCCTGGCGACTACATTTACCAAGCGGTTGCATACCGCTGCAGCGCCCCCTCCTGTCGAGTCTCGAGCAGCCATGAAGCTGTGATAAGCGCTGGGCGTTGCAAAAACGCAGTCTGGAATAGCGACTCTGTGCGTTGCCCGCAGGCGATGTGCATGAGTTACGTCACTCTAAAGGACTAAGAAATGACTCAATTCGATAGCCAGATCTCATCCCTCAAGCAATCCGCCAAGCCGCGCCGCGTGGAAGGCACCGCGGCGAACCTGCTCACCCTGGATAATGCCGGGCCCATCCAGATGGGCTTCTGGGTACCCAACCGGGTGTGGGCGACTGCCAAGTTCCTGGTGCCGTTGCGCGACTATATTGCGCAAAAGAAGAGGGCCGGCACGCTTACCCCGATGCGCCCGCAGGTCACCGAGTTCAAGGCCTGGGTGACAGAGCACAGTGTCTACCGCATGTGGGTCAATTCGATGATCGAGCAGGCCAACGCCTATGTCCTGACCCTGGATGAGGCGACCCTTGAGCAGATCAAGGACGAGGACGGCGACACGGTCTGGATCAAAAGCTACGACAGCTTCTTCGAGATTCTCAACGAGATCGTCACCACTTCTTCTTCGTTTAACGCGACGGCCCAGGTCGGTACGCCGATGAATGGCTTCCTGGCCGTTTCAATGGCGACCGAGGCGGGCGTTGCCTTGTTCCACGACACGACCTTCAACCTCCAGTTCAAGAAGGTCCTGGACGCATGGAACGCGTTTCTCAAGAGCGCCGACTCGCTCGACAAGCTGGACATCGACGACCCCGAAAAAGCGGGCTCGTGGATATCGAAAGCTGCCTGGGACGCCGGGGTCTGGAATGAAATGGAATGCGATCCGACCAAGCCAGGGTACGGGTTTGACTCCTGGAACTCGTTTTTCATCCGCAAGTTCGTGCCCGGCGCCCGTCCGTTTCAGGGTGACCCCGCGACTCAGATCAACATTGGCTGCGAGACCACGCCATGGCAGTACGAGAATGACCTCGCGTTCGAGACCGACTTCTGGATCAAGGACGTGAACTACTCTCTGCTCGACATCTTTGCGGGCCGGGCGCAGTGGGCGGAGCACTTCAAGGGTGGGCAGATTTATCAGGGATTTCTCTCGGCCACTCACTATCACCGTTGGAATGCGCCGCTGGATGGCAAGCTGGTGCGTTCATGGGTGCAGCCCGGTACCTACTTTGCGCAGCGTCCCGGGCAAGGCGAGGGCACGGGTACCTGGGAGGGCACTGAATCGCAACCCTATCTTGGCCATGTTGCTGCCCGCGCGATCTTTATTTTCGAACACCCAGCGTGTGGCTATGTCGCATTGATCTGCATCGGCATGGTCGAGGTCTCGACCTGCGTGATTGAGCCGCAGTTCATCGTCGGCGAGGGCGCTGCGCCGGTCAGCATCAGCCGTGGAACCGAGATCGGTCACTTCGAGTTCGGTGGATCGACCCACATGATGGTGTTCCAGCGCGACCGAGTGCGTCTTGAGCAGTGGGCCATCGACGCCGTGCAACATCAGAACGATCCACAACCCACAAAAATGGGCAGTGTGATCGCCACGGCGCTGAGGCAACCGAGGGCTAAATAGGCAGGTTGCGAGCATGGGGCGCCGGCGCAATCGTGTCGGCGTTCTTGCCTGCCAGGCAGCATTTCTCCAGCGTTTTGCGCAATCTTGGCTAGAGTATCCATTGGCGGCCATCCATTTTGCCGCCACCGTGATCGTTCAAGAGACGCCGGCAACGTCCCGCGCGTCCACCACCTGATCAGGAGTGCACGATGGATCTCAACCGTCGGCAGTTCTTCAAGGTCGCAGCGGTAGGCCTTGGAGGCTCGAGCCTGGCGACGTTGGGCATGGCCCCGACACCCGCCTTCGCCGAGCAGGTGCGCCACTTCAAGCTGGCGCGTACCATCGAGACCCGCAACACCTGCCCCTACTGCTCGGTCGGCTGTGGCCTGATCCTGTACAGCCAGGGTGATGGTGGCAAGAATGTTGCGCAGAACATCATCCATATCGAAGGCGACGCCGATCACCCGGTGAACCGCGGCACCCTGTGCCCGAAAGGTGCCGGCCTGCTCGACTTTATCCACAGCCCCAGCCGCCTGCACTACCCGCAGGTGCGCAAGCCGGGTAGCAGCGAGTGGACGCGGGTATCCTGGGATGAGGCGCTGGACCGTATCGCCGATCTGGTCAAGACCGACCGCGATGCCAACTTCATCGAGAAGAACGCCCAGGGCCAGACGGTCAACCGTTGGCTGACCACCGGCTTTCTGGCGGCATCGGCGGCGTCCAGCGAAGCCGGTTACCTGACTCACAAGGTCATTCGCAGCCTGGGCATGCTGGGGTTCGATAACCAAGCGCGTGTCTGACATGGCCCGACGGTGGCAAGTCTTGCCCCGACGTACGGCCGTGGTGCCATGACCAACCACTGGACCGATATCGCCAACGCGAATCTGATCCTGGTGATGGGTGGCAACGCAGCAGAAGCGCACCCGTGCGGTTTCAAATGGGTGACCGAAGCCAAGGCCCACAACAAGGCCCGGCTGATCGTGGTCGACCCGCGTTTTACCCGGACGGCTTCGGTGGCCGATTACTACGCACCGATCCGTACCGGTAGCGATATCGCCTTCATGGGCGGCCTGATCAATTACCTGCTGAGCAACGACAAGATCCAGCACGAGTACGTGCGCAACTACACCGACGTGTCGTTTATCGTCAAAGCCGGCTTCGGTTTCGAGGACGGCCTGTTCAGCGGCTATGACGCAGCCAAGCGCAGCTACACCGACAAGTCCGGCTGGGGCTACGAGCTGGATGAGGACGGCTTTGCCAAAGTCGACCCAACCCTGCAGGACCCGCGCTGTGTCTACCAGTTGATGAAGCTGCACTACAGCCGCTACACCGCGGAACTGGCCAGCATGACCTGCGGCATGCCGCAGGAGCGCATGCTGAAGATCTGGGAAGAGATCGCCACCTGCTCGCAACCGGGCAAGACCATGACGATCCTCTATGCCTTGGGCTGGACCCAGCATTCGATCGGTGCGCAGATCATCCGCAGTGCCGCCATGGTGCAACTGTTGCTGGGCAACGTCGGCATGCCCGGGGGCGGCGTAAACGCCCTGCGCGGGCACTCCAACATCCAGGGCCTGACCGACCTGGGCCTGCTGTCCAACTCCTTGCCGGGCTACCTGACCCTGCCGGGCGATGCCGAGCAGGATTACGACGCCTACATCGCCAAGCGGGCGCTCAAGCCGTTGCGGCCGGGGCAACTGTCGTACTGGCAGAACTACGGCAAGTTCCATGTCAGCCTGATGAAAGCCTGGTATGGCGCTAACGCCAGCTTTGAGAACCATTGGGGCTATGACTGGCTGCCGAAGCTGGATATCCCCGGCTACGACGTGCTGAAGATGTTCGACCTGATGGGCCAGGGCAAGGTCAACGGCTACATGTGCCAGGGCTTCAACCCGATTGCTGCGTTGCCGGACAAGAATCGTGTCAGCGCCGCCCTGAGCAAGCTCAAGTGGCTGGTGGTCATGGACCCGCTGGCCACCGAAACCTCGGAGTTCTGGCGCAACGTCGGGCCTTTCAACGATGTGCGCAGCGCCGATATCCATACCGAAGTCATCCGCTTGCCCACCACCTGCTTTGCCGAGGAGGACGGCTCGCTGGTCAACAGCAGCCGCTGGTTGCAATGGCACTGGAAGGGCGCCGACGGCCCGGGTGAAACCCGCACCGACGTGCGCATCATGAGCGAGCTGTTCCTGCGCCTGCGCAAGCGCTATCAGGCCGAAGGCGGCGCGTTTGCCGAACCGTTGCTGAACCTCAGCTGGCCCTACAAGGTGGCCGATGAGCCCTCGCCGGAAGAGTTGGCCAGGGAGCTCAACGGCAACGCGGTCAGCGACCTTACCGATGCCAGTGGTGCCACGGTCAAGGCCGGCCAGCAACTGTCCGCCTTTGCCCAGCTCAAGGACGATGGCAGTACCGCGTCCGGTTGCTGGATCTTCTGTGGCAGCTGGACCGAACAGGGCAACCAGATGGCCCGGCGCGATAACAGCGATCCGTTCGGCATGAAGCAGAACCTCGGCTGGGCCTGGGCCTGGCCGGCCAACCGACGGATTCTCTACAACCGCGCCTCGGCCGACCCGCAAGGCAAACCGTGGGACCCGAACAAGCGCCTGGTGTGGTGGAACGGTAAAACCTGGGGCGGCACCGACACCCCGGACTACAAAGCGGACGTGCCGCCGGAGGCTGGCATGAACCCGTTCATCATGAACCCGGAAGGGGTGGCGCGCTTCTTTGCCGTCGACAAGATGGCCGAAGGCCCGTTCCCCGAGCACTACGAGCCCTTCGAAACGCCGATCGGCATCAACCCGCTGCACCCGAACAACAAGCAGGCGACCAGCAACCCGGCCGGGCGGATCTTCGACTCGGTGTGGGAAACCCTGGGCCAGGCCAAGGACTTCCCCTACGCAGCCACCAGCTACCGGCTGACCGAGCATTTCCACTTCTGGAGCAAGCACTGCAAGCTCAACGCCATTGTCCAGCCCGAGCAGTTTGTCGAAATTGGCGAAGTGCTGGCGCAGGAGAAGGGCATCGTCGCCGGTGACCGCGTGCGGGTCAGTTGCAAGCGCGGGCATATCGAGGCGGTGGCGGTGGTGACCAAGCGGATCCGGCCGCTGCAGGTGAACAACCAGACCGTGCATCAGGTCGGCATTCCGCTGCACTGGGGCTTCACCGGCAGTACCCGTCACGGTTACCTGACCAACACCCTGGTGCCGTTCCTCGGTGACGGCAATACCCAGACGCCGGAATCGAAGTCGTTCCTGGTCAACGTGGAGAAAATCTGATGGCTAGCCAAGACATCATTGCCCGTTCGGCCACCACCACGCCGCCCTCGTCGATCCGCCAGCTGGAGGAGGTGGCCAAGCTGATCGACACCACCAAGTGCATTGGTTGCAAGGCTTGCCAGGTGGCCTGTTCGGAATGGAACGAGCTGCGCGACGAGGTGGGTCATAACCACGGCACCTACGACAATCCCCAGGACTTGAGTGCCGAAAGCTGGACCCTGATGCGCTTTACCGAGCACGAGACCGGCGACGGCAACCTGGAGTGGCTGATCCGCAAGGACGGCTGCATGCACTGCGCCGATCCTGGTTGCCTGAAGGCCTGCCCGAGCCCGGGGGCGATCATCAAGCATGCCAACGGTATCGTCGACTTCAACCAGGACCACTGCATTGGCTGCGGTTACTGCATTACCGGCTGCCCGTTCAATATCCCGCGGATTTCCCAGAAGGACCACAAGGCCTACAAGTGCACCCTGTGTTCCGACCGAGTGTCGGTGGGGCTGGAGCCGGCCTGCGTGAAAACCTGCCCGACCGGTGCCATCGTCTTTGGCAGCAAGCAGGACATGAAGGAACACGCCGCCGAGCGCATCGTCGACCTCAAGTCGCGCGGTTTCGATAACGCCGGTTTGTATGACCCCGATGGGGTCGGTGGCACTCACGTCATGTACGTGCTACACCACGCCGACACGCCGCGCTTGTATGCCGGCCTGCCGGACCAGCCGGTTATCAGCCCGTTGGTGGGCTTGTGGAAGGGTGTGAGCAAACCGCTGGCGCTGCTGGCCATGGGCGCGGCGGTGCTGGCCGGGTTCTTCCACTATGTACGCATCGGCCCGCAGCGGGTCGAGGAGGACGAACACCCCAGTCCGCCGGATACCAGCGTGCAGGTGGTCGACCCGGCGGTGCATGTCTATGACCCGAGCCGGCCGGGTGGACAAGGGGAGCAACGGCCATGAGCGACAAACCTATCCTGCGCTACAACGCCAACGAGCGGACCAATCACTGGCTGGTGGCAATCCTGTTCATCCTGGCGGCATTGTCGGGGCTGGCGCTGTTTCATCCGGCGCTGTTCTGGCTCAGCCATCTGTTCGGCGGCGGGCCGTGGACGCGCATTCTGCATCCCTTCATGGGGGTGTTGATGTTCGTGTTCTTTGTTGGCCTGGTGCTGCGTTTCTGGCGGGCGAATTACTTCATCGCCAACGACCGCCTGTGGCTCAAACGCATCGACCGGGTGATGCGCAACGAAGAGCAGGGCGTACCACCAATCGGCAAGTACAACCCCGGGCAGAAGCTGCTGTTCTGGACCTTGCTGCTGTGCATGCTGGTGCTGCTGATCAGCGGGGTGGTGATCTGGCGTGCCTATTTCAGCAGCTACTTCACTATCGGCTCGATTCGCCTGGCGACCTTGCTGCATGCTCTGGCGGCGTTCGTGCTGGTGCTGAGCATCATCGTTCACATCTATGCCGGGATCTGGATCAAGGGTTCGCTCAGCGCCATGCTGCATGGCTGGGTCAGCCGCGCCTGGGCGAAAAAACACCATGAACTGTGGTATCGGCAGGTGACCGGCGATAAACCCGCCGAGCCTCCGATCAACAAGAAAGGATGAGCGCTTGAGTACGCTTCTTGAACCCGGGCAGATCGAAGCAGCGGCTGGCACGCCGCCGTTTCTGTACCTGCCACCGAAGACCCTGTTCGCCCTGCGTGCGCAGCGTCTGGAGATACTGGCCGAGGGCAACCCGCTGGCGGACTATCTGCGGCTGCTGGCCGGCTTGTGCCAGGTGCAACAGAGCCTGCTGGACCAGCCGCCGGCTGCAGCCCCAAGCGACACCGAGCGTCAGCGCCTGTGTGTCGAGCATGGCTTGCCGCCGCTGGCGGCTGACAGCCTGGTGCGTAAAGGGCATTGGCAGGCTTATCTGCAGGCATTGTTGCAGCGTTATCCGGCTTCGATGGGTGCGGTGGCGAATGCGGTTGATCAACTGCAGCGTGCTCCGGACGAGCAGCGCACGTTGTGGGCAATTGCATTGCTGACCGGGCAGTACAGCCTGGTACCTGCAGCACTGGTGCCATTTCTCGGCGCGGCGTTGCAGGCAGCCTGGAGCCATTGGCTGCTGAGCCTGCAGGGCGTCGAACTGAAAGCGGCGGACAGCCTGTGCCACTGCCCGGCCTGCGGTTCGCCGGCCATGGCCGGGGTTATCCGCCATCGTGGCAAGTACAACGGCCTGCGTTACCTGGTGTGTTCGCTGTGTGCCTGTGAATGGCATGTGGTGCGGGTCAAGTGCGTGTATTGCGAGCAGAGCAAGGACCTCAGGTATGTGAGCCTGCAGACCGATCGTTACCCCAGCGCCAAGGCGCCGCTGCAGGCTGAATGCTGCCCGGGCTGCAACACCTACCTCAAGCACATTTACCTGGAAAACGACGCCGATGCTGAAGCGCTGTCGGCAGACCTGGCCAGCCTGGTGCTGGATATGCGCCTGGACCAGGAAGGCTTTGAGCGCCTGGCGCCGAACCTGTTGCTGGCGCCGGGAGGGGAGTGAGATCGGGTCTACACTCACCTTCTGTGTTGTCCGCATCGCGGGGCAAGCCCGCTCCCGCAAGGTCGTCCCTGTCGAAGGTAATTTTCTGAATGCCGTCCAGCCTCGCCAAACTCCCGACCCGCCTGCCCTCCATCGATACCCTGTTGCGTCATCCTGCCAGCCTCCCGCTGATCGAGCGTTACGGCCGCGACGCGGTCCTGGCCAGCCTGCGTCAGCTACTCGATGACCTGCGCGACGACGCCAGGCTTGGTCGTCTGGCCGCAGCGGAGCTGGCTGCCCCTGTGCTGCTTGGCCGTGCGGGCGAACGCCTGATTGCCCAGCACCGCAGCCAGGTCCGGCGGGTGTTCAACCTTACTGGCACGGTGCTGCACACCAACCTTGGGCGGGCCTTGCTCCCCGAGCAAGCCATCGACGCCGTGCAACGGGCCGCCCGCTACCCGCTCAACCTCGAATTCGATTTGGCCAGCGGCAAGCGCGGCGACCGTGACGACCTGATCGAGGGCCTGATCCGCGAGCTCACCGGGGCCGAAGCCGTCACCGTGGTCAACAACAACGCCGCTGCGGTGCTGCTGGCGCTCAACAGCCTGGGCGCACGCAAGGAGGGGATCATCTCGCGCGGTGAGCTGATCGAGATTGGTGGCGCTTTTCGCATCCCCGACATCATGGCCCGCGCCGGGGTCAAGCTGCATGAAGTGGGCACCACCAACCGTACCCACGCCCGCGATTACGAAGCGGCAATCAGCCCCCGCAGCGGCCTGTTGATGCGCGTGCATTGCAGCAACTACAGCATTCAGGGTTTCACCACCCAGGTGCCGACTGCTGAGTTGGCACAGTTGGCTCATCGCCATGATTTACCCTTGCTGGAGGACCTGGGCAGCGGCAGCCTGCTCGACCTCACCCGCTGGGGCTTGCCGGCCGAGCCTACTGTGCGTCAGGCCTTGGCAGATGGCGCCGATATCGTCACCTTCAGCGGCGACAAACTGCTGGGCGGGCCCCAGGCCGGCATTATCGTCGGGCGCAAGGACTTGATTGCGCGGATCAAGAAGAACCCGCTCAAACGCGCCTTGCGGGTCGACAAGCTGACCCTCGCGGCGCTGGAAGCCGTGCTGGGGTTGTACCGTAATCCCGACCAACTGGCCGAGCACCTGCCCAGCCTGCGCCTGCTGACCCGGCCGCAGGCCGACATCCTCCAGCAGGCCGAGCGCTTGTTGCCGGCGTTGGCCCATCAGTTGGGCGAACAGTGGACGGTCAGTGCTGAGCGTGCACTGGGCATGATCGGCAGTGGCAGCCAGCCGGTGGCGCGCTTGCCCAGCGCGGCGTTGTGTATGCGTGCGCAGGTGTCCAAACGCCTGCGCGGGCGTTCCTTGCACGCTTTGGAAGCGGCGCTGCGGGCCCTGCCGATTCCAGTGCTCGGGCGCATTGATGACGATGCCCTGTGGCTGGACCTGCGTCAGCTGGATGACGAAGCCGCGTGGCTGGCGCAGTTGCCACAGGTGCAGGTGTGATTGTCGGTACTGCCGGGCATATCGACCACGGCAAGACCGCCTTGCTCCAAGCCCTGACCGGCCAGGCGGGTGACCAGCGCCGGGAGGAGCGTGAACGCGGCATGACCATCGACCTGGGTTATCGCTACGCAGCCCTGAGCATTGGCGCACCGCTCACCGGCTTTATCGATGTGCCCGGCCATGAGCGTTTTATCCACAACATGCTTGCTGGGGCCCAGGGCATAGACCTGGTGCTGCTGGTGGTCGCTGCTGACGACGGGGAGATGCCGCAGACCCGCGAGCACCTGGCCATCGTTGAGTTGCTGGGCATCCCGCGCGCCCTGGTGGTGATCAGCAAGTGTGATCGGGTCGAGCCGCAGCGGGTACAGGAGGTACAAGCCCAGGTCAGCGGGCTGCTGGCCCCCGGGCCTTATGCAGGGGCGGCGCAGTTCGTGGTTTCCAGCGTGACCGGCGAGGGTATCGAGCCGTTGCGTCTGGCCTTGCTGGCGGCCCTGGGCGAGGTCAGTCAGCGCAGCAGTCAGGGCGGCTTTCGCCTGGCCATCGACCGTGCGTTCGCGGTTGCCGGTGCCGGCATCGTGGTCACCGGTACGGCGCTGGATGGGCAAGTGCAACTGGGCGACAGCTTGCTGCTGGGCAAGGCCGGCAAGCCGGTGCGGGTGCGTGGTCTGCATGCCCAGAGCCAGGCAGTTGCCCAGGCCCATGCCGGGCAGCGGGTAGCCTTGAACATCAGTGCCGAGCGCCTGCAACTGGAGCAGATTCACCGTGGCGACTGGCTGCTCGCCGAGTGGCTGCACGCACCGACCCAGCGCCTGGATATCGAATTGCAACTGCTGGCCAGTGAACTGCACGCCTTCACCCATTTCAGCCCGGTGCACGTGCACCTGGGCACCCAGGATGTCAGCGCCCGTGTAGCCTTGTTGCAAGGCGAGCAGTTGCAGCCGGGCGGGCGCATGTTCGCCCAGTTGCTGACCAATGCTCCCTTGCAGGCGGTGCATGGTGATCGGCTGGTGCTGCGTGATCAGCGCGCTCAGCGCACGCTCGGGGGTGGCCGTGTGCTTGACCCCTTTGCGCCTGCCCGTCAGCGTCGCAGCGAAACACGCATCGCCCAGTTGCAGGCATTGGCAGCCAGCGACAGCCTGGAGAAGGCCTTGCCGGCGTTGCTTGCCAACGACGCGCTTGGGCTCGATCCGCGGCGCCTGGAGCGCCAGTTCAACCGCCTGCGCAGCAGTTGGCAGTTGCCCGCCAATGTCCAGGTGATTGCCACCCGCCAGGGCCCGCTGCTGTTCACCGATGAGCATTGGCTCAATCTGCAGGCCACGGTGCTGGAGGGGCTGGCGCGGTTTCACCAGCAGGAGCCGGATCAGCTCGGCCCAGACCGCGATCGCTTGCGTCGCTTCGTCGCCCTGGCACTTGAGCGGCCGGCATTCATCAGCCTGGTGGATGAGTTGCTGGCCAGCGGCAGCTTGCTCAGCAGCGGGCCCTGGCTGCATCTGCCCGAACACCGGATTCGCTTGAGTGATGCTGACGCCCAGCTGTGGAGCCAACTGAGCCCTTTGCTGGAAGAGGGCACGTTTGATCCGCCCTGGGTACGTGATCTGGCCCGTTCAGTAAGCGCCGATGAAGCCGAAGTACGCTTGCTGCTGCGCAAGCTTGGACGCATGGGGCAGGTACACCAGGTGGTGCGTGATCTGTTCTACCCTGAGGCCACGATCCGACAAATGGCGGCTATGCTCTTGCAGCTGGCCAGCGACGATCCGGTGGTGCAGGTCGCGGCGTTTCGTGACGTCCTGGGGATTGGGCGCAAGCGCAGTGTGCAGGTGCTCGAGTACTTCGACCGTATTGGCCTGACCCGGCGCATCGGTGATCGGCGCCAGGTTCGCGCCGACAATGCCCTGGCGCAAGCGCCTGGGCAGTAGTCCATTCAAGGAAGGCAATCGCGCCCGGTGGCGCGGCCGGGCTTCAAACCCGGTTGGGGACGGCAGCCGTTCCCGGGCAGGTTCGACTCCCGCTGCCTTCCGCCACTTTCTTACTGCGCGCGTTCGCCGCACAGGTCCAGGGCGAACCAGTGCTGCGCCGCATGCACATCCAACCCGGCCCCGAGCAGGGCAAACATCTTGCCCAGCGCCGCTTCGCGGGTCATGCCACCGGCACTGACCAGGCCACTGTCACGCAAACGGCTGCCGGCCGCGTAGGTGTCGAAGTGCACCGCACCCTCCGGGCATTGGCTGATGGCGGCAATCAGCACGCCACCCTGGCGAGCGTCGTGCAAGGCGTCGAGCAGCTCCTGATCGTCCGACGGCCCGGTGCCGCTGCCGTAGCACTCCAGCAGCAAGCCCTGCACGCCACTGGCGAGCAGGCCGCGCAGATGGCCGACCTGCAGCCCGGGAAACACGGGCAACACCGCCAGGTTGACCGCGTGCCGTGGCTGGCGGTAATCCAGGCTGGCCGGGATCGACACGTGCCGTTGCCCCGTGCGCTCCCGGTCCAGCACGGCGAAGGCGTCGAACGCCTCGCTGCGCAGCTTGGAGGCGCGTGCACCGTGCAGCAGCTGGCCGTGGAAATACAGCTGCACGCCATTTTCGATACCCGTGGCCATCAACTGCAGGGCACCGCAGAGGTTGTCCCAGGCATCGCTGTGCGGCGCGCCGGCTGGCAGCATCGACCCGGTCAACAACACCGGCACCGGCAGGCCGAGCAGCAGGAACGACAGGGCCGCGGCGCTGTAGGCCAGGGTGTCGGTGCCATGCAGCAAGAGGATGCCGTCGTGGCCATCACGCTCCACCGCCTCGACAATGGCCTCGCGCATGGCCAGCCAGTTGCTCTGCTGCATGTTGGCGCTGTCGATCAGCGGCTGCAGCTCGCGCAGTTGCCAGTGGATCGCCGGTGCTTGCACCTGTTGTTCCAGGTGGGCACGCATGCGGGCCTCGAAACCACCGGCTGGCGCCAGGCCTTGCGGCGTTTGCAGCATGCCGATGGTGCCGCCGGTGTAGAGGATCAGCAGGTTGTTGACGGTGCGCATGTCAGCTCTGGGTCTGCGCGGCAGCGACGTTGGCGTCAACCTTGGTCTCGCCGCGCGGGGCCACCGGCCAGGCTTCGGGATCAAGGTCCAGGTCGGCGAAGCGCGAGGCGTCGAACACAGGCTGGGCAATGCCGGCGCGGCGTTGCTCGTCGTAGTCGCGCATCACCCGCAGGCCAACCTTGAACAACAGGGCCAGGGCGATCAGGTTGACGAAGGCCAGGCAGGTCATGGTGATGTCGGCGAAGGCGAACACGGTGGACAGGTTCTGCACCGAGCCCCAGACGATCAGTGCCAGCACCAGGGCGCGGTAGCCCAGCAGCACCAGGCGGTTGCGGCTGAGGAACTGCAGACTGGTTTCGCCCAGGTAGTAGTTGTAGAGAATGCAGGTGAAGACGAACAGCGACAGTGCCACGCTGACGAACAGGCGACCCCAGTCACCGACCACAGCGGCCAGGGAGTTCTGGGTCAGGACGATGCCGTCACCTTCGAAGCCTGGGGTGTAGACGCCGGACAGCAGGATCAGCAGTGCGGTGCAGGTGCAGATGACGAAGGTGTCGAGGAACACGCTGAACGCCTGGACCACGCCCTGGGCACCCGGGTGCTTGACCGCAGCGACGGCGGCGACGTTGGGCGCACTGCCCAGGCCCGCTTCGTTGGCAAATACGCCGCGCTTGACGCCCATGACGATGGCGCTGCCGAGCAGGCCAGCGAACGCGGGGTCGAGGCCGAAAGCGCTCTTGAAGATGGTTTCGAGCATGGCCGGCACATGTTCGATCTGGCTGCCGATCACGTACAGGGTCACGCCGATGTAGGCCAGGGTCTTGACCGGTACCAGCAGGTCGGACACCGCAGCGATGCGCTTGATGCCGCCCAGGAACACGATCGCCAGCAGCACTGCCAGGGCGATCCCGGTGTGGCTCGGGTCGAAGCCGAAGGCGTTCTGCAGCGAGTGGGTAACGGTGTAGGACTGCAGGCCGTTGAAGGCAAAGCCGTAGGTCACCAGCAACAGGATGGAGAACACCACCGCCATGGTCTTGAGCTTCAGACCGTGCTGGATGTAGTAGGCCGGGCCGCCACGGTACAGGCCGTCACCGTCGCTACGCTTGTAGACTTGGGCCAGGGTGCACTCGAAGAAGCTGCTGGACATGCCGACCAGGGCAGTGACCCACATCCAGAACACCGCGCCCGGGCCGCCGAGGGTTACGGCAATGCCGACACCGGCGATGTTACCGGCACCCACGCGGCCGGCCAGGCTCAGCATCAGGGCCTGGAACGAACTCAGCTGGCCAGCCTGGCCGTGCAGGGATTCCTTGAAGACGGTGAACATGTGGCTGAAATGGCGGAACTGGACGAAACGGGAGCGCAGGGTGAAATAGCTGCCGAGTCCGACGATAAGCACGATGAGGAGTTTCCCCGAGAGGAAATCGTTGAGCGCTTCGAGCATGAAATGACCTCGATTCTTATTTTTCGCATGAAAGACGACAGGCCGGCGTCGATGCGCCGTATCCGTGGGGCGCATGGTTGGTTATGACAAGAATGGTTACAATTTCGCGGGTTGCTCTCAGTTGATGCGACTTGATGCTAAAGTGGCGCCTGTCGCATCACCTGGAACGGCTCACATGAGCGAAAATCTCGGCACCAACCTCAAGCTTGCCTGCAGCCACTACCGCTCTATTTCGGAAGTTTGCCGGCAGCTGTCGATCAATCGCGCGCAGTTCAACAAGTACCTGAGCGGGCAGAGCCAGCCGACGGCCTACAACCTCAAGCGCATTGGCGATTTCTTCGGCGTCGAGGATTACGAACTGGGTTTGCCGCCCGAGCAGTTCGCCCGCCTGATCGGCGCTCGCAGCGCGGCGAACATCGCGATCAATCAGGCCGACCCGCTGGCCGAACTGCTGCGCCCGCTGCGCGAGCATGCCGGCAACCTGTCGCGTTACTGCGGTTACTACTTCGAGTATTCCAACTGCATGTCGGTGCCGGGCTCGATCCTGCTGTCGCTGGTGCACTTGCGTGAAGAGCGCGGAGCTTTTCTGTTCGAACGTCAGGAGCGCCAGGAGCGTTCCAGCAGCGCCGACGTGCAGGCTGAAGACTGGGTGCGTTGCCGTTACCTGGGTGCGGCGTTCCAGTTGCAGGACCGCCTGTTCCTGCTCGACTACGAATCGCTGACCGTCAATGAGATGAGCCAGACCATCCTCATCCCCAGCTTCAAGAGCCGCATCACTCGCCTCAATGGCCTGAAAACCGGGGTTTCCAGTGGCGACCGGCGGACCCCGGCGTGCACCCGGGTGGTGTGGGAATACCTGGGCACCGAAATCAACCGCATCAGCGCTTACCGGCAGGTCAAGCTGTACCGTCCGGATGACCCGCGCATCGACGACGATGTGCGTGAACGTCTGAGTGCCGGGCCGATCCGCAACGGCCTGTTCGAGATTGAGTAACGGTGATCAACCAAGAATGAACTCGGCGACCACCTGCGCCACTTGATCGGCCACCGCCGGCTTGTCGCGCAAATGCGCGGCAATGCCGTGGTCGCAGTCAGTCAGCAGCAGGCACTCCAGGTGCGGCGCTGGCACCGCGCGCAGCAGGGCCTGGGTGACTTCTTCGGGAATCGGGCTGTAACGCTGGGCGCCGGCCAGCCACAGGGTGCCGGCTGAGGTTCCTTCGACCTGGCCAAAGGCCTTTGAGTTGAGGCCGTCGAACTCGCCGATCACCAGCAGCACCCGGCCCTGGAACGTGCGCAGAAACCCGTAGCTGTCGCAGTCGAGAAAACCGTAAGGCTGACGAATCGCCGCAGTGAAGGCCGGGCCAAAGGGTTGGGTGTGGGCCGCATCCGGGTACACCGCCGGACAGATCAGCACCAGTTTGTCGATCTGCGGGGTCTGCGCCGCCAGCTTCAACGCAATCGCCCCGCCCAGGCTATGGCCGAGCAGGGTCCGGCAACGCCCGGCGATATGCTGGTGAAAGCGCCGGGCTTCCTCAAGGTTGGTGATCAGCGAGGGCTCCGGCGCCCCCGGCTCGGCAGCCAGGCTGTGGCCGGAGAGGTTGCCGGTCAGCGAGCCGATGCCGTGCTCTTGCAGGCGATACAGCAGCGGGTTGAGGCGGGTGAAGTCCGAGCGCGCGCCGCCAACCACGAACAGCGGTGCGGCGCGCTCCTGTTCGGGGACCAGCAGCCGGGCCTGCTGCTGGAATCCATCGAACGTCTCACTGATGAACTGCTCGGCACCAGGCGCCGGTTCGTCATATTGCCAGGTGCCGCGTTGGGTCGAGATTGCTTCCAGGTGCATGGACACCGCCTATAGGAACTGATGATGCAGCCATTCGCCGAGTGGGTTGCCGGTGCTCAGCAGCAGCTTGAGGGCCATGATGCAGCACACGCAAACCAGCAGCGGCCTGATCAGTTTAGGACCGAAATGCACTGCGCAGCGAGCCCCCAGTTGCGCGCCGATAAAGGCGGCGCACGCCATCGCCAGCGCCAGCGGCCAGACAATCGCCCCGCTGAGCGAGAACACCGACAGCGCACCGAGGTTGCACGCGGCATTGAGCAGCTTGCTGTTGCACACGGCGTTGAGCAGGGTCTGGCCGAGCAGGATGACGCAGGCGAGCATGAAGAACGAGCCGACCCCCGGGCCGAACACCCCATCGTAAAAGCCGATCACAGGCGCTACTGCCAGGCAGAACACACTGATCGAAATCTTGGCCTTGCGCTGGTGCTCGTCGGGTTTGGGGCTGAAGGCGAAGTACGCGGCGACCAGAATCAGCAGCACCGGTACACAGGCCTGCAGGAAGGTCTTGGGCACCAGGCTGACCGACAGCGCCCCGAGGGCGCCGCCGGCAAATGACATGGCAGCCATGGGCAAACCGCGCTTCCAGTCGATCATGCCCTTGCGGGCAAAGGCGTAGGTGGCCGACACCGTGGCCGACGCCGCCTGGAACTTGTTGGTGGCAATCGCCGCCAGCGGGTCGATGCCGGCCACAAACAGCACGGGCAGTGTAATCAGCCCGCCGCCGCCTGCGATGGCGTCGAAAAAGCCGGCCATCAGGGCCACCGATGCCAGGGTCAGTAGCAGGGTGATATCAATTTCCATCATCGGGGTGTTTTCCTTGTTCAGCCACGCACCAGCAGCGGGTCGTCCTTGAGGACTACGGGTTGAGCGAAGCGCGAGTAGCCGAACAGACGCACCAGCAGGCGGCGGTTGTCCTGGAGGATGTCGCGCCCGTGCAGTGCGCGGCAGTTGTTGATCAGCAAGGCGGATTCGGGCTGGAGTACGAACGGCAGAGGCCGGGCGTCGCTGACCAGGGCCTGGAAGGCGTCGAATGCGCGGGCGGCAGTGTCGCTGGCGTTGTCGTTGAGGGAGAAACGGTAGGAGTTGTAGCGCAGGCTGAAACCACCGTTGGCATCGAACTGCAGCATCGAGGTGGCCTTGCCGGCGTCGCCTTGGCCGGCAACAAAGCATTCGCTGCGGGTGAAATCAAAAGACGCCGAGGTCAGGGCCAGCGCATGCAGGCTGCCCAATTGCTCGATGATGCCGCGCAGCGGGATGATCCGGGTTGGTTCGTTGGCCGGGTTCCAGCGTGCCGTGAGGATCAGCGCCGAGGGGGCAGGGGAGCGCCCGTCACTGGCGTCCACCGAACAGTTGTAAGGGGCTTCGGTGTGCGGGCCGAGGCGCAAGCCGGCGTGCGAGCTGAGTTCTACCTGGGTGTTGTGGTCCTCGCCGGGCCGCGCCACGCTGCCACCGCCCTTGAAGTTACCGACCAGGCGCACCACCTGGCCTTCGTTGTCGATATCGAAGGCAAAGGCACGGTAGCGCACCAGTTCCAGCAACAGTTGGTTGCGGGCGGCCAGGTACAGGCAACGCTCGCTCTGGGCCAGCAGGTCCAGGTCCGGCAAGTGCTCGGGCAGCGGGTCGGCCCCGGGGCAGGTCATGTTCGAAAACATCAGCGCCGATAACTGGCCATCGGCAAAGCGTTGCAGCACGGCCTTCTGGCTTGCGTCTAAGGTAGGGAGCAGGCGTTGCGCCCAAAGCCGGGCCTGGCTGGCCACGTCGGGCGCCTGGGGGCCGCCCAGGTCTGCGAGGTTCTGGCTGGCGGCGGCCAGCGAGCGGGCTTGGTCCTGGTCGAAACTCAGGTACGCGACTTCCGAATCCTGCATGGGAAACATTCCTTTGTTATTGGTTTTATCTGGCAATCCGTGCCGACCGGCATTCAGACTGAACGTCTGGCCCCCGGCAAAGGAATAAGCTAACTATCCTCCTGGTTAATCCTTTAGGGGCAGTCAGCTCATTCCGGGCGCAGTATAGGCAGTTTCCGGATTTGTGTAAGTAGGGCGTAAAATTTACCCACGACACGGGGCTTGGCCGAGGGCCGCCCCCGGGTTGGACTTCCCCCGCCGGAAACCGCAAAATGAAGGCTTTCTTCCCATAATCTGATCGGACCTGCTGACTCTATGCGAATGCGCCTGATGCTGTTGGGAGGTGGAAGTGCCCTCGGGCAAGCGCTGATTCGACTCGGGGCCGAGGAAGACATCGGCTTTCTGGCACCACGTCCGCCCGACAGCGGCTGGGATCCGGCCAGCCTGACCCAGTTGCTCGACGACACCCGCCCGGATGCGCTGATCAACCTGGCCTACTATTTCGACTGGTTCCAGGCCGAAGCCGTCAGCGAGCAGCGCCTGGCTCAGCAGGAACGCGCGGTCGAGCGCCTGGCCGAGTTGTGCCAGCATCACAATATCGTCCTGGTCCAGCCGTCCAGCTACCGGGTCTTCGATGGCTCGCGGGCCACGGCCTACAGCGAGAAAGACGAACCGGTACCGCTGGGGCTGCGCGGCCAGGCCTTGTGGCGCATTGAGCAAAGCGTGCGCGCGACGTGCCCGCAGCATGTGCTGCTGCGCTTTGGCTGGGTGCTCGACGAGAGCATCGATGGCGTGCTCGGGCGTTTCCTGACCCGCGCTGAACAACCGCAGGAACTGCTGCTGGCCGATGACCGCCGAGGCAACCCGACGCCGGTGGATGACGCCGCGCGGGTGATCCTTTCGGTACTCAAGCAACTCGATTGTGCTGCGCCCTTGTGGGGCACCTATCACTATGCCGGCAACGAGGCGACCACGCCGCTGGCGCTGGGGCAGGCTATCCTCACTGAGGCGGCGCAGTTGCATCAGTTGGCAGTGCAGGCACCGACCGCGCAGGCCCATGCCGCGCGTCCGGACGCCAGCGAAGAGCCACAGCATGCCGTGCTGGCCTGCAAGAAGATCCTCCACACCTTCGGCATCAAACCCCGCGCCTGGCGCGCCGGTTTGCCGCCCTTACTGGACCGTTTTTATCGTCATGGCTGATGCCCCTATTCTGATTACTGGCGGCGCTGGCTTCATCGGCTCCCACCTCAGCGATGCTCTGCTGGAAAAAGGCTACAGCGTGCGCATCCTCGACGACCTGTCGACGGGCAAGCGCAGCAACCTGCAGATGGACAACCCCCGTCTGCAACTGCTCGAAGGCGATGTCGCCGACGCCGAACTGGTCAAGGCTGCTGCTGCCGGCTGCCAGGCCGTCGTGCACCTGGCCGCTGTCGCCTCGGTGCAGGCCTCGGTCGATGACCCGGTGAAGACCCACCAGAGCAACTTCATCGGCACCCTCAATGTGTGCGAGGCCATGCGCCTGAACGGCATCAAGCGTGTGCTGTTTGCCTCCAGCGCGGCGGTGTATGGCAACAATGGCGAAGGTCAGTCGATCATCGAGGACACGCCCAAGGCGCCGTTGACACCTTATGCTGTGGATAAGCTGGCCAGCGAGCAGTACCTGGACTTCTACCGTCGCCAGCATGGCCTGGAACCGGTGGTGTTCCGCTTCTTCAATATCTTCGGCCCACGCCAGGATCCTTCTTCGCCGTATTCCGGGGTCATCAGCATTTTCTGCGAGCGCGCCTTGAACGGTACGCCGATCACCTTGTTTGGCGATGGTGAGCAGACCCGTGATTTCCTCTATGTTGGCGATCTGGTCAGTGTGATGGTTCAGGCGCTGGAGATGCGCGATGTCGAGGAGGGGGCGGTGAACATTGGCCTGAACCAGGCGACTTCGCTGAACCAGTTGCTGGATGCGCTGAAGTCGGTGGTCGGTGACCTGCCGGCGATCAGCCACGGGCCAGCACGCTCGGGGGATATCCGTCATTCGCGGGCGAACAATCAGCGTTTGCTGAGCCGCTTTGCCTTCCCTGAAGCAACGCCACTGGCCGATGGCCTGGCGCGTCTTTTAGGGCGCTGAAACGCATCGCGGGGCAAGCCCGCTCCTACCTGTAGGAGCGGGCTTGCCCCGCGGTTTGCGTTTAAATGCCGCTTAGAACTTGTAACCCACACCCACCATGTAGACCCATGGATCGACATCCACGTCGACCTTGGTCTTGCCAACGCCCAGAGCGCTCGGGCCGTCGATGGTGGCCTTGGTGTCGATGTCGACGTACCAGACCGCGGCGTTGACCAGGAAGTTGTCGTTGATCATGTAGTCCATGCCCAACTGACCTGCCAGGCCGACCGAGTCCTTCAACTTCATGTTGCTGAAGCCTTGAGCCTTGCGGCTGCTGCTCAGGTCTTCGTCAAAGAACATGGTGTAGTTCAGACCGATACCGGCGTATGGCTGGAACTTCGACGACGCTTCCATCGGGTAGTACTGCAGCGACAGGGTCGGTGGCAGTTGCTTGATGTCGGCCAGCTTGCCATCCAGGCCACCGCCCAGGCCCTTGACGCCCACGGTGTGTTGGAACGGGGTGGCGGCCAGCAGTTCCAGGCCGATGTGGTCGGTCAGCATGTAGGCGAACGCCAGGCCCAGCTGGGTGTCGCTGTCCAGGGTTGCCTTGGTGCCGGAGACTTTGGCGTCATCGAGCTTGAGGTCGCCGCTGTTTTCGTTGGGAGCGGTAGTGATCGCACCGGCACGCAGGATGAAGTCGCCAGCCTGGTGGGCATGGGCAACAGGGGCTGCAAGCGCCAGAGCAACGAGCGAGGCGCCAAGCAAGGACTTGTTCATGGAAGCTCCCAAAGGACGTTTAGAATTTAATAAGTCCAATGGTAAGGAGCTGACGGACGGTGACTTTTGATTCAGCTCAATGAAATCGCTAAAGCTTGCACGCGGCCATTTATTCTAGCTCGTATGCGTAGATTTTCTCGGCATCCATCTGATATCCGGCATCGGCCAGCTCACTGCTGGTGGCTTTTACCTGCATTTGCCCTTCGATCCAATACGGCTGATAGAGGTCTTCGACCTTCACGCCGATCTCGCTGAAGATGTGAACGATCTGGTTCGACGGCGGTGGCGGCACATGAATGCAGGCGCCGTAGTAGGGCACCAGCAGGAACTCGGTGGTGCGCCCTTCTTCGCTGACTTCCAGTGGCACGATATAGCCCGGCAGTTTTACCTGCTGGCCATCCAGGGCCTTGACCACCGGAGCATTGGGTGCGGTTTGCCGGGCTGCGGGCGCAGCTTCGGCGGCCAGGGCATCGCTCAATTGCGAGAGGTCGTGCAACGGCGCCAGTTGCGGCTGGATCACCGGCGCCCCGGCCGGGATCAGTTGCTGCCATTCAAGGGTACGGGGTTCGGCCGCCCACACAGGGGCGGCGATCAATAGCATGGACAGCAGCAGGGCGCGGCTCATCAAAGTACTCACAGGTGGATGGACAGGCCGTCGGCCAGTGACTGGCGATAGGCGCGCCAGGCTGGCACGGCGCCCATCAGCAGGGCGGCGCCGAGAATGATGGCCAGCAGGCTCCACTCATGGGCGCTGGGCCAGGCCAGGGGCAGCAACAGGCCATAATTGGCTTGCACATAACCTTGGGCCAGGGCGATGCCGGCATACAGCAAGGCCAGCCCAGCGATGATACCGACGCTTGCCAAGGCCAGGGCTTCGAGCAGCAGCAACCCGGCGATATGCCACGGGCGAGCGCCCACCGAGCGCAGGATGGCCATCTCCCGGCGTCGCTCGTTGAGGCTGGTGAGAATCGCCGTGAGCATGCCGATCAGGCCGGTCAGCACGACGAACAGCGAAACCACGAACAGCGCCTGCTCGGCAGTACCCATCAGGCTCCAGAGCTCCTGCAGGGCCACGCCCGGCAGGATTGCCAGCAAGGGTTCGCCACGGTACTCGTTGATTTCCCGTTGCAGGCTGAAGGTCGCCACCTTGTTGTTCAGGCCCAGCATGAAGGCGGTGATGGCGGCGGGCTTGAGGTCCATGTTGCGTGCCTGCTCGGCGCTGATGCGTCCGGCGCCACGGGCCGGCATGCCGTTATGCCAGTCGATGTGGATGGCTTGCATGCCGCCCAGGCTGATGTGCAGAGTGCGATCGACCGGGGTGCCGGTGCGTTGCAGCACACCGACCACGGTGAACGGCTTGTCATCGTGCTTGACCAGGCTGATGGCCGCCACGCCATGGGCCAGCACCAGTTTGTCGCCCAGTTTGTAGTGCAGGGCGTCGGCGACTTCAGCGCCGAGCACCACCTCGAACGGGTCATCGGCAAAGGCCCGGCCTTCGGCCAATTGCAGGTTCTGTTTGCGGCCGTACTGGTAGTGCTCGAAATAGCGTGCGTCGGTACCCATTACCCGGTAGCCACGGTGCGAGTCGCCCAGGGAAATCGGGATGGCCCATTTGACGCGTGGGTCGCTGGCGTAGTGCTCGAAGCTTTCCCAACGGATGTTGTTGGTGGCGTTGCCGATGCGAAACACCGAGTACAGTAGCAGGTTCACCGAACCCGAACGGGCGCCGACGATCAGGTCGGTGCCGCTGATAGTGCTGGCGAAGCTGGCACGGGCCTCTGTGCGCACCCGCTCGACTGCCAGCAGCAGGCACACCGAGAGGGCGATGGCGAAGGCAGTCAGAAAGGCGGTAAAACGGCGGTTGGCCAGGCTGGCCAAGGCAAGGCGGAGCAGGTACATCAGGCCTCCAGGTCGTTGGCCGGCTGGGCCGCGCGGTTGAGTTCGGCAAGGCACAGCTGGCGATCGAACAGTGGCGCCAGGCTCTGGTCATGGCTGACGAACAGCAGGCTGGAACCGGCCGCCCGGCACTCGGCGAACAGCAAGCGGATAAACGCCTCGCGGGTGTCGGCATCGAGGGCGGAGGTCGGCTCGTCAGCGATCACCAGTTCCGGTTGGCCGATCAAGGCCCGGGCCGCGGCAACGCGCTGTTGCTGGCCGATCGACAGGCTGTCGGCGCGGCGCGCAAGCAGGGCCGGGTCTTTCAGGCCCAGGTGGGCGAGCAGGCTGGCGGCGGCCTGGTCGATGCCGCCATGGCGCTCGGCCGCCCGTTGTGCGCGACTGCGTGAGAAGCGGCAGGGCAGTTCGACGTTCTCCCGAACCGAAAGAAACGGCAGCAGGTTGAACTGCTGGAAGATGTAGCCGGTGTGATCGACGCGAAAGCGGTCGCGGGCGGCCAGCTTCAATTCGCTCAAGTCCTGGCCAAGCAGCCGGACGCTGCCGCGATCGGGCTTTTGCACACCGCCCAGCAGGCCCAGCAGGGTGGTCTTGCCGCTGCCGCTGGGGCCTTTGAGAAACAACGACTCGCCGGCGTGCAGGCGCAAGGTGGGAATATCCAGCAGGGGGGCTTGACCCGGCCAGGCAAAGCCCAGGTCGGTCAGTTCAATCAGTGCCTGGCTCATAAATGAACGCCCGGGTTACCCCGGGCGTTTCGCTGCAAAAGGGCTGTCAGAAGTTGATCGTGGCCTTGGCCGGTGTTGCTTCGACACCTTGTTGGCCATTGGGCCCGATCAGTTGTAGCGCAATTTTCTGGGTGGCGGGGAAGGCCTTGAACAACGGGCCCAGGTCGAGACTCTTGAGCTCGCCAGGTTTGTCGCAGGTCAGCCGGTAATGGGCATGGACGTCACTGTGCTGGTGGCCTTCGTGCTCGTCGCCATCGTCATCGGCTGCCGGCTTGTCGCCGAACAGCGGGCTTTCCAGTTCCTGATCACTTTCGCTGCAGCTGGCTGCCTTGGCCAGGCCAAACAGCGCCAATGGTTTTTCCAATTGTGTGCGTACGGCTGCGACCTTGGCTTTATCGGAGGCGCTGGTGGCCGGGTGTTCGAAGCCGACCAGGTTCATCGCCGGGCTGTCCAGTTCCAGCTCCAGGGTCTTGTCGTCCAGCACCACATTCAAGCGTGCGACGCCGTGCTCATGGGCGGCGAGGCTGCCATGGGCGTGGTCATGATCGTGGTCTTCATGGGCCTGGGCGACGGCCAGGGGCAACAAGGCAAACGGCAAGGCAAGCAACAGACGACGCATGGGCTGACTCCGCGGAGGCGCTGGATAGGTTTGGTAATGTTATAACAACTTGTTTGCCCTGCGCCAGTGTGCTTGGCGATCAAGCGTTGGCGTGGGAGCATGGGCCCATTGATTGCGCACAAGGACAAACCCATGCGAATTCGCGGACACATCGGCGACTGGCCGGTAGATCTGACTCTGGAGTTGGACCCGGCGGAATGGGCACAACTGGGTGGCCAATTGAGCGCGGTGACGCCTGCGCCGGTGCAGGCTGCAGCCCCGGTAGCAGCGGCGCGGCCCGATGATGCGCTATGGCAGGCGGCGCGCGAGGTCCTGCGCAAGGCCGGGCAGCTTAGCGGGCCGGAGTTGCTGGAGCATCTGGAGGGGTTGGCGGGGAGCACGGCAGCGGGCAAGCGTCTGCTGGTGCGGCTGCGTCATAGCGCCGAGGTGAAGGTGGAAAGCGGGGCGGATGCGCCGGTTTATCACTGGTTGGAGTGATAGAGGTTTCGCGGGGCAAGCCCGCTCCTACACCTGTAGGAGCGGGCTTGCCCCGCGATCAACTCAATACAAGGCCGCGAACAATTTGCGACGGTAAGTACCTACCAATGGATGATCGTTGCCCAGCAGGTCAAACACCTGCAGCAAGGTCTTGTGCGCGATCCCGCCGTCATAGCCGCGGTTGCGCTTGAACAGCTTGAGCAAGCCTTCCAGCGCCGCCTCGTACTGCTGGCGCGACAGCTGCTGGATGCACAGCTGGTACGCCGCTTCGTCATCTTCAGCATTCTGCGCCAGGCGCGCTTTCAGGTCGGCGACTTCCGGCAGGCTGGCGGCCTGGCCCAGGAAGGTCAGTTGCGCCTTGGCGCCGGCCAGGGCCGCCTTGTGCTCATCGCTCTTGACCGCATCGAGCACGGCCTGGGCTTCACCCAGTTCGCCCCGTTCGGCCAGGCAACGGGCGTAAAGAATCAGCGCGCCAGCATTGCTGTTGTCTTCACTGAGCAGTGCCTTGAGGGTGTTCTCGGCTTCGCTGAAGCGCCCTTCGGCAAACAGCGCCTGGGCTTGCTCCAGCGGGTCGGCAGCAGCAGGTGGCGGCATTTGCACGTGGGGTTCGAGCAGGGCGCGAATCGCCGACTCCGGTTGGGCGCCGGCAAAACCGTCGACCGGCTGGCCATCTTTGAACAGCACAACCGTCGGCAGACTGCGGATGCCGAAGCGGGCGACGATGTCCTGCTCGATATCGCAATTGACCTTGGCCAGCAGCAACTCGCCCTGGTAGCTCTCGGTGATCTGCGCCAGCAGCGGCATCAGTGCCTTGCACGGGGCGCACCATTCGGCCCAGAAATCGACCAGCACCGGCTTGTGGAAAGAGTTCTGGATCACCGACTGATCGAAGTCGGCGGCAGTGGCGTCGAATACATACGGGGTAGCAGGGTTCATCGCGACTCTCGAAAATCCGTGAATGGCGTCACTATAAAGGCTGGCGGCTGGCGTGGTACAGGCTGACCCGGCGGAATTCGCAAGGCTCGGCCAGGTCCGGCAAGGTCAGGGCGTCCAGCACGCCCAGGGAGCGGTACTGCGGGTGGCTGAAATCCCTGACCCTTGAATCAGCCACCAGGGCCTGTTGGCCGCGGCTGAGGAACGCATCCAGCAGGGGCAGGTTGGCGCGGTCGTAGAGCACATCGGCGACCAGGATCAGGTCGAAGCGGTCGGCCTCCTGGAAGAAGTCGCTGGAGTAGCTCAGTTCCACTTCGTTGAGCGCGGCATTGGCCCGGCAGGCCTGCAGCGCCAGCGGGTCGAGGTCGCAGGCAACGACTTCCAGTGCGCCGGCCTTTGCCGCAGCAATGCCGGCGATGCCTGAGCCTGCGCCAAAATCCAGCACCCGCTTGCCGGCCACCCAGTGCCGGTGTTGGTCCAGGTAGCGCGCCATGGCCAGGCCGCTGGCCCAGCAGAAACTCCAGTACGGCGGCTCGTGGAGGATACGCCGGGTTTCTTCGCTGCTGAAGGCGCGATCCATGTTTTGCGCGTCGATCAACCACAGCTTGAGCGCGCATTCGGGCAGGTCGCTGACCACCAGTTGCGCGTCACCCAGCAGTTCGCTCAAGGCGTGCTGCAACGGCACTGGCGCCATCATGGCGCCTTTTCGAAGCGCAATGGGCCGGTGGCCTGGGTCTGGGCCTGGGCGATGCGCAGCGGCGGCAAGTGCAAGATCAACTGCCCGGACTGGCTGGCGCGACCACGCAACTCGACCCGGGCGCCGGCCGGAAAGGCCTCGGGGTTGAAGCGCAGGCGAAACGGCAGGTCCAGGCCATTGCCGCTGAACGTGCTGCTGGCCAGCAGGCCTTGCGGGCGGCCACGTTCGTCGATGACCAGCAGGGCCAGTTCGACTTCGGCGCCGGCCGGGATGTTGAGCAAGGTCCCGCTCAATTCGCGCTGGTAAGCCGGCAAGGGCCCGAGCTCTTTGGCCGGTTTGCTTGCCACCGGTGCTTTTGGCGCCGGTACCGGCTGGGGTTTGTCGCTGCTGCAAGCAACCAGCACAGCGGCGAAACTGAGCACGACAAGCGCTCTTAATGGCATGGGGAATTCCTTCGCGGCATATTTCCTCACTGGATGGTAACCCCTTTGGCTTGTCTTGCCAGTGGGATGCGCTACCATGGCCCTCCCTTTTTTTGTTGCCTGCCACCATGCACTGTCCCTTCTGCGGTGCCAACGACACCAAGGTCATCGACTCGCGACTGGTTGCCGAGGGCGAGCAAGTGCGCCGTCGGCGCGAATGCGTTGCTTGCGGTGAACGCTTCACCACCTTCGAAACCGCCGAACTGGTTCTGCCCCGGCTGATCAAGCAGGACGGCAGTCGCCAGCCCTTCGACGAAGACAAACTGCGCGCCGGTATGCAACGCGCCCTGGAAAAACGTCCGGTCAGTGTCGAGCGCCTGGAAGCGGCGCTGGCGCATATCAAGCACAAGCTGCGGGCCACCGGCGAGCGCGAGATCAAGTCACTGGTCGTCGGCGAGCTGGTCATGGCCGAGCTGCAGAAGCTCGATGAAGTCGCCTATATCCGCTTCGCCTCGGTATACCGGCGTTTCCAGGACCTCAACGAGTTCCGTGAAGAAATCGACCGCCTGGCCCGTGTGCCGGCTAAAGAGTGAGCATGTCCAGCGAACGCGCGGTGCTTGATGCCCATTACATGGCCAGGGCCATCGAGTTGGCCCGCAAGGGCTTGTACTCCACGCACCCGAACCCGCGGGTTGGTTGCGTGATCGTCCGTGACGGCCAGGTTGTTGGCGAAGGCTGGCATGTGCGTGCCGGCGAGCCCCATGCCGAGGTGCATGCCTTGCGTCAGGCCGGTGAGCTGGCCCGTGGCGCCTGCGCCTATGTCACGCTTGAGCCGTGCAGCCACCACGGGCGTACGCCGCCTTGCGCCGAGGCGCTGGTCAAGGCCGGTGTCGCGCGGGTGGTGGCCGCCATGCAGGACCCCAATCCGCAAGTCGCAGGCCAAGGCCTGCAGCGCCTTGCCGACGCCGGCATCGAGGTGGCCAGCGGTGTGCTCGAAGGCGAAGCCCGGGCCCTGAACCCGGGTTTTCTCAAGCGTATGGAGCACGGCCTGCCGTTCGTGCGTGCCAAACTTGCGATGAGCCTGGATGGCCGTACGGCCATGGCCAGTGGCGAGAGCCAGTGGATTACCGGCCCGGCCGCACGCTCGGCGGTGCAGCGTTTGCGTGCGCGATCAAGCGTGGTCCTGACCAGCGCCGAAAGCGTGCTGGCCGACAACGCGCGGATGACCGTGCGCGGCGACGAGCTTGGCCTGGACCCTGAGACCACCGCCCTGGCACTGGCCCGTCCGCCCTTGCGGGTGTTGATCGACGGCCGTTTGCGCGTGCCACTTGACGCCCCGTTCTTCCAAGCCGGGCCGGCCCTGGTGGTGACCGCCGCCGAAGTCGACGCGGCGTATGCCCAGGCTGGCCATGAGCTGTTGCGCCTGCCGGGCAGCGATGGCCGTGTCGACCTGCCTGCGCTGATGCTCGAACTGGCTGCGCGCGGTGCCAGCGAGGTGCTGGTCGAAGCCGGCGCCGGCCTGGTCGGCGCCTTTGCCCGCCAGGGCCTGATCGACGAGTATCAGATTTTTGTCGCCGGGCGCATTTTGGGCTCCAGTGCCCGACCGTTGCTCGACTGGCCACTGGAAACCATGCGCCAGGCGCCCCATTTGAAAATCACCGAAATGCGTGCAGTAGGCGATGACTGGCGAGTCACTGCGGTACCCAAGCCTGCGCCCGGCGTATAATTTGCGGCTAGCGCCACGCGCAGCCCTGTTCTCGAGGAGGACTTCATGTTCACCGGCATCATCGAATCGATTGGCAGCATCCGTTCCCTGACCCCCAAAGGCGGTGACGTGCGGGTGTATGTCGAAACCGGCAAGCTCGACCTGGGCGACGTCAAACTGGGTGACAGCATCGCCGTCAACGGTGTGTGCCTGACGGCTGTCGAGCTGCCTGGCGATGGCTTCTGGGCCGACGTCAGCCGCGAAACCCTCGACTGCACGGCTTTCAACGAGCTCAAGAGCGGCAGCCGGGTCAACCTGGAAAAAGCCCTGACACCGACCACCCGCCTGGGTGGCCACCTGGTCAGCGGCCACGTCGACGGTGTTGGCGAAGTGGTCTCGCGCAGCGATAACGCCCGTGCCATCCAGTTCCGCATCCGTGCCCCCAAAGAGCTGGCCAAGTACATTGCCCACAAGGGCTCGATCACCGTTGATGGCACCAGTCTTACGGTGAACGTCGTCGATGGCGCCGAATTCGAGCTGACCATTGTCCCGCACACCCTGGCCGAAACCATCATGGCCGACTACCGTCCGGGGCGTCGGGTGAACCTTGAGGTCGACCTGCTGGCCCGTTACCTGGAGCGTCTGCTGCTGGGCGACAAGGCCGCCGAGCCAAGCCAGGGCAGCGGCATCACCGAAAGTTTCCTGGCCGCCAACGGCTACCTGAAATCCTGATTTGAAAGGGGGTGCCCCGTGGCGCTCAACAGCATCGAAGAACTGGTTGAAGACATCCGCCAGGGCAAAATGGTCATCCTCATGGATGACGAAGACCGCGAGAACGAAGGCGACCTGATCATGGCCGCCGAGTGTTGCAAGGCCGAGCACATCAATTTCATGGCCAAGCACGCGCGCGGCCTGATCTGCATGCCGATGTCGCGCGAGCGCTGTGAAACGCTCAAGCTGCCGCTCATGGCGCCGCGCAACGGCTCGGGCTTTGGCACCAAGTTCACCGTCTCGATCGAAGCCGCTACCGGCGTCACCACCGGGATCTCCGCCGCAGACCGTGCGCGTACCGTGCAAGCCGCCGCCGCCCGTGATGCCAAGGCCGAAGACATCGTCAGCCCCGGCCACATCTTCCCGCTGATGGCCCAGCCCGGCGGTACCCTGGCCCGTGCCGGCCACACCGAAGCTGCCTGCGACCTGGCGCGCATGGCCGGCTTCGAGCCCAGCGGGGTGATCTGCGAGGTGATGAACGACGACGGCACCATGTCCCGTCGCGCAGAGCTTGAGACCTTCGCCGCCGAACACAACATCAAGATCGGCACCATCGCCGACCTGATCCACTACCGGATGATCCACGAACGTACCGTTCAGCGGGTTTCCGAGCAGCCGCTGGACAGCGAACTGGGTCAGTTCAACCTGGTCACCTACCGTGATTCGGTCGAGGGCGATGTGCACATGGCCCTGACCCTGGGCAACATCTGCGCCGAAGAACCGACCCTGGTCCGGGTACACAACATGGACCCGCTGCGCGACCTGCTGATGGTCAAGCAACCAGGCCGCTGGAGCCTGCGTGCGGCCATGAGCGCCGTTGCAGACGCTGGCAGCGGCGTGGTGCTGCTGCTGGGGCACCCGCTCGATGGCGACGTCCTGCTGGCGCATATCCGCGAAAGCGCCGATACCACCGCGCAGGCGAAAACCCCGACCACCTACAGCACTGTGGGTGCAGGTTCGCAGATCCTGCGCGACCTTGGCGTGCGCAAAATGCGCCTGATGAGTTCGCCAATGAAGTTCAATGCGATATCCGGATTCGATCTGGAAGTTGTAGAATACGTGCCCTCCGAATAAAGCAGGCAGATTGTCGCGCTGCCATTCGTGTCCCAAACCCCCACAGGCCGCCCGTTTGCGGCCTGGCTCTTTAAGATGAGAACTCCGCAATGACCCTGAAGACCATCGAAGGTACCTTCATTGCCCCCAAAGGTCGCTATGCTTTGGTGGTTGGCCGCTTCAACAGCTTCGTCGTCGAAAGCCTGGTAAGCGGTGCCGTTGACGCCCTGGTTCGCCACGGTGTGAACGAAAGCGACATCACCATCATCCGTGCCCCGGGTGCCTTCGAAATTCCGCTGGTGGCACAGAAAGTCGCCCAGCAAAGCGAATATGCCGCGATCATCGCCCTGGGCGCCGTGATTCGTGGCGGTACCCCGCACTTTGAATATGTTGCGGGCGAATGCACCAAGGGCCTGGCTCAGGTCTCCATGGAGTTCGGCGTGCCGGTCTCCTTTGGTGTCCTGACTGTCGATTCGATCGAACAGGCCATTGAGCGTTCCGGCACCAAGGCCGGCAACAAGGGCGCCGAAGCAGCCCTGTCCGCTCTGGAAATGGTCAGCCTGCTGGCGCAGTTGGAGGCCAAGTGATTAGCGACGAAAGCGATCGTTTCAACCCGCGCGATCCGAAACCTGCGGATGCTGGCAAGCCCTCGAAGAGCGCCAAGCGTCGCGAAGCCCGCAAGCTTGCGACTCAGGCGCTGTACCAGTGGCACATGGCCAAGCACTCGCTGAACGAGATCGAAGCGCAGTTCCGGGTCGATAACGATTTCACCGATATCGACGGCGCTTATTTCCGCGAGATCCTGCACGGGGTCCCGGCGAAAAAAGCCGAGATCGACGAAGCGCTGAAGCCGTGCCTGGACCTTGCGCTTGAAGAGCTCGATCCGGTTGAGCTGGCGGTGCTGCGCCTGTCGACCTGGGAGTTCATGATGCGTGCCGATGTGCCGTACCGCGTCGTGATCAACGAAGGTATCGAGCTGGCCAAGGTCTTTGGTTCAACCGACGGTCACAAGTTCGTCAACGGTGTGCTCGACAAGCTGGCACCGCGGCTGCGTGAAGCCGAAGTCAAGGCGTTCAAGCGCTGATTCGGGCGCTATGTGCCAATGGGTGAGTTCGAGCTGATCCGTCATTACTTCGCCGCCGCGTCTTGTGCGCAAGGCGGTGAAGGCGTGGTGCTGGGCATAGGCGATGATTGCGCCTTGCTCAGCGTGCCGCCGGGCGAACAGTTGGCGATCTCCACCGATACGCTGGTGGCCGGGGTGCATTTCCCGGCTGTCTGCGACCCTTTTCTGCTCGGTCAGCGTTCGCTGGCCGTCGCTGCCAGTGACCTGGCGGCCATGGGTGCCACGCCCATCGGCTTTACCCTTGCCCTGACCCTGCCCACGGTTCACGCCGACTGGCTGCAGGCCTATGCCCGCGGTTTGAACCAGATGGCCGAACGCTGCCAACTGAGCCTGATTGGCGGCGATACCACCTGTGGCCCATTGAGCCTGACCATGACCGTGTTCGGCCGCGTGCCGGGCGGCCAGGCCCTGACGCGCAGTGGTGCGCAGGATGGCGACCTGCTGTGCGTCGGTGGCGACCTGGGCAATGCGGCTGGCGCCTTGCCGCTGGTGCTCGGCGAGCGTTCGGCCGATGCCGGCCAGGCCGACCCTCTGTTGGCCCACTACTGGTCGCCGCAGCCGCAACTGGCGCTGGGTCAGGCCCTGCGTGGCAAGGCCACGGCGGCGCTGGATATTTCCGATGGCCTGCTGGCTGACTGCGGGCATATCGCCAAGGCTTCGCAGGTGGCAGTGCAGGTCGAACTGGAGCGCCTGCCGTTGTCGGCGGCCCTGCAGGCGTTTCTCGGCCGACAAGGCGCGCAACAGGCGGCGCTAGCCGGTGGCGATGATTACGTGCTGGCCTTCACCCTGCCCGAAGCCGAGCTTGCGCCCTTGCTGGCCGCCGGCTGGCCGGTCCGGGTGGTGGGCCGCGTCACTGCCGGCCGTGGTGTCAGCCTGATCGATGGCCGCGGTCAGGACATCACCCCGGACACCCGGGGCTATCAACATTTTAAGGAGACACCGTGACGGATCACCCCAAGCAGGTGCCTGCGGAGTTCGTTCCGCCGTCGGTCTGGCGCAACCCCTGGCATTTTCTGGCCTTCGGCTTCGGCTCCGGAACCTTGCCCAAGGCGCCGGGAACCTGGGGCTCGCTGGTGGCTCTACCCTTTATCCCGTTGTGGCAAATGATGCCCGACTGGGGTTACTGGTTGATGCTCGGCCTGACTATGCTGTTTGGTTTCTGGTTGTGCGGCAAAGTCGCCGATGACTTGAAAGTGCACGACCATGAAGGGATCGTCTGGGACGAGATGGTCGGTATGTGGATCACCCTGTGGCTGGTGCCGGAAGGCTGGCAGTGGCTATTGGCGGGTTTTCTGATGTTCCGCTTCTTCGACATTCTCAAGCCCTGGCCGATTCGCTGGGTCGACCGCCATGTGCATGGCGGGGTCGGGATCATGCTCGACGATGTGTTGGCAGGGGTGTTTGCCTGGCTGGGCATGCAGCTTCTGGTATGGAGTTTCACCTAAGGGAGCGGGGCGATGACGGGATGGCGGCTGTTGCTGTTGTTGCTGGTCCTGGCGGCAAGTGTGGTCAAGGCGGCCGATGCGCCGCCGGCGACACCCGGCCAGGTGCGTCTGGTCAGCGAGGAGTGGCTCGATTATACCAACGCCGATGGCAGCGGCCTGGCCTGGGACGTGCTGCGCAAGGTGTTCGAGCCGGCCGGCGTCAAGGTTCGTACCCAGAGTGCGCCGTACAGCCGGGCAGTAGGCCTGGTCAAGCGCGGTGAGGCGGATGCCTGGGTCGGCTCCTATCGCGAAGAGAACGCCGACAACCTGTACCCGCGCTGGTACTTCGACATGGACCATATCTATGCCCTGGGCCTGGCCAGCCGTCCCGTGCCCACCCCGCAGACCCTTGGCCAGTATCGCCTGGCCTGGGTGCGAGGCTACGACTACAAGAACTACTTGCCCAACGTCAGCCATTTTCGCGAAATCCAGCGCCGCGAGGGGATCTTGCCGATGCTTGAGCATGATCGCGTCGACTTCTATATCGACGCCCTGACCGAAGTCGACTATGTCCTTGAACAGGCGCCTGACCCCAAGCTGTTCCGTCGCAGTCACCTGGTTGAGTTGCCGCTGTACCTGGCTTTTGGGCGCACCGCCGAGGGCAAGGCCTTACGCGCCTTGTTCGATCAGCGCATGGACAAACTGGTGGCCAGTGGCGAGTTACGGGCGATCTTCGAGCACTGGCAACAGCCCTATCCGTTTGACGGTGCAGGCAAGCGTCCGTAGGCGACATCGAACTTCTCGATCTGTTTGCTCGATAATTCAGCCTAAGCAGGGCTGCCACGCTGCTGATACAATCGCCCCACGTCAATTTTCAAGTTACTGATCAGGAGCACAACGTGCCCGTCGTTTTTGTTGCCGCTTCCAAGCTGCCTACCCCGTTTGCGACCTTCACCATGCATGGTTTTCTCGATGAAGCCACCGGCCGCGAGCACGTCGTGCTCAGCCTGGGTGATGTGGCCGACGGGCAGCCGGTGCTGGGGCGCCTGCATTCCGAATGCCTGACTGGCGATGCGTTGTTCAGCCAGCGTTGCGACTGCGGTTCGCAACTCGAAGCGGCGTTGCAGGCAATCGCCCGTGAAGGCCGTGGTGTGCTGCTGTACTTGCGTCAGGAAGGCCGTGGCATTGGCCTGTTGAACAAGATCCGCGCCTACGAACTGCAAGACGGCGGCGCCGACACCGTTGAGGCCAACGAGCGCCTGGGTTTTGCCGCCGATCAGCGTGACTATGGCATGTGCCAGCCAATGCTCGAGCACCTGGGGGTCAAGTCGTTGCGGTTGATGACCAACAACCCGCGCAAGGTCAAGGCCCTCACCGGCATGGGTATCCCGGTTGCCGAGCGCGTGCCGCTGCACACCGGCCACAACCCGCACAACAAGCACTACCTGGCGACCAAGGCCGGCAAGCTCGGCCATATGATGGGTAACGAGCACCAGGGCGAGGTCGGCCGGGCGTGACCCGCACCCAGGTTCGCCGTCGCCTGGAGCTGGCCTGGTGGCAATACCTGGCAGTGGCCCTGGCGCCATTGCTGGTGTTTGCCTGGGCCTTTGGTGGCGCGCAGGCATTGATCCCGATCCTGGCCATGCCGATGTTCATCGCCGGCGTGGCTTCGATGTTTCTCAGCCTGCCGCGTTTTGGCGCCTACAAGCATGGGCTGATCGCTACCCAGAAGGCCCTGAACACAGACGACGAGCCTGTGGCCTGGATCGAACTGGCGCGCATCCGTCGCCTGGGCATGCTGTTCGCCTGCCTGCCGGCCTGGATTGCCGCGCTGTCGGTGTTCGTCGGCCTTGAGGCCGTGCCGCAAATCCTCCTGGCCATCTCCAGCCTGGTCTTGCTCTACCTCTACCGTATCCCTCGCCAGCTCGGCTGATGCGTCGCTATCTGTGGCTGTTGCTGCTGGCCTTCGGCATGCCGCTGGCGGCAGCGCCGCGGGTGGTCAGCCTGGCGCCCTCGATCACTGAAATCATCCTCGACCTGCAAGCCGGCGACTTGCTGGTGGGCATGGCCGAGTGGCAAGAGCGGCCGGCGCAGGTGGCCGATGTGCCGCTGGTTGGCGGCTATGGCCAATTGGACATGGAGCGCCTGCTCAGCGTACGCCCGGACCTGGTGCTGTACTGGCCAGGCAGCGTGCCTGCGGCCCAGCGTGACCAGCTCGAGCGGTTGGGGATTCCCCTGTACAGCGTCGATGTGCACAAGCTGGATGACCTGGTCACGCAGGTCGAAGAAATTGGCCTGCGCATCGGCCGCCAGGAACAAGCCGGGCAGTTGGCCGCAGCCTTGCGCAAGCACCTTGCCGCGTTGCGCCAGCAGTACCGCCGTGAGCGTCCGTTGACGGTGTTTTATCAGGTCTGGGACAAGCCGCTGTACACCGTGGGTGGCACTCAGATCATCTCCGATGCCTTGAGCGTCTGCGGTGCGCGCAATGTGTTTGCCGACCTCACTCAGCCGGCGCCACAGATCAACCTGGAGACGGTGCTGGCGCGCAACCCCGCGGTCATCTTCGCCGCCGATCAACCTCAGCTCGACGCCTGGAAGGCTTGGCCCCAGATTGCGGCCGTGCGTGACGGCCTGCTGCTGCGGGTGCCGGACAAGGGCCTGGAGCGCCCCAGCCCGCAGATGATCGAGGCGACGGCGAAGCTGTGCGCGCTATTACAGGCTAAAGCGCCGGCGTCCAGGTGACGCCGAGCAGCCAGGTGCGGCCTTCTTCGCGGTAATCGGCATAGCCTGCGCCGTAGCTGTACTGGGCGCGGCTGTAGGCTTTATCCAGCAGGTTATCGGCTTTGAGTTCAAGGCGAACCTCGCGGCTCAGGTTCCAGCTACCGCGCAAACCGATCAGGCCGTAGCCACTGAGCGAGCGCTTGTTGTCGGCGTCAGCGTAACTGCTGCTGACGGCTTGCCAGCTGGCGCCGAGACCCAGGCGATCGAACTGACGATCCAGGTCCAGACTCAGGGTTCGGCGGGCGCGGCGTTCCAGGGTGTGCCCGGAATCACGGTCACGCGGGTCGATCAGCGCCAGGCCCAGGCTGCTTTGCCAGCCGAACCAATCCTGATGCAGGCTGGCTTCGAAACCATTGATGCGTGCTGAGCCGACATTGTGCGGAATGTAGTTTGGGCCCAGGGAGATCGCATTGCGCAGGTCGGTGCGGTACAGCGATGCCTCCAGCCGGGTGGTTTCAGCCAGTTGACTGCGCCATTGCAACTCGTAGCTTTTCGAGCGCTCGGGCTTGAGGTCGGAGTTGCTGAAGTCCGGGTAGTAGAGGTCGTTGAAGGTCGGCGCGCGAAAACCTTCGCTGTAGGACAGCAACAGGTCGTTGTCAGCATTGAGCGGCAGGCCGAAGCTGGCGCTCCAGCTGTTCTGGCTGCCGAACTGCTGGTTCTGGTCGCGGCGCATGCCTATTTCGGTAGAGAAGCTGTCGCCTTTGTAGCGATGCTGGACAAAGGCGGCGCGGTTCCAGCGGCTGTCTTCGTCAAAGGTCGTGCTGGCGTGCAGACGATCCTGGTACCAGTCGCCACCGAGCAACAGGTTGTTGCGCTCGTCGAGGCTCAGGTCGTTCTGCCAATTGATCGAGTCGCGGTAGGTGTTGAACTCGCTACCGCCCGGCTGCAACGCGTCGCGTTTGGTATCGCGGTTCTCGCTGTGACCCAGTTCCAGGCGTGAATGCCACATCTGGGTGAGCTGCGCATCGGCATACGTACCGATGCTGCTGAGGTTGAAGTCGGTGTAGGGATGGCTGTGGTCACCGAACAGGTTGTCGTATTCACTGCGCCCGCGGCTGTCGAGCAGGTTCAGGCCCAGCTCCAGCGTGTCACTGGCAACATGGCTGAGGTTCAGGCTCAGGCTCTTGTTGCGGTAGGCATCGTGGTCGCCGTTGGCAGGGAACGACTCACCGGTGGCGTTGATGCCGGCGGTTTCGTCCAGGCCGGCGGCGAGGTTGAAGCGGGTGCGCTCGTCACCGCCAGAGAGGCCGACGTCACGCTGCCAGCTCTTGTTGCTGCCGCCGGCCAGGTGCAAGCGTGGTTGCAGGCCGGGCTTGCTGGCGCGGCGGGTGAAGATCTGGATTACCCCGCCAATGGCATCGCTGCCGTAGATCGCCGAGCGCGAACCGCGCAGTACTTCGACCCGCTCGATTTGATCAATGTTGAGAAACTGCAGGCCGCTATCGCCGGACGAGGTGTTGGCGATGCGCACGCCATCGACCAGCACCAGGCTCTGGGCCGACTTGGTGCCGCGAATGAAGATACCCGGCAAGCTGCCGCGCCCGCCGGTGCGCGAGACCTGAACACCCGGCACCCGGGTCAGCAGGTCAGTGACGCTGGAAGGCTGCAGGCGGTCGATGTCGTCACGGGTAAAGACCGTGTTGGCGGCGCTGGTTTGGGTGCGGTCTTCGACCTGGCGGTTGGCGCTGATCAGCGTGTTGGGCAGCTTCAGGGCGCTTTCGCGGTCGATGGGGTCGGCCAGCAGGGTGGTTGGCAAGAGCAGGAGTGGGGCAAGGCGCAGGGATTTCATGGCAGTTCCATTGCTATCGCGGGGCAAGCCCGCTCCCACACTGTAGGAGCGGGCTTGCCCCGCGATGAGGTCTCAAAGACCGAGCAGTTGCATCCGCTGACGCACCGAGGCTTCGATCCCGGCGGCATCCAGGCCGCACTCGGCGAGCATCTGGGCAGGCTTGGCATGCTCGACATACACATCGGGCAGGCCCAGGTGCAGTACCGGCTTGAGCAGCGCTTCGCGGGCCAGGAACTCGCTGACCGCAGCACCAGCACCGCCCATGATGGCGTTTTCTTCGACGGTCACCAGCAGTTCGTGGTTGTCGGCGATTTCGCGCACCAGGGCTTCGTCCAGCGGTTTGACGAAACGCATGTCGACCACGGTGGCGTCGATCGATTCGGCAACTTTCAACGCCTCGCTCAGTTGCACGCCGAATACCAGCAGGGCGACCTTGCTGCCCTGGCGGCGAACGATGCCCTTGCCGATTTCCAGTGGCTCAAGGTTACTCTCGATCGGCGCATTCGGGCCGCTGCCACGTGGGTAGCGTACGGCGGCCGGGCCGTTGTACAGGTGGCCGGTGCTGAGCATCTTGCGCAACTCGTTCTCATCACTCGGGGTCATCACCAGCATGCCGGGGATGCAGCGCAGGAACGACAGGTCGAAGCTGCCCGCGTGGGTCGGGCCGTCTTCACCAACCAGGCCGGCGCGGTCGATGGCGAACAGCACGTCGAGGTTCTGCACCGCGACGTCGTGGATCAGCTGGTCGTAGGCGCGCTGGAGGAAGGTCGAATAGATCGCCACCACCGGCTTGCTACCTTCGCAGGCCATACCCGCAGCCAGCGTCACAGCGTGCTGTTCGGCGATGGCAACGTCAAAGTAGCGATCCGGGTAACGCTCGCTGAAGGCTACCAGGTCAGAGCCTTCTTTCATCGCCGGGGTGATGCCGACCAGGCGCTGGTCGGCTGCGGCCATGTCGCACAGCCATTGGCCGAACACAGCGGAGTACTTCGGCCCGCTGGCGCGTTTGGGTGCCACGGCAGGTTTGTCTACCGGCTCAAGCTTGGTGATCGCGTGGTAACCGATCGGGTCGACTTCGGCCGGAGCGAAGCCCTTGCCCTTCTTGGTCACCACGTGCAGGAACTGCGGACCCTTGAGGTCACGCATGTTGCGCAGGGTGGTGATCAGGGTCGGCAGGTCGTGGCCATCGATCGGGCCGATGTAGTTCCAGCCCAGTTCTTCGAACAGGGTGCCGGGGACCAGCATGCCCTTGGCGTACTCTTCGGTGCGGCGGGCAATTTCCCAGGCGCCAGGCAGGCGCGAGAGGACCTTCTTGCTGCCCTCGCGCATGCTCGAGTAGGTACGGCTGGAGAGGATCTTGGCCAGGTAGTTGGACAGGCCGCCGACATTGCGCGAAATCGACATGTCGTTGTCGTTGAGGATCACCAGCATGTCGGCGTCGACTTCCTGGGCGTGGTTCAACGCCTCGAAGGCCATGCCTGCGGTCAACGCGCCGTCGCCGATCACGGCAATCGACTTGCGCGGATCGTTCTGCAGGCGGGCGGCGATGGCCATGCCCAGGGCTGCGCTGATTGAGGTGCTGGAGTGGCCGACGCCGAAGGTGTCGTACTCGCTCTCGGCGCGACGCGGGAAGGCGGCGAGGCCGTCCTTCTGGCGCAGGGTGTTCATGCGCTGGCGGCGACCGGTGAGGATCTTGTGCGGATAGGCCTGATGACCGACGTCCCACACCAGACGATCGTCCGGGGTATCGAAGACGTAGTGCAGGGCGATCGTCAGCTCGATGACGCCCAGGCCGGCACCGAAATGCCCGCCGGTCTGACCAACGGTATAGAGCAGCTCCTGGCGCAGTTCGTCGGCCAGGTTCTCCAGGTCGGCTTCAGCCAGGCGGCGCAGGCCGGCAGGCGTATCGGCACGGTCAAGCAGCGGCGTGACCGGGCGTTCGCGGGGGATCTCTTGAAACGTCGTGGGCATCAGGCGAATCGTTATAGATATGAAGTGGCGGCAGTTTACCTTATTGCGGTAATGGCTGCCCATTTGAGCTGATCGCGGGGCAAGCCCGCTCCTACAGTGATCGCTGTGGGAGCGGGCTTGCCCCGCGATGCGGTTTGCACTTAATTACGCCGTTCAACAATGTAACGCGCCAATTCGCGCAACGGCTCGGCCGCCGCGTCAAACGGACGCAGGGCATGCAGGGCATGGTCGCGCAGCTCCAGGGCATAGGCCTTGGCTGCATCGAGGCCGAGCAGGGCCGGGTAAGTCGGCTTGTCGCGGGCGATGTCGGCGCCCTGGCGCTTGCCCAGGGTGGCGGTATCGCTCTCGACATCGAGGATGTCGTCCTGGACCTGGAAGGCCAGGCCGATGGCCTGTGCGTACGTCTGCAACGCCTCGAGCTGGATCTGGTCGGCGCGGGCGCTGGCCAGGGCGCCAAGCTTGACGCTGGCCTCGATCAACGCGCCGGTCTTGTGCCGGTGCATGAACTCCAGTGCCTTCTGGTCGAGCTTGATGCCCACCGAGCCAAGGTCGATGGCCTGGCCGCCAACCATGCCGGCCGGGCCCGCCGCCAGGGCCAGGGCCTGAACCATGGCCAGGCGGATGCTGTCTTGTTGCGGGCTCAACTGCGAGTCGAGCAGGGCGCTGAAGGCCAGGCTTTGCAGGCCGTCGCCAGCGAGAATCGCGCAGGCTTCGTCAAACGCCTTGTGGGTAGTCGGCTGGCCGCGGCGCAGGTCGTCATCGTCCATGGCCGGCAGGTCGTCGTGCACAAGGGAATACGCGTGAATCAGCTCGACCGCGCACGCTGCGCCGTTGGCCTGTTCCGGTGCCGCACCAAGGGCCTCGCACGCAGCATAGGCGAGCAGTGGGCGCACCCGTTTGCCGCCGTTCATGACGCTGTAGCGCATGGCCTCATACAAGCGGGTGAGCTCAACCGACGGCGCGACGAACAATTGCTCGAGAGCGGCGTCGACCCGTGCCTGGCAACTGGCCTGGTAGGCGGCGATCATTCTGGCTGGTCCGCATCGAAAGGTTCGGCGGCCAGTTCTCCATCGCGCTCGAGCAGCACCTGGACCTTCTGTTCGGCCTGGGCCAGGGCGCTCTGGCAGTCGCGGGTCAGGCTGATGCCCTGTTCGAAAGCGGTCAGCGAGTCTTCCAGCGACAGCTCGCCGTTCTCCAGGCGCTCGACCAGGACCTGCAGGTCGGCAAGGGATTGCTCGAAATCAATGGAAGCTTTTTTTCGGGCCATGGCGGCTGTCTCGGTGGCAGTATAAACGGCGCGACACTAGCAGAGCGGGGCGGGGGGAGCAAATCGCCAGGGGTGGTCTTTCGTCGCATTCTGTTGCACAAAGCCTGATGGTGGAGTCTTGATTTTTCTACAGGGCTCGCATTGTGAGGGGTTGTGGCTCTCTGCCATAATCGCGCCCGCTTTACCTCGCGGCTTTGCGGTGGTGAAGCCTCCTATTTCTGTTGTCACGTAATGGACTACGTTGTGAGCTTCCTTTCGATCGAGTTTGGCCTCTGCTTCACACTGTTTTTCATCGTTTACTGGAGCCTGTGCTGGAGCGTTCGCCTGCAGAACGTACTGCTGTTGGCGGCCAGTTACGCTCTGGTGGCCAGTTTCAGCTTCAACTCCTTGTACATCCTGCTCGGCTATAGCGCCCTGGTGTACCTGCTCGGTCTGGTCGGTGAGCGTTATCCGGGCCGGCGCTTCAGCTATGTGCTGGTATTGCTGCTGGTACTGGGCTGCTTCTACCTGTTCAAGTACCAGGAGTTCTTCGTCGGCGGCGTGCAGGGCGCCCTGGCCAGCGCGGGGCTCGACGTTTCCTTGCCGGTGCTCGAAGTGCTGGTGCCGATCGGTCTGTCGTTCTACGCCTTTCATTCGGTCAGCTACCTGGTGTCGATCAACCGCCGCGAGATGCCCTCGGCATCGCCGTTCGACCTGGCCTTGTACCTGGCGTTCTTCCCCAGCCTGATCGCCGGCCCGGTCAACCGCGCCAAGCACATGCTGCCGCAGATTCGCTCAAGCGGTATTCGTCAAGTACTGGAGCCGCAACGTGCGCTGGGCTTGATCGCCCTGGCGGTGGTCAAACTGTTCTTCTGCAGCGCCTGGCTGGCCAGCGAATGGGTCGACCCGGTGTTCGAGACGCCGGGCAGCTATTCGCCCGAGCAGATCCTGCTCAGCGTGTATGGCTACAGCTTCCTGATCTATTTCAACTTCAGCGGCTACACCAACCTGGTCACCGGTATTGCCTTGCTGCTGGGCTTTCGCCTGCCTGACAACTTCAATGCGCCCTATGCTGCGCACAACCTCAAGGAATTCTGGGGCCGCTGGCATATCAGCCTGTCGCTGTTCATTCGCGACTATGTCTACATTCCCCTGGGCGGCAACCGCCAGGGCGTATGGCGCGGCAACCTGAACATGCTGCTGGCGATGCTGGTTTCCGGCCTGTGGCATGGGGCGAGCATCAACTTCATCATCTGGGGCGCGCTGCACGGTATTGGCCTGGCGCTGTACAAGGCCTCGACCTACATCCTGCCGCAGCCCATGCGCTGGCCGGGTGCCGGTTTGGCAGCGCGCTTGCTGACTTTCCACTACGTGGCCTTTGCCTGGATCTTCTTCCGTAGCGCCAGCCTCGATGAGGCCATGGACATGCTCGCCGGTATCAAAGGTTTGAGCCTCGATGGATTGCTCTCCAGCACCGGTCTGCTGTTGCTGGTTAGCGTGCTGTATGTCGCGGTCTATCCGCAGTTGCTGGTGATGTTGCGCACGTTCTTTGCCGCCACCACGCGCTTGCCCTGGCAGTTGTATCCGATACCGTTGGGATTGTTCATTTCCTTGGTCATTTTTGCTTCGCAATCGGGCGTGCCGGGGTTCATCTATGCAAGCTTCTAATGCCGGTCGGCTGATGTCCTCGCAGAGGGGCGCGCTCAAGGCCCTGTACGCCATTGTCGTGACCACGCTGCTGTTGTTCTGGCTGAACCAGGATTCGATCAGCCTCTATTGCCAGCAGAAGTACCACCAGAGCTGCGAGCTGCCTGTGCTTGGGCAGAGCCCGGCCTGGCGCCTGGGGGGCAATCTCACCCAGAACCTGGGCGATACCCGTGACCGTTTTATCGACAGCCTGGAGCAACGCGAAGAGCCGGTGCTGCTGGCCAAGGTTGAGGCCAGCAACACGATCGAGTTGCCGGCGCCGATACCGGTGGTACCGGTCCACCTGGACAAGCCGCCGGTTGCCGCGCAAGTCCCGGTGAGCACACCGGTAGTTGCCAAGGTTGCGAGCGCACCGCTTGCCGTGCCCGCGCCTGCTCCGCAGGTTGTCCAGGTGCCCGGGGCAGTGGACACGGTGGTGTCTCTGGCAGAGGGTGACGAAGTGTTCCTGGTCGGCGATTCGTTGATGCAGGGCGTGGCCCCGCATCTGGCCAACAGCCTGCGCAAGCGTTACCAGATCAAGAGCGTCAACCTCAGCAAGCAAAGTACCGGTCTTGCATATCCTGGGTTCTTCAACTGGCCGCAAACCGTGGCCAAGACCCTGGAAAGCGAGCCGAACATCCGCCTGATGGTGATCTTCCTCGGCCCCAACGATCCCTGGGACATGCCCCAGGGCAAGGGCAAGCCGTTCCTGCGCTTCAAGTCGCCGGAGTGGGAAGTGACCTATCGCCAGCGTATCGATTCGATTCTCGACCAGGCCCGTGCGCACAATGTGCAGGTGATCTGGGTCGGGCCGCCGAACATGCAAAAGCCCAAGTTGTCGACGGCCATGGCGTACCTGAGCGGGCTGTACGAGCAGCAGGCCGGCCTGTATCAGCAGCATTATGTCTCGGCCAACCCGGTGCTCGGTTACAACGACGACAGCTTCTCCTATACCTTGCAGAACAGCCAGGGCAAACGGATCAAGACCCGGGTCGATGACGGCATCCATTTCACCCCCACCGGACAGAAGCTGATCTCGGAACGGATTCTCTCGATGATCGCCTTTCCCGGCCTCACTGTAACGGGACACTGATGCGTCGACTGCACAACATTCTTGGGTTGGCCCTGCTGATCTGCGCGCTGCCGGGCTGTAGCCCGGTGGCGGCGGTCAATACCACGGCCAAGCCCGTCAATTCGGCGGCCAAGGCCCCGGCCAAGCGTGTCGATGGCAACCTGGCGGTGCTGGCGGGCAAGTTTCGCAACGCCAACCGCGCGCCGGTCAACATCATCCAGTTCGGCGATTCGCACACCGCCGCCGACCTGTTCAGTGGCGAGATGCGTCGCCTGCTGCAAGCGCGTTACGGCGACGGCGGTATCGGCCTGATTGCCGCCTCGCCGGTGCCGGGCACGCGCTATGAGCAGGTCATCCTGAAAACCGCCAAGCGTCAGTGGGAGCTGGTGTCGGCGCGCAATCAGCAGAGCACCCAGTTCCCCCTCGGCGGTTATCTGTCAGTGCCGAAGGCGGCCAACCCCAGCGTGCGCATCGAAGCCCGCGAGCCCACGGCGCAGCGCTATCGGGTCCAGGCCCTGTACCAGGCGCGAGAAAACAGCACCCTGGTGCTGCGCGACGGGCGCGGGCGCAACCAGCGCATGCTGGCGGCAACCGCGGGGCAATGGCGCCTCGGGCCGCAGGTCGGCAACCTTGGTCTGCCGCTGGACCTGACCCTCAACAGTCGGCCCGGGACGCTGCTGGGTGGCTGGTATATCCAGAGCCAGAAAAATGCCGGGGTGATCTATTCGGCGCTGGGCATCAACGGTGCGCGCCTGGAGGTGCAGGACAAATGGCAGGCCGGCTGGCAGGACAATCTCAAGACCCTGCGTCCGGACCTGGTGATTCTTGCCTACGGCACCAACGAAGCCTTTGATGACACCCTTGATCTCAGCCTGTACCAGACGCAACTGCGCACTACCCTCAAGCGCCTGCGCAAGGACCTGCCGCAGGCGGTGATACTGCTGGTCGGTCCGCCGGATTCGATCAAGCAGCGCAAGGCTCGCAGTTGTGCCGCGCGTCAGCCGCAGCAACTGGCTCAGGTGATCCGCATCCAGCGTCAGGCGGCCAAGCAGGCCAACGCGCTGTTCTGGGACTGGCAGGCGTACATGGGCGGGCCGTGTTCGATTGACGGCTGGCAAGCGGCGGGCCTGGCCCGAGGGGATCTGGTGCACCTGAGCGCCGACGGCTACAAAAAAAGCGCAGTCGGCCTGCATGATTTTTTGCGCAGCCAGCTGGGTTTTCAGTAAGGCAGAAAAAATCAGGGGCGGGGACGACTCCGGGTTGGCTTGCGGCGCCCCATGAAGTCGTCCTCCCACCCCCTAACAGAGGCAAATCCGGGTGCATGTGACTGCACCCGCTCAGCACGATGCGACTGCCTTGAATCAGCCGCGATTCAGTCCTCTGCATTGACCTTAGTAGCTGTCTGCAAGGCTGTAAATTTTCTCGAACAGAAAATTACTCAGGCGCTTTCCAGTGCCGGGCTCATGGCGGCTGCCTGGCGGTAGCGGGCCAGTTCGTCGATGGTCAGCACCGGCAGCGAGTATTGCTTGGCGTAGACCGCCACCTGCTCGCCACGGGCCATGCTGCCGTCGGGGTTCATCAGCTCGCAGAGTACCGCTGCCGGGCGCAGGCCGGCCAGGCGGGCAAGGTCCACCGAGCCTTCGGTGTGGCCGCGGCGGGTCAGTACACCACCGTCGCGCGAGCGCAACGGGAAGACGTGGCCAGGGCTGACAATGCGCATGTCATCGCCGGTCGAGTCGAGGGCAGCAAGAATGGTGGTGATGCGGTCCTGGGCCGAAACGCCGGTGGACACGCCTTCAGCCGCTTCGATGGTGACGGTGAAGCCGGTGCCATGGCGGGCGCGGTTGTTCGGCACCATCGGTGCCAGCGACAACTCGTCGACCGTGGCTTCATCCAGGCACAGGCAGACGATGCCGCTGCAATCGCGGATCATCATGGCCATGGTCTGCAGGCTGATGTTTTCGGCAGCGGCGATGATATCCGCCTCGTCCTCGCGATCATCGTCATCGAGCAACAGCACGGGTTTACCGGCCTTGTAGGCTTCGACGGCGGCGGCGACGTTAGGGAATTGCTTGCGGTGCAAAGGGGACATGAAACGCTCCTCGTAAGAGATCGATGAACGTTTCAGGGCGAACAAAATGCGTGCGCCAGGGCGCCTGATGGCCCTGACTTGACGCCTTCTTTCATCCGGACTATGACCGTCGGCTCTGGAGTCGCACCAGATCTGCTGACCCCCGGCCAAAAGCCGAGGCGCTCGCGGGCTCATCTTTCGATTTACCGCCGGTGGGGACTTTCACCCCGCCCTGAAGACCCTGCAAGCATACAGCAGAGTGCCAGTATGTTTGCAAGCCCCAGGGCTACGACCAAAGTCTGAGGTGGCTCAGAGGCCCAGGGCATAGTCCAGGTAGCCTGGGTAGACCTTGCGCCAGTCGTCCTGGAAGGTATGGCCTTCGGGGTGTTCGTGGCTCTGCACCTGGTTGTTGCTGGCAAAGGCTTGTTCGGTGGTGGCCGTCAGTTGCAGGTTGCTTTCATGCTCCTGTGCGCCGTGGACCACGACCAGGCGCTTGTCCTTGGCCTTCTGCACGGTGAACGGGATTTTGAAACCGCCTGGCGACAGCAGCACGGCACCGCTGTAGTTTTGCGGGTACTGGGCGATCAGGTGGGCGGCGTGTTCGGCGCCTTGCGAGAAGCCGATCAGGGCGACTTTCGAGCGGTCGATGGGGGTGTCTTTTTCCAGTTTTTTCAGAGCTGCCGCCACCGCTTGCTCGGTCGGCTCGACCGATTGCCGTTGCCACATGAACTGATGGTTGTCGCGCTTGAGGGTGCCGTTCAGGGCCACCAATACAGCCTTTTCGCCGACCAGGTCAGCGCGCATGTTGGTGCCGTTGACGCCTTCGGTGCCGAAGCCGGCCAGCCACACCACTACCGGCCAACCGCCTGCAGGGGCCTTGCCTTTAGGAATGCTGAAGGCAGCAAGGCCGGCATCCTTGGCTTGGCTTGGGTAGTTCTTTTCTGCGGCCTGCAGCAGCTTCTGGTAGGCCGGGTCTTTTTGCATCGGCTCCAGTTCGTCGTCTTCCTTGAGGATCACGGTTTGCCAGAAACCGCGCTCACGCGCCTCGTCGAGGTATTGCGCGGCCAGTTCCGGGCTGTCCATGGCCGACAGCGCGGCAGCGGCCTGGTAGGCGGCGAAGGCGTTCTTCGGGTCCAGGCGTGCGGCGGTCAGGTAAAAGGCCAGGGCGCCGGCATAGTTGTCGTGCTCGCTTTTTTCCTTGTCGCCGGCATCCATGAACTCGGCCGGGGTGGCGTCGTTGAGGTACAGGTTGGCCATGGCGGCCATGCCTTGCCAGCGGCCCTTGTGCAGGGCCTGGTCACTGGCTTCGTCGGCGTAGGCAGTGGTGGCAGCGAGGCTGAGGCCGGCCAGCAGGCCGAAGGAGCAGAGGTGCAGGCGGGTAGCTGTCAGCAATGACATGGCCGAGAGTCCTTTTTCGGTAGGGCTCGGCCAGGTGCGGCCGAAGAGGGCGCGGATTTTAGCACCCTGTTCAGTCCTTGAGTTGATTCCATTCCAGGCCAAAACGCGCCAGGTATTTGCGCAGGCGATCAGCGTCGTTGGGCTTTTCCTTTTCCAGGCGCGACACGTTGAACAACTGGCGCCCGGCCTCGGACAGCGTACGGGCGTTGCGGCAGGCAGTGAGCACGGCGTGCAGTTGCAGGCGGTCGAACTGGTCCAGCGGCTTGTCGCCCAGCAGTGCGTCGAGCGGATCCGCGGATTGTGCCACGCCCCAGGCGCGCTGCAGGCGGTCGATTTCTTCGAGCACCAGGGCTTCGTCGATGCGCCCGCTGTCGGCCAGGGTGGCCATGCGTGTGATTGACGCTGACAGCTCGCGGAAGTTGCCGGCCCAGCGTGCTTGCGGTGAATTGGCGAAGGCCAGGTAGCAGCGCTTGGCTTCGAGGTTGAAGCGCACCTGGCGGTTCTGTTCGCGGGCGTGGCGCTGCAGTTCGAAATCGATGTTCGGTTCGATGTCTTCGCGGCGTCCGGCCAGCCCCGGCAGTTCGAAGGTCCAGAGGTTGATGCGCGCATACAGGTCTTCACGAAACAGGCCTTCGGCAACCCGGCTGCGCAGGTCGCGGTGGGTGCCGGCGATCAGTTGGAAGTCGCTCGCCACCTCCTGGTCCGAACCCAGCGGGAAGAAGCGTTTCTCTTCGATGGCCTTGAGCAGCATGGCCTGCTCATCGCTACCCAGCTCGCCAATTTCATCGAGGAACAGCATGCCGCCATCGGCTGCGCGCAGCAGGCCTTCACGGGCGTTCTGGGCGCCGGTGAAGGCGCCCTTGCTATGGCCGAATAAGGCTGACATGGCGCCGTCACCGCGCAGGGTGGCGCAGTTCACCTCGACAAAGCGCCCCTCCAGTTGATGGCGGCCGCGCTTGAGTTCGTAGATGCGCCGGGCCAGGAAGGACTTGCCCGCACCGGTGGGGCCGACCAGCAGCATCGGCGCCCGCGAGCGCAGGGCCACGCGCTCGATCTGCTCGATGGAGCGGTTGAAGGCGGCGTTGCGGGTGGCGATACCGGCCTTGAGGAAGTTCAGGCTGTCGGCCTGCTCGCGTTGAAAGCGCGAGGCAATGTGGTCGTAGCGCGACAGGTCCAGGTCGATCAGCGTGCTGCTGCCGGCTGGGTCGGCGGTGTCTTGCTTGCCGCGGGCTGGCGAGGTCTGGATCAGTCGCGCCGGCAGGTAGCGCGCTTCAGTGAGCAGGAACCAGCAGATCTGCGCGACGTGGGTGCCGGTGGTGATGTGCACCAGGTAGTCCTCGTGCTCGGTATCGAAGGGGTAGCTGCTGGCGAAGTCATGGAGTGCGCCGTAGACCTCTTCGAAGTCCCAGGGGTTGCGCAGGGTCATGGGCTGCAGGCGCACCTCGGTGTGCGGCGAGATGCTCCGGATGTCCTCGCGGATACGCTCGGCCAGGCCCAGGTCGCGGGCGCTGCTGCCGTGAATCAGTTCCAGGCGGTCGATTGGCGTGTGCGCCTGCTGGCACAGGCTGATGGTCGGCCGCCAGCGCTGCCAGCGCGCCGCGCCTTTGCCGTTGCGATCAAGGGTGGTGCCGAGAAAGCCGATGGCGACGCTGCGCTTGTTCATGTCTGTTTAGCTCAAAAGATAAGTACGTATCCCATGGTATATAAAAATGTTGTTGGTTGTGAGGTGGTGAAAAATTGAAATTCACAATATGAAAAATAAAATTCTTATAAATCAATAAGATAAAAATTAATTCAGTGCTGTTCGAAAAAACTGGCACGGCCCTCGCAATATCTTCTTCGACCGCATCGCCAAGCTGGCCAACGGGACGGGGTTTATGTCTCCGCCGGTGCACGAGCCCACCCCTGGTGTAGGTGTCGTGCATGCCGCCGCCGCAACGAGCAGTCGATAGCGTGGCTCCTCACGGAGACGCTGGTCTCGAGGCCTGACTCGAACCTTACATACCCTCCAAGGTATCTCGAATGTTGTACCCGCCGGTGGGGCGTAGCCAGGAAGGTGCGCAAGGTGCGCAAGGCGCGCGAACGCTCATCGCTGATTTACCCGGCTTGTCGGCCGGGCCCGGAGCAAGGCAGTTGCCGGACCGCAGGACGCGGTCAATGGACAGGACGTCCCGGCAACCGACTCCTCCGGGTCACGCCCGCAGTGCTCGGCATTTTGGCAACACCGGCACCAAGGACTTAATTGCACAGGATGATCAAGATGAAACTGTTGAAACGCTTTATCGTGAAAAAGAACGAACGCGGCCTGCTGTTCTGTGAAGGCGACTTTGTGTCGATCCTCGAACCTGGCGTGCACAAGCGTTTCGACCTGCACAACCGGCTGACGGTAGAAACCTTCAGCCTCAATACTTCGCTGTTCGAACATCGCCTGGCAGGCTATTTGCGCCAGAGCGAGCCGGCCCTGGTCGAGCAGTATTTCGAGCGCATGGACCTGGCAGAAAACGAAGCCGGCCTGCGTTGTGAAGATGGCGCCCTGGTCGAGTTGCTGGCCCCGGGTAGCCGTCAGTTGTTCTGGAAAGGCCAGAGCGCGCAGACCCTGCAGCGCATCGACCTGAGCCAGACCTATCGCCTGGACGGCGCCTTGGTGGCCAAGCTCAACCAGCCGAAACTGCGCGGCCGTAACCTGGCCGGGCTGGACGCGGTGTTGCTGGCGGCGGTGCCAGCCTTCCATGTCGGTGTGCTCAAGGTTGATGGCGTGGTGGAGGAGTTGCTTGGCGCCGGGCAGTACGGCTTCTGGCGCTTCAACCGCCAGGTCAGCGTCGAGATGGTCGATATGCGTATCCAGGCCATGGAAATCAGCGGGCAGGAAATCCTCACCCGCGACAAGGTCAGCCTGCGCCTGAACCTTGCGGCCAACTGGCGCTACAGCGATGTGCTCGGTGCGTTCGCGCAGTTGAGCAAGCCGCTGGAGCATTTGTACCGCGAGGTGCAGTTCGGCCTGCGGGCGGCGGTGGGCACCCGCACCCTCGATGAGTTGCTGGAGAACAAGCAGTTGATCGATGACTCGGTGAGCCAGTATCTGCAGGAGAAACTCGCCGGCAGCGGCATCGAAGTCAGCGGTCTGGGGGTACGCGACATCATCCTTCCAGGCGAGATGAAAGCCTTGCTGGCACAAGTGGTGGAGGCGGAGAAAGCGGCGCAAGCCAACGTCATCCGCCGCCGTGAAGAGACCTCGGCGACCCGCTCGCTGCTCAACACAGCGAAGGTCATGGAAGACAACCCGACGGCCTTGCGCCTGAAGGAGTTGGAAACCCTGGAGCGGGTGGCCGAGCGCATCGACCGGATATCGGTGTTCGGCGGCTTGGATCAGGTGTTGAATGGACTGGTCAGCATCAAGGCCGGATGAGGTTTGCCGGGCTCAAGCAGCCCGGCAGCAACAGATAAAATGGAAGTACCAACATGAACATACTCGAAGTGGCCGGCGGCAAGCCGATCAAGCTCTGGACCGACGGCGTCCCGGTGGATGACGGCGCCCGCGAACAACTGCTGAACACGGCGAAGATGCCGTTCATCTTCAAGCACCTGGCGGTGATGCCCGATGTGCACCTGGGCAAGGGCTCGACCATCGGCAGCGTGATCCCGACCCTGGGTGCGATCATCCCGGCGGCAGTGGGTGTCGATATCGGCTGCGGCATGATTGCCGCGCGTACCTCGCTGAGCGCCAGCGACCTGCCGGATAATCTGCACGGTCTGCGTTTGGCGATCGAAAAGGCCGTGCCCCACGGCAAGACCTTCGGCCGCCGCGACCAGGGCGCCTGGGACAGCGTGCCGACCCTGGCCGACCATGCCTGGAGCGATCTGGCAGTGCGCTTCAAGGCAATCACCGACAAATACCCCAAGCTTGAGAAAACCAATAACCGCCAGCACCTGGGCACCCTTGGCGGCGGCAACCATTTCATCGAGGTCTGCCTGGATGAAGCCAACCGTGTCTGGTTCATGTTGCACAGTGGCTCGCGCGGGGTTGGCAACGCCATCGGCAATCTGTTCATTGAACTGGCCCAGGCCGACATGCGTCAGCACATCGCCAACCTGCCGGACCGCAATCTGGCGTATTTCGAAGAAGGCAGCCGGCACTTTGCCGACTACGTCGAAGCGGTGGAGTGGGCCCAGGACTTCGCCCGACAGAACCGTGCGTTGATGATGCACGCGGTGATTGCCGCAACGCGCAAGGTGCTCGGCAAACCTTTCGAGGCCAACCTCGAAGCGGTCAACTGCCATCACAACTATGTGCAGCGCGAGCATCACTTTGGCCACGACGTGCTGGTCACCCGCAAGGGCGCGGTGTCGGCGCAAAAGGGCGAATTGGGGATCATTCCCGGCTCCATGGGGGCGAAGAGTTTTATCGTTCGCGGCCTGGGCAACGAAGAGGCGTTCTGCTCCTGCAGCCATGGCGCCGGACGGGTGATGAGCCGCACCCGGGCCAAGCAGGCGTTCACCATCGAGGATCAGCAGCGCGCCACCGCCCATGTCGAATGCCGCAAGGACAAGGACGTGATCGACGAGATCCCCATGGCCTACAAGGACATCGACGCGGTGATGCAAGCCCAGCGCGAGCTGGTGGAAGTGGTGCACACCCTGCGTCAGGTGGTGTGCGTAAAGGGATAGGAAGGGGTACACCATGAACACGGAAGACCGTCACCCATTGCCCGGCGCCATGCGCGAGTGGGTGCTTGAAGAGTTGCGCCGGGTTGAGCGCGAGCACGACGTCAAGGTGCTTTACGCTTGTGAATCCGGCAGTCGCGCCTGGGGCTTCGCCTCCACCGACAGTGACTACGATGTGCGCTTCATCTACGTCCCGCGCCAGGACTGGTACCTGCGCGTTGATGAGCCGCGCGACGTGATCGAACGGCCGCTGACCGACGAGCTGGACATCAGCGGCTGGGAGTTGCGCAAGACCCTGAAGCTGCTGCGCAACGCCAACCCGACCCTGCTCGAATGGCTCGGCTCGCCGCTGGTGTACCGCGCCGAGCCGGGTGCGGTGGAGTCGCTGCGGGCGCTGGCGCAGAGTTTCTACAGCGCTCAAGCGGCACGGCATCATTACCTGTCGATGGCGAAGAAGAACTTTCGTGGTTACCTGCAAGGTGAGCAGGTGCGTTTCAAGAAGTACCTCTACGTACTACGGCCGTTGCTGGCGGTGCGTTGGATCGACCAGGGTCTTGGCATGCCGCCGACCGCCTTTGCCGATCTGCTGGAGGGCACCTTGAGCGAACCGCAGATGCTTGCCGAAATCGATGAACTGTTGCGCATCAAGCGCCAGGCTGTCGAGGCCGATTATGGGCCGCGGCGGGTGGTGCTGCAGCAGTTCATCGACAGCGAATTGCTGCGCGCCGAAACTGCGCCGAGCTTGCCGAGGCTCAGAGGTGATACGCAACTGTTGGATGACTATCTGCGCGCTACCGTGCTGCGCTATTCACAGGAACTGAGCGCGAACAATGCCGCTCCCAAATAAGCATCGATGTTCGGTGGGAGCGGCCTTGCGCCGCGATGGAGTGCAAAGCGCTCCCACTAAACTTTCAAGTGAACAGCGCTACGCCTTGATGGGGCGTTCAATGCCAGCACACTGATCAACACAACCACCGCCCCGGCTATCACCGGTAGCGCAGGCTGCTCACCCAGCAGAAAAGCTGCGATCAGCATGGCGCAGGGTGGGATCAGGTACAGCGCCATGGTTGCCCGGCTGACTTCAGTGTGGCTGAGCACATAAGCCCATCCCAGGTAGGCGAGGGCGCTGGGGAAGATACCCAGCATCAGCACGGCCAGGTTTGCTTGCAGCGACGCGGCGCTCACGGCGCCGGCCAGGCCCGGCAGATACACCAGGAGCAGTGCCGTGCCGGCCCAGAGGGTGTAGCAGACCATGGTCAGGCCGTCGTAACGATGGCCGTGAAGCTTCTGCAGGGTGAAATAGATACTCCACGACAGCGCGGCCAGCAGCACCAGCAGGCCATGGGCGTTCAAGCCGGCTATCGCGTTATCGGCGGCAACGACCATGGCCGCGCCAAGCATGCCCAGCACCAGGCAGCCCCAGTGCCGGGCGCTGACCTTCTGCCGCAAGATAAAACAGGCAATCAATACACTGAACAAGGGCGTGGACTGCGCCAGCACACTGGACGCCCCTGCACTGATTCCGCGTTGGCCGAAGTTAATCGCCACATGATGCGCAAACACGGCGAAAAAGCCGAGCAGCAGCAACAGCGGCAGGTCCTTCAGCCGCGGCAGGCTGATCCCTCGCCACACCGCGACAATCGCCATGAACAGCGACGCCACGATAAACCGCGCCAGGGCCAGATGACCCGGCTCGTAACCGTGCAGGGCGATATGGATGCCGGTGGGTGAATAGGCCCAGCACACCACCACAAACAGAGTCGCGAGGACGATTTTCAGGGGTTGGGCGTGTGGCATTGAGCGTCGCTCCGGAGGCGGGGAGCTTCAGTATCAGAAAGGCCTCCGTTCACCACAATCGACTTATACTGAGCTGAATGTTCACTCTGGGTGATGTATGGAGCTGATGCAGATTCGCATGTTCAAGACGGTTTGCGACACCGGCAGCATCGCCCGTGCGGCCGAGGTGTTGCACTACGTACCGTCGAACATCACCGCACGAATCAAGGCGCTGGAAGAGGAGCTGGGCGTGGCGTTGTTCTTTCGCCAAGGGCGGGGTTTGAAGATCAGCCCGGCGGGGGAAACCTTTCTGGAGTACGCCGCCAAGATGCTCGCCCTGGCCGAAGAGTCCAAGGCTGCCTTGAGCCCGCAGGCGCTGCCCAGTGGGCGCTTGCGCATCGGCGCCATCGAGTCTTCTGCCAGTGGCCGGCTCCCGCGATTGCTGGCCGAGTACCACGCGCGCTTCCCGCAGGTTTCGCTGGAACTGAGCACGGGCACCTGGTCGCAGCTGCTCGATGACGTGCTCAACCATCGGCTCGATGGGGCAATCGTTGCGGTCGACGTCGAGCGGCCACTGCTCAAGCGCACGCCCATGTACCAGGAAGACTTGCTGCTGATCGCCCCCGAGTCCCTGGGGCCGATTCGCAGCGCCGCAGACCTGCAGGGCAAGGCCATCTTCATGTGGCCGGAAGGTTGCCCCTATCGTGCGGCGCTGGAGCACTGGCTGCTCGAACAAGGGCAGAAACTGCCGATGGTCGGCATTGCCAGCTATGGCGCCATCGTCAGTTGCGTGAGTGCTGGCGCCGGAGTGTCGCTGGTGCCCCGGGGCATTTTCGAGCAATACCGCAAAGGCGCCGGCTGGACCGGCCATGAGTTCGCTGAACTCAAGGCCATCAGCAACGTTTTCTACTGGCATGCCCAGGCAGGAAGGCATCCGGCCAGGGATGCCTTTGTGCAGATGCTGCGCGAGGGCTTGGCGAAAGACGTTACGCGATCGGATACTTGAGCATCGCCGGATGCGCTTCGATTTTCTCTGCCAAACGCTGCACGTGGGGATAGTCACTGGCCGCAACTACCTCGGGGCGTACATACCGGGTGAAAGACCAAGCTATTGCCGTGCTGATTTCTGCCTGGCTCAAGGGCTGGCTGGGGCACTTGGTTGGCTGCTCGGCAAGCAACCTGTCGAGTTGCGTATAGGCGGCCCGCAACTGCCCGGTCACCCGCTCCAGCCAAGGCGCATGCAATTTTTCCTGCGGGCGCAGGTTGAGTTCGTAGTGGATCTGCACCGACTTCTCATTGGCCGCCAGTGCCAGGCCGATCACCTGCAAATCGCGGGTGCGGGCCAGCGGGTCTTGTGGCAGGAGCTTTTTGGCGGGCACGGCCAAGGCTTCGAAGTAATCCAGAATCAGCGTCGAATCCATCAGTACCGTGCCGTCGTCCAGCACCAGGCTGGGCGCCTTGACCACCGGGTTGATCGCAGCGAACTCGGTAAAATTGCGAAACACCGACAGTGGCTGGTGCTCGAAGCTGATGCCGTACAGCTCCAGCGATACCGCGACGCGGCGGACGTAGGGGGAGTCGAGCATACCGATCAGTTTCATGAGGCCTCCAGTGAGGACAAGTAACGGACGGGTAAAAGTAGTTGAGATTTGGCAGGTGTGGCGCGGCGGTGTGGGTTTGGTGGGGCAGGGATGTGCGTGGGGAATGCTGCAGGCATTAAAAAGCCGGCTTGTGGCCGGCTCCTTGGGGACGGGCTTGGCTAATTTTTGGTAAGCCGCAACCGCCTTAAAATTGTCGTTCCGGCGCTGGGGCCGGGAATGGCGGGCAGGCTGTGGGTGCCGCGCCAAGGCCTCGGGCGGGCTGGGCCGCCGGGGCTGAATGTGCGGCGTAGCATACTGGGATTGACCGGTGCTGCCCAGCAAAAAATCACCCCTGGCCGCTCAATCCGGGCGGCTGTCGCGCAGGTGGCCCCACCAGAACACCCAGCCGAGCACTTCCAGGCGCTGGGTCTTGAGTTGCGCCGGGCTGTAGGTTTCGGTCGGGTATTCGTCGCTGTCCTGGCTGTGCAGGCGCAGGGCGCCGTTGGCGCGGCGGCTGAGGCTGTTGATGCGCAGGCGGCCGTTGTGCAGCAGGGCGTAGATTTCACCTTCGACGACGCGGGTCAGGTTGCGGTCGATGGCCAGGGTGGTACCGCGCGGCAGCAGCGGGCTCATGTTGTGCCCCGGCATGTTCAGGCACAAGGCATCGCCGGGGTCGACGCCCAGGGCATCAAGGGCGCGCAGGGGCAGGCGCAGGTAGCGGTCTTCGACCGGTTTCAGTTGCTTGGCCTGGATGCTGTAGAACGGCAGTTGGATGTCGTTGTGGTTATGCGCTGCCAGCAGGCTGGCATCCGGGCCTTCGACGCCGGGGCGTGCGGCCTGGCTGTTGAGGCGCGGCAAGGGGTTGGGGTGCTTGGGACCTTCGCCGTTGCGCAGCCACTTGCTGCGGACGCACAGCAGTTCGGCCAGTTCATCCAGGCGCGCCAGCGGCACACCGCGCTTGAACCAGTTGTTGACGTGCTGTGGCGTGACCTTGCGCTGCGCGGCAAAGTCGGAAGGGGACAGGTTGCACTCGTTCAGGAGCGCTTTGAGACGATCACCGGATGTATTCATGAGGCCCGAGTCTAGTGGGCTGGTATGGCCTGGGCTATAAACGCGAGGTTCATTTTTAAGGCGAGAAATGGCCTGGCTTACAGGTGTTTGCCTAGGCTGCTGTAAGAGGTTTCTTTTCAGTGGGAGCGGGCTTGCCCCGCGATACGATGTAGCTGACAGAATGCTATCGCGGGGCAAGCCCGCTCCCACCGGGTGGGGCCCCTGATGCAAAAAGCCCCGCATGTGCGGGGCTTTTTGTTGTGGGTTGCTTAGCCTTTGTAAGCGGCAACCGACTTGGTGATCGCGGCGCGGGCGGCGTCTGCGCCATCCCAGCCTTCGATCTTGACCCACTTGCCTTTTTCGAGATCTTTGTAGTTCGCGAAGAAGTGCTCGATCTGCTGGATCAGCAGGGCTGGCAGGTCGGTGTATTCTTTGACGTCGACGTACAGTTGCGACAGTTTGTCGTGCGGTACGGCGATGACTTTGGCGTCGCCGCCGCCGTCGTCGGTCATGTTCAGGATGCCGACCGGACGGGCGCGGATGACCGAGCCTGGGGCTACCGGGTACGGGGTAACAACCAGCACGTCGAGGGGATCACCGTCGTCGGCCAGGGTGTTGGGGATGTAGCCATAGTTGGCCGGGTAGAACATCGGGGTGGCCATGAAACGGTCAACGAACAGGCAGTCGCTGTCCTTGTCGATCTCGTATTTGATCGGCGCGTGGTTGGCTGGAATCTCGATGGCGACGTAGATGTCGTTCGGCAGGTCTTTGCCAGCCGGAATCTTGCTGTAGCTCATTGGGCAGTGCCCCCATGTTTGGCCAAAAATTGGTCGCGATTATAGGCACATTCCAGCGCGCTTGCCACGCCCGGCCGGATGTCCGGCAGGCTCAGTCCTGCGCGTCCTGGTAGTGCGGGTGGTGGCGCTGCAACTGCTGCAGCCGGGCGAGCGGGTCCTGGCGGTAGAAACCGCGCAATTGCTGGTACACCGCAGGGTAGGCGTCGTTGAGCAGGTCCGGGGCGCTGAAGAAGTATTCGCTGGTGACAGCGAAGAATTCTGCCGGGTTTTCCGCCGCGTACGGGTCGATGGCGGTCTCGGCGTCGGGGTTGCGGTCGAGCTGCTGGTTGAGGTCGTCGAACGCCTGCTGCATGGCCTGGGCCCAGTCGCTGATGCGCATGCCGTTGTGCAGCGGCGGCAGGCCGTTGGCATCGCCGTTGAGCATGTCGAGCTTGTGCGCCAGTTCGTGGATCACCAGGTTGTAGCCTTCCCAGCCGCCACTGGCCAGCACCCCGGGCCAGGCCAGGATCACCGGGCCCTGCTGCCAGGCTTCGCCGCTGTGTTCGCCGTCCCATTCGTGCTCGATGCCGCTGGCATCACGATGGCGCTGGGGGCTTACGAAGTCGTCGGGGTAGAGGATGATTTCGTGAAAGCCCTGGTACCAGTTCAGCTCGCCCAGGTGCAGCAGCGGCAGTTGCGCCTGGGCTGCAAGAAACAGGCGCTGCTCGCCGTCAAGTGTGACCCCGGGCAGGGCGCTCAGGTGCTTGTTGTCGAGGAACAAGACGCAGGCTTCACGCAGCCACTGGTCCTCTTCGTCGCTCAGGCCATCGAGCATCGGCAGGCGCTCGCGCACCCGCTGCCAGCGCTGCGGGTCGAGCGGATGGCGGGCCAGGGTGCGGCGACGGCGCCAGGCGCGCAAGAACCCCATGGGCCGGGCTCAGTGAACCTTGGCGTGGTTGCGGTTCATGCGGCTGCGTACCACGCCGATGATCATCGGCACCAGCGACAGCAGGATGATGGCGACGATCATCAGCGACAGGTTCTGCTTGATGAACGGCACGTTGCCGAAGAAGTAGCCCAGGGTGACCAGGCCGCCGACCCAGAGCACGGTGCCGGCAACACTGAAGCCGAGAAAGCGTGGGTAGTGCATTCTGGCGATGCCGGCGACGAACGGTGCGAAGGTGCGCAGGATCGGCAGGAAACGCGCCAGGGTCACGGTCTTGCCGCCATGGCGCTCATAAAAGTCGTGGGTTTGCTGCAGGTAGTCGCGGCGGAAAATTTTCGAATTGGGGTTGCGGAACAAGCGTTCGCCCGCCGTGCGGCCGATCACGTAGTTGGTGCTGTCGCCAAGGATTGCAGCGGCCATCAACAAGCCGCCGAGCAGCACCGGGTCCATGCCGCCGCCCGCGGCCACGGCGCCGGCGATGAACAGCAGGGAGTCACCGGGCAGGAACGGCATGACCACAAGACCGGTCTCGCAAAAGATCACCAGGAACAGGATCGCGTAGATCCACGGGCCGTAGTTGTTGACCAACAGGTCCAGGTAGGCATCGAGATGCAGAATAAGGTCCAGCGGGTTGAAATCCATGTACAGCACCTGTGTTCTTGACCCGAGCGACGGGCTTGCGATGGCTGGCAGTGCGAATGCGGACGGTCGCTACCCGGGGGGATGGGTAAAGTTTCACACACAATGAAGATGCGCATTATACGGCTACGAACAGATTGTGCCTGCGCAGTTTGTAGCGGCGGATGTCGAATAGAAGTGAACGGCAGGCGCGGGGCCTGCCGTTGTGGCCGGATCAGTCCGAGCTGAGCGGCAGGATGTAGTTCTTGAACTCGCGGTCTTCGCGAAAGCCCATGGACTCGTAGGTTTTCATCGCCACTTCGTTGTTGCTGCTGGTGGATACCCGCATGCGCACGGCGTTGGTTTGCTTGGCCATCTTCTTGGCTTCACGCATCAGGTGGTCGGCCACCAGCATGCGCCGGGAGTCTTCGGCGACATAGATGTCGTTGAGGATCCACACGCGCTTGAGCGACAGCGACGAGAAGCTTGGATAAAGCTGGCAGAAACCCAGCAGCTTCTTGTCGTCATCCAGCGCCAGGGCCAGGTAGATGATCGATTCGCCCCGCTCCAGGCGTTTTTCCAGGAACGAGCGCGAGGAGTCCGGGTAGGCCAGCTGGCCGTAGAACTCGCGGTATTTGACGAACAGCGGGGCAAGCAGGTCCAGATGTTCCAGGGTTGCTTTGATGATTCGCATAAGCAGGCCTCAGGGTCCATGGGAGTTTGCGGCGAATCGCCGGCAGCCTGGGCTGATGCTGCCTGAAAGCAATTAGAAAGCGCAATCTACGATCTCAAGGTTTACTCAGCAGGAAATTTCCGTTTTTTGCTGCATTGGTGTCTGATTCAAGGGTTTGTACCTGGGCTTCGTCCTTCAGATTGACCCCCGACAACTGCCGCCGACAGGCTTCGCGCATCAGATACAGCAGGCGATGAGCGGCCATGCCGTAGCTCAGGCCTTCCAGGCGCACGTTGGAGATACAGTTGCGGTAGGCATCGGTGAGGCCGACCTTGGGGTTGTAGGTGAAGTACAGGCCAAGGCTGTCCGGCGAGCTCAGGCCCGGGCGTTCGCCGATCAGGATCACAGTCATTTTCGCCCCGAGCAGCTCGCCCACCTCGTCCGCCACCGCCACCCGGCCTTGCTCGACCAGTACCACCGGCGCAGTCGACCAGCCGTCGGCGGCGCTCTGTTCTTCCAGGCGAGCGAGAAACGGCAGGGTATGGCGGTGCACGGCCAGGGCCGAGAGGCCGTCGGCGACGATGATGGCCAGGTCGACGCCACCGGGGTTGGCCTGGGCATGCCGGCGCAGCAGTTGTGCTGAATCTTCGTGCAGGCGGCGCCCCAGATCGGGGCGTTGCAGGTAGCTGTGGCGGTCGGCGGCGGCACTGTGCAGCAGCAGGCTGTCACGCCCGCGCTCGCTCAGTTGCTCGCGCAGGCCGGCATGGTCAAAGGCCAGGTGCACGGCGTCGCGAGCCTGGGCGTGAGCGAACTGGAAGTCCAGCTGGGCACCTGTGGGCAGGCTGGTACCGGTGCGGCCCAGGGCGATGCGCGCCGGGGTCAGGCGACGCAGTTCCAGCCAGGGGTTGCTGCTGTTGTCGTGGTGGGGAGTGTTGGCCATGATCGACTCGCTTATCCCAGTTGCGCCAGGGCCTGGCGGAAGGCCGGTGGCAGGTTGTCACCGAAACGTACCCGGCCGTCGGCCTGGGTGAAAATGCCCATGCGCGCCAGCCACGCCTCGAATTCCGGTGCGGGCTTGAGGCCCAGGGTCTGCCGGGCGTAGAGCGCATCGTGGAACGAGGTGGTCTGGTAGTTGAGCATGATGTCGTCGGAGCCGGGGATGCCCATGATGAAGTTGATCCCGGCGACCCCCAGCAGGGTCAGGAGCATGTCCATGTCGTCCTGGTCGGCTTCGGCGTGGTTGGTGTAACAGATGTCGCAGCCCATGGGTACGCCCAGCAGCTTGCCGCAGAAGTGATCCTCGAGGCCGGCGCGGATGATCTGCTTGCCGTTGTAGAGGTATTCCGGGCCGATGAAGCCGACTACGGTATTGACCAGAAACGGCTTGAAGTGCCGGGCCACAGCGTAGGCGCGGGTTTCGCAGGTCTGCTGGTCGACGCCATGGTGGGCGTTGGCCGACAGCGCGCTGCCCTGGCCGGTCTCGAAGTACATCAGGTTCTGCCCGAGGGTGCCGCGATTGAGGCTCAGGCCGGCCTCATAGCCCTCCTTGAGTACATTGAGGTTGATGCCGAAGCTGGCATTGGCCGCCTCGGTGCCGGCAATCGACTGGAACACCAGGTCCAGTGGCACGCCTCGGTTGATCGCCTCGATCGAGGTGGTGACGTGGGTCAGCACGCAGGCCTGGGTGGGGATGTCGTAGCGCTGGATGATGGCGTCGAGCATTTCCAGCAGGGCGCAGATCGAGGCGATACTGTCGGTGGCCGGGTTGATGCCGATCATCGCATCGCCGTTGCCGTAGAGCAGGCCGTCGAGAATGCTGGCGGCAATCCCGGCAGGCTCGTCGGTAGGGTGGTTGGGCTGCAGGCGGGTCGACAGGCGCCCGTGCAGGCCCAGGGTGCCGCGGAAGCGGGTGACCACGCGGATCTTCTGCGCCACCAGCACCAGGTCTTGCACGCGCATGATTTTTGAAACAGCGGCGGCCATTTCCGGGGTCAGGCCCGGGGCAAGGGCGCGCAGGCTGGTTTCATCGGCGGCCTCGCTGAGCAGCCAGTCACGCAGCCCGCCGACGCTCAGGTGGCTGACGGTGGCAAAGGCATTGGCATCATGAGTATCGATGATCAGCTGGGTGACTTCATCGTCTTCGTAAGGGATCAGCGCCTCGCTGAGAAAGTGCTTGAGCGGGATGTCGGCCAGGGCCATTTGCGCGGCCACCCGCTCGCCATCGTTGCTGGCGGCGACGCCTGCGAGAAAATCCCCCGAACGTGCCGGGCTGGCCTTGGCCATGACTTCCTTGAGGCTGTCGAAACGGAAGATCTGGTTGCCGACGGTGTGAACAAAACTTGCCATACAGAATCTCCAGAACGCCGCAGGGCTGGCCTGCGGCGTAGGTGGCATTGATCAGTGCAGGGCCTCTTCGGCCTTCTGGATCGCGGCGAATTCCTCTTCCGGGGTCCCGGCGACCAGGTGGTGCCGGCTGTAGAAGGCGAAGTAGGCAATCAATACCGCATAAATCACCGCGGCGCCAATCACTACCCGCGGGTCGACCAAGAAGCCTGCCACCACCGCGATGCATGCCAGCACCAGGGCAACGCCCGAAGTGAAGATGCCGCCAGGGGTACGGTACGGACGCTCCATTTTCGGCCGGCGGATGCGCAGGGTGATGTGCGCCGCCATCATCAGTACATAAGACAGCGTAGCGCCGAACACCGCGACCAGGATCAGCAGGTCACCCTGGCCGGTCAGCGACAGGGCGAAACCGATGATCCCGGGGATTACCAGGGCCAGCACCGGGGCTTTGCTCTTGTTGGTTTGCGAGAGTTTGCGGGGCAGGTAGCCGGCACGAGACAAGGCAAAAATCTGCCGCGAATAGGCGTAGATAATCGAGAAAAAGCTGGCAATCAGGCCGGCCAGGCCAACCAGGTTGACAAAGCCGCCCATCCAGGTCGAGCCGCCGTAGGCTTTGGACAGCGCTTCGACCAGCGGGTTGCCGGAGGCTTTCAGCGCCTCGGCGCCAGCACCGCCAGGGCCGACCACGAGGATCAGCAGGGCGAAGGCCAGCAGCACCAGCATGGCGCCAATCAGGCCTCGGGGCAGGTCGCGTTTGGGGTTCTTGGTTTCTTCGGCGGCCAGCGGTACGCCTTCGACGGCGAGAAAGAACCAGATCGCATAAGGGATTGCTGCCCACACGCCGACATAGCCGAACGGCAGGAAGCTGCTGGCGCCGACGGCGTCGGTCTGGGCGATATCGAACAGGTTGTTGACGTCGAAGTGCGGCACCATCGCTACCAGGAACACGCCCAGGGCAATGGCCGCCACGGCGGTGATGATGAACATCAGCTTGAGCGCTTCACCCACGCCGAAAATGTGGATGCCGATGAAGATGATGTAGAACGCCAGATAGATCATCCAGCCGCCGATGCCGAACAGTGACTGGCAGTAGGCGCCGATGAACACGGCGATGGCCGCTGGAGCGATGGCGTATTCGATGAGAATCGCGGTACCGGTGAGAAACCCGCCCCAGGGCCCGAACGCACTGCGGGCAAAGCCGTAGCCGCCACCGGCGGTGGGGATCATCGAGGACAGCTCTGCAAGCGAGAAACACATGCACAGGTACATGGTCGCCATCAGCAGGGTGGCGAGGAACATGCCACCCCAGCCGCCTTGGGCCAGGCCGAAGTTCCAGCCGGCATAGTCGCCGGAAATCACGTAGGCGACGCCCAGGCCGACCAGCAATACCCAGCCGGCGGCGCCCTTTTTCAGTTCACGTTGTTGGAAGTAGTCGGAGCCGACCTTTTCGAAGTCGACAGAAGAGCCTGCCGGCGCGCTGCCGGTATGATCGCTTGGCATAGGGTTCACCTGTTCTTTTTATCATTACCGGCGGGTGCCGGTTTGTCTGGTGATGGTCTAGCAGGAAGCGAGCCAGAGCGGCCCCGGGTCGGAGCCGCCCTGTTGCTCGTTTAGAAGAAGCCCAGTGGGTTGATGTCGTAGCTGACCAGCAGGTTTTTGGTCTGCTGGTAGTGGTCGAGCATCATCTTGTGGGTTTCACGGCCGACGCCGGACTTCTTGTAGCCACCGAACGCGGCATGGGCCGGGTACAGGTGGTAGCAGTTGGTCCACACGCGACCGGCCTTGATGCCGCGGCCCATGCGGTAGGCGCGGTTGATGTCGCGGGTCCAGACCCCGGCACCGAGGCCGAACTCGGTGTCGTTGGCAATCGCCAGGGCTTCGGCTTCGTCCTTGAAAGTGGTGACGCTGACCACCGGGCCGAAGATCTCCTCCTGGAACACGCGCATCTTGTTGTTGCCCTTGAGCAGGGTCGGCTGGATGTAGTAACCGGTGGCCAGCGCGCCTTCGAGTTGCTCCACCTTGCCGCCGGTGAGCAGCTCGGCGCCTTCTTCCTGGGCGATCTTGAGGTAGGACTGGATCTTCTCGAACTGCTGCTGCGAAGCCTGGGCGCCGACCATGGTGTCGGTGTCCAGCGGGTCGCCGCGCTTGATCTGCAGCACCTTCTTCATCACCACTTCCATGAACTGCGGGTAGATCGATTCCTGCACCAGGGCACGCGATGGGCAGGTGCACACCTCGCCCTGGTTGAAGAACGCCAGCACCATGCCTTCGGCCGCCTTGTCGATGAAGCTCGGCTCCGCCTGCATGATGTCCTCGAAGTACACGTTCGGCGACTTGCCGCCCAGTTCGACGGTGGAGGGGATGATGTTCTCGGCGGCGCATTTCATGATGTGCGCGCCGACCGGGGTGGAACCGGTGAAGGCGATCTTGGCGATGCGCTTGCTGGTGGCCAGGGCTTCGCCCGCTTCACGGCCGTAGCCTTGCACCACGTTGAGCACGCCCTTGGGCAGCAGGTCGCCGATCAGCTCCAGCAGCACGGTGATGCCCAGTGGGGTCTGTTCGGCGGGTTTGAGTACCACGCAATTGCCGGCGGCCAGGGCCGGGGCGAGCTTCCAGGCGGCCATCAGCAGCGGGAAGTTCCACGGGATGATCTGCCCGACCACGCCCAGCGGCTCGTGGATGTGGTAGGCCACGGTGGTTTCGTTGATCTCGGCGGCGCCGCCTTCCTGGGCGCGGATGCAGCCGGCGAAGTAGCGGAAGTGATCGACCGCCAGCGGGATGTCGGCGTTGAGGGTCTCGCGGATCGGCTTGCCGTTGTCCCAGGTTTCGGTGATGGCCAGCACTTCGAGGTTCTGCTCGATGCGATCGGCGATGCGCAGCAGTACATTGGAGCGGTCCTGCACCGAGGTGCGGCCCCAGGCATCTGCGGCGGCGTGGGCGGCATCCAGGGCTTTTTCGATGTCTTCAGCCGTGGAGCGAGGGAACTCGGCAATCAGTTGGCCGTTCACTGGCGAGGTGTTTTCGAAGTACTGCCCTTTGACCGGCGCAACGAACTCGCCACCAATGTAGTTCCCGTAACGGCTCTTGAAGGAAACCTTGGCGCCTTCGGTACCGGGATGTGCGTAACGCATGGTGTGTCTCCTGGCTATTGTGCTTGTTGGGAGGTAAAGAGCATAGAGCAAGGGTTGGGCCAGTGTTGCCAGCCTCAGATAAATCAAGGGCTTAGTGGTCATTCACCGGTATTGTGGCCAGGCGCTGTAGCGTGTCTGGCACAGCCTGGGTGACACTTTGTACCGTTGCTGACACAAGCTGTGACCCAACGGTCAAGCCAGCATTGCATTGCGCCGACGGGTGGAGGATGCTGGACCTGTCTCGTCTGCGGAGAACAATAAAAAGTGCAGAGCACTCATCTGAGCCGGCATGCCCGGCAAGTACTCACCGTGACTCAGGGCAAGGCACTGGCGCAGGGGCCCGGCAGCGATCCATCGATCGCCCGTTCCTGGCTGCGTTGCCTTGAGGACTATCATCTGGACCCGGCCCAGAGCATCGCCCCGACCGTGCTCGAGCATGGTCGTGTGCTGGAAAGCCGCGAGCGCTTGCAACAGGTGCTGCAGATCGCCGGCAACGAGATGAACAGCCTGCACCAGCAGCTCTGCGGCACAGGCCACGCGGTGCTGCTCACCGACGCCCGCGGGGTGATCCTCAATTGTGTCACCGCGCCGACCGAACGCCGCATCTTCGAGCGTGCCGGGCTGTGGCTCGGTGCGGACTGGAGCGAAGCGCGCGAGGGCACCAACGGTATCGGTACTTGCCTGGTCGAGCGTCAGTCGCTGACTATCCATCAGGGTGAACACTTCCGTGGCCGTCATACCGGGCTGACCTGCTCGGCCAGCCCGGTGTTCGACCCTCATGGTGAACTGCTGGCGGTACTCGATGTGTCGTCTGCTCGCGCTGATGTCTCGCGCCAGAGCCAGTTCCACACCATGGCGCTGGTCAACCTCTCGGCGAAGATGATCGAGAGCAGCTACTTCCTGCGTAATTTCGACAACCACTTCCTCCTGCGCTTTCATCCACAGGCCGAATCGGTCGGGATGTTCAGTGAGGGGTTGTTGGCGTTCGATGGCGACGGGCGGATCTGTGCGGTCAACCAGAGCGCCTTGAACCTGCTGAGCACCATTCGTGGCGGTGTACTCGGCAAGCCTGTGGATATGTTCTTCGACTGCACCCAGGACGAGCTGTTCAGCCGCGCCACTGCCCAGGCCAGCACCCGCTGGCCACTGCGCACCCGCGATGGCCGCGTATTGTTCGCCAGTGTGCGCGGGCAGGTGCGTGCGGCGCTGCCAGCAGCGGCGCCCTTCATTGCTCCGGTGCAAACCGGGCAGGCCGCAGGCATTTGCCTGGTCGATCCGGCCCTGCAGAACGACTTTCGCCGCGCCGTACGCGTGTTCGAGCGTGATGTGCCGTTGCTGCTGCGCGGCGAGACCGGTTGCGGCAAGGAGGCCTTTGCCAAAGCCGTGCACCAGGCCAGCCAGCGTAGCAACAAGGCGTTTGTCGCCCTCAACTGTGCCTCGATCCCTGAAAGCCTGATCGAGAGCGAACTGTTTGGCTATCGCGGCGGCAGTTTTACCGGTGCGCGTAAAGAAGGCATGCGCGGCAAGTTGCAGCAGGCCGATGGCGGCACGCTGTTGCTGGATGAGATCGGCGACATGCCGCTGGCTTTGCAGACCCGCCTGTTACGCGTGCTGGAAGATCGCATGGTGGTGCCCATTGGCGGCGAGGCGCAGGCGGTCAACGTGCGCATCATCAGCGCCAGCCACCGCAACCTGCTGGCGCGGGTCGAGGATGGCAGCTTCCGGGAAGACTTGTACTACCGCCTCAATGGCCTGGAAGTCGACCTGCCGGCCTTGCGCGAGCGAAGCGACAAGTCGCAGTTGCTCGACTTCATCCTGGCTGAAGAGGCCGGCGGGCAGCCGGTAACCCTCGATCCTGTGGCGCGGCGGGCACTGCTGGAGTTTGCCTGGCCGGGCAACGTGCGGCAGTTGCGAAATGTAATGCGCACATTGGTAGCTCTGTGTGAAGACAACTGCATCGCGTTCGCCGACCTGCCGGCCATTATCTGTGTGGGAGCGGGCTTGCCCCGCGATTGCAGTGCGTCAGCCCCATCGCATCGCGGGACAAGCCCGCTCCCCCAAGTCCCACCTTTGGAGGACGCTGAGCGCAACGCCTTGCTGACGGTTCTGGAGCAACACCGCTGGCACATGACCCATGTCGCGGCGCAGTTGGGGGTCAGTCGCAATACCTTGTATCGAAAACTTCGCAAACACGGCATTGCCCGGGGCGCCTGAGCGAAACACAGGATGCGATTTTTCGCGCCCTAGGCTACCCTGCCTCGACGTTTTGCGAGGTCGATCATGCACATTCATATTCTCGGTATTTGCGGCACTTTCATGGGTTCGCTGGCCGTGCTGGCCAAAGAGCTGGGCCATCGGGTCACCGGCTCCGATGCCAACGTCTACCCACCGATGAGCACCCAGCTTCAGGCCCAGGGCATCGAACTGACCCAGGGCTACGACGCCGCTCAACTGGACCCGGCGCCGGACCTGGTGGTGATCGGCAACGCCCTGTCGCGGGGCAATCCGGCAGTGGAGTATGTGCTGAACAAGGGCCTGCCCTACGTCTCGGGCCCGCAATGGCTGGCCGACCACGTACTGCAAGGCCGCTGGGTGCTGGCGGTTGCCGGTACCCATGGCAAGACCACCACCAGCAGCATGCTCGCCTGGGTGCTGGAGCATGCCGGCATGAGTCCGGGCTTTTTGATCGGCGGTGTGCCGCAGAATTTCTCGGTCTCGGCCCGTCTGGGCGGCACACCGTTCTTCGTGGTCGAGGCCGACGAGTACGACAGCGCCTTCTTCGACAAGCGCTCGAAATTCGTTCACTACCGCCCACGTACCGCGATCCTCAACAACCTTGAGTTCGATCATGCGGATATCTTTCCTGACCTGGCGGCCATCGAGCGGCAATTCCACCACCTTGTGCGGACCATTCCGAGCGAAGGCCTGGTGATTCATCCAACCACTGAACCGGCGCTGGAGCGGGTCATCAAGATGGGCTGCTGGACACCCGTGCAGACCACGGGGGCTGGCGGACAGTGGCAGGTCAAGCTGCTCAGCGCCGATGGTTCGCGTTTCGAAGTCAGCTTCGAAGGCGTAGCCCAGGGCGTGGTCGAGTGGGAGCTGAGCGGTCAGCACAACGTTGCCAACGCCCTGGCCACCCTGGCGGCCGCGCGTCATGTCGGTGTAGTGCCGGCCATGGGAATTGCCGCGCTCAGTGCGTTCAAAAGCGTTAAACGCCGGATGGAAAAGGTCGCCGAAGTACAGGGCGTGACCATCTATGACGACTTCGCCCACCACCCGACGGCGATTGCCACTACTCTCGACGGCCTGCGCAAGCGCATCGGCGACGCGCCGTTGATTGCGGTGATCGAGCCGCGCTCCAACTCGATGAAGCTCGGTGCTCACCGTGATGGCTTGCCCGAGAGCGTCAACGATGCCGACCAGGTGATCTGGTACGCACCGCCGAACCTGGGCTGGGACCTGGCTGGCACCGCCGCCCAATGCAAGGTGCCTGCTGTGGTCGCCGACAGCCTTGAAGCCATCATCGAACGGGTCAAGAGCCAGGCCAAGCCTGGTACCCAGGTGGTGATCATGAGCAACGGCGGCTTTGGCGGCCTGCACGGCAAGCTGGCCGAGGCGCTGAAATGAGCGGGCCGCAACGCATCACGCTGGCCATGACCGGGGCTTCGGGAGCGCAGTATGGGCTGCGCTTGCTCGATTGCCTGGTGCGCGAAGACCGCGAGGTGCATTTTCTGATCTCCAAGGCTGCACAACTGGTCATGGCCACCGAGACTGATGTGTTGCTGCCGGCCAAGCCGCAGGCCATGCAAGCCTTTCTCACCGAGTACACCGGCGCCGCCGCCGGGCAGATTCGCGTGTATGGCAAGGAAGACTGGATGTCGCCGGTAGCCTCGGGCTCCGGTGCGCCGGCGGCGATGGTGGTGGTGCCGTGCTCCACCGGTACCCTGTCGGCAATCGCCACCGGTGCCTGCAACAACCTCATCGAGCGGGCCGCGGATGTCACCTTGAAGGAGCGTCGGCAACTGATTCTGGTGCCACGCGAAGCGCCGTTCTCGACCATTCACCTGGAAAACATGCTCAAGCTGTCGAACATGGGCGCAGTGATCCTGCCGGCGGCGCCTGGGTTCTATCATCAGCCGCAAACCATCGACGACCTCATCGACTTCGTCGTTGCGCGGATTCTCAACCTGCTGGACATCCCCCAGGACATGTTGCCGCGTTGGGGCGAGCATCATTTTGGCGCCGATGAATGAAGCGCCTGCTTGGCGCGATGGTGCTGTGCTTGATGGCTAGCGGCTGCGCCAGTGTGCGTACCCTGGATGCAGCCAAGCCGGGAGCACCGCTGGTTTATGCCGGTACGCGCCTGGATTTGTATGCCATGCAGGGAGGCTGTTGCGCCATGGACCGCTTTGGCGCCGAGGCACCCAAGTATCCGGGGCTGGATCTGCCGGGCAGTGCACTGCTCGATACCTTGTTGCTGCCGCTATCGGTGTTGACTGCCCTGGGGGTTGGGTTCCAGGCGACAGGCGGGCTGTAGCGGCGGGAGTCATCGCAGGGCAAGCCCGCTCCCACAGTGGGAGCGGGCTTGCCCTGCGATTGCTATTTACCCAACCTGCGCAACTCATCGGACTCGACTATCCGAATCCCGTCCTGTTCTTCCAGCGCCAGACGCCACAACGCCCGGGCCAGCTGACAGGCTTCAATCCCCCGGTACTTCCCCGGAATCAGTTTGGCAAAGGGGCCGGCCAGTCGCTCCGACAGTCGCGGCTCGATACGATCGCCCAGCAGCAACGAAGGCCGGGCGATGGTCAGTTGCGGCCAGTCCTGGGCTTTGAGCGCCGCTTCCATTTCACCTTTGACCCGGTTGTAGAAGATCGGCGACCTACGGTCGGCACCCAGGGCGCTGACCACCAGCAGATGCCGTGCGCCCATTTCCCGGGCGCGTTTGCCGAAGGCGACGACCATGTCCAGGTCGACGGCGCGAAAGGCCGGCTCCGATCCGGCCTGCTTGATGGTGGTGCCCAGGCAGCAGAAGGCGATGTCGACGCGGCCTGCCAGTTGCGGGAGAAACACCGCCGGGTCACCCACCGGGTTTTCCAGGTGCGGGTGTTCGGCCAGTGGACGACGGGTTGGGGCCAGTACGCGGCTGACGGTGGGCTCGTTGAGCAGCCGATCAAGTAAGTGTTCACCGGTGAGACCGGTGGCTCCGGCAAGCAGGATGTGCTGAGGCGTCAAGTACATGATGTCTCTCCCTTGATACAGTCAGCTTAGTGGTTGCTCGCATTTTTTGCATGCTCTGTCTGTTGCCCGTCGCCACTTTGCAATGCCTTGCGCGCCTGCTGCTGGCGTAGTCGTTGCCAGTGTTCGAGTACGGCCTTCGGCGCCCAAATCTGCGGTTCGGAGGCGTCGAAGCCTTCAATCGACTCGCGTTGCGAAACACTCGCCTTGGCCAGCTCGAACGCTTGCTGCAGATCGTCGGTCTGGTTGAGTGCCTGGGCGAACAGGGCATCGCCGAAGTAGGTGAAGTTGGCTTCTTCGGAACAGCCGAACGACACCCGGTCCGCCCGCGAGGCGGTGATGATCAGGGTCCGGTCATCCTTGAGCGGGGCGATATAGCCGCCGGAGTAACAGGCCGAGATGACAATGATCTTGTCACGCGTCTTGAGCGGCGCCAGGGTCGCGGCCAAGGCATCGGCGGGCAGGTCGGCCAGTTGCAGGCGCGGCTGGTCGAGCACCAGCTCGTGTTCATGGCTGCCGTGGCTGGTCAGGTAGATGAACACCAGGTCTTCCGGGCCGCTGCGCTCGGCCAGGGTGCGCACGGCGCGGGCGAGGTTCTCGCGGGTGGCCATGGGCCGGTCGGCGAGGTGGTCGCGGTGGTTGACCAGGTTGATCTGGCCGACGGCGCCAAATCGGCTCTTGAGCATGCTGCTGACGTAATCGGCCTCACGCAGGAACACGCTCTGCTTGCCATCGCCACCCAGGGCCAGGCTATAGAGTTCGATGTCAGGGGTTGAGGCCGGCACCTTGGTCAGTGCTTGTTCAAGCAGCGTGCCCTGGTTGAGCAGTGCCAGCTCCAGCGGGTCGGGCAGCAGCGTGCCGTGCTCGTCGCGCACGCGCTGGCCGTTTAACCACAGGCCGCTTTCGCTGTGACCGTCGATCAGGGTCAGGCGGCCATTGCCCTGATAGGTGTCGTTTTCGAAACCGCCGACATAGACGCTGCCGTCAGGCAATTGCAGGCGACCGTTGCCGGAAAAGCGCCAGTCGCTGAAGTTGCCTTTGTAGTGGCTGCCGTCGCTGCCGATCAGCTCGCCCTTGCCGCTGAGCGAGCCGTCCTTGAACTGACCGATCCACACATCGCCGTCGACGTTTTCGTAACGGCCACGGCCTTCCAGACGATTGTCGTGAAAGGCGCCAATGTACTGATCGCCTTCGGCGCTGTTGAAGGTGCCGCTGCCTTCGAGCTGACCGTTGACGAAATGACCACTGAACTGGTTGCCGCTGGCGTCGCTGCGGATGCCTTCGCCATTGGGTTGGCCACGGGCGAACAGGCCCTGGTACTGGCTGCCATCGGCCAGCTCGAGATGGCCGGCGCCGTTGTACTGGTCGTCCTTGAACTGGCCACGGTAGAGCAGGCCGGGTTCCTTCAGGGTGCCTTCGCCATCACGGCGGCCGAGTGTGAACCCGCCGGTATAACTGCTGCCCGGGGTTTTCAGGGTGCCCGGGCCGTGGAACAGGCCTTGCTGGAACTGGCCGCGGTAGATCTCGCCATTGCTGCCGTGCCATTCGCCCTGGCCGTGCCACTGGCCATTGAGGAAATTGCCTTGGTACCAGCTGCCATTGGGGTAGTCGATGCGCCCGGCTCCTTGCAGCAGGCCGTTGACGACCTCGCCACGATAGCGCCCGCCATCGGGCAGGCGTGCGTCGGCGGGCGACAAGGGTTCACCGTCACCGCAGGCGGCCAGCAGCAGGGTCAGGGCAAGGGGAACGAGTAGGCGCATGGCGGGGTCCGGACGAGTGAGGCCCCGAGTATGCCGCACAATGCGGCGGGTGAAACAGTCGTCAGGACGGTTTCACCCTCATGCCGGACTCAGACGAAGCAGAGCGTCAATGGTTCAGCGATGTAGGCGGGTTTGTCCTGACCTTCGATTTCCAGGGTGGCGGTAATCTTGAGCAGCCATTGGCCGGGCTTCTTCTCGGTGGCAGCGGTCAGGTCGACCTTGAGCCGCACCTTGCTGTCGACCTTCACCGGCTGGATGAAGCGCACGCTGTCCAGGCCATAGTTGACGGCCATCTTCATACCTTCAGGCAAGACCACAAGGCCTTCCATCAGCTTGGGGATCAGCGACAGGGTGAGAAAACCGTGTGCGATGGTGCTGCCAAATGGCGTTTTTGCCGCCTTGATCGGGTCGACATGGATGAACTGAAAGTCGCCGGTTGCCTCGGCAAACAGGTTGATGCGGTCTTGATCGATGGTCAGCCATTCGGAACGTCCCAGTTCCTTTCCAACGTACTGCGAAAGCTCTGCAACAGGTACATAGGGCATTTTGACTCTCCAGGTTGTCTTTGATTTTCTTATGACTTCGGCAGATTCGAAGCCCTAAGATCAGCACGCCCGCTGGAAGCGGTCAAGTCGGCCAAACTTGGCTTATAGGCCGGTCGTTAGCGTGCTTATAATGGCCGCCGGGCCTCAAGGAGATGCTTATGCTGTTGCGTGGTTTGACCTGGCTGGTGCTGTTCCAGTTGCTAGGGACGGCGATCAATCACCTGTTGGTGCCGATCCTTCCGGGGCCGATCATCGGCCTGCTGTTGCTGCTGGTATTCCTGATGCTGCGTGGCGAGGTGGGCGCGCCCTTGAGCGAGGCGGCCAACAGCCTGCTGCGCTACCTGCCGCTGTTGCTGGTGCCGCCGGCGGTGGGGGTGATGGTTTACGCTGCCGACATTGCCGCGGATTTCTGGGCCATCGTCGGTGCCCTGGTGCTGTCGGCGTTGCTCACCCTGGTGTTTGTCGGCGTGCTGATGCACAAGCTGATCGCCCGCCAAGGCTCGCATGAGGAGCAGCCATGAGCCTGGACTGGGGCGGCACCGCAGCTGCCGTCATTCATCATCCGCTGTTCGGCATCGGCATCACCCTGGGCGCCTACCAACTGGTGCTGGCCGCCTATGAAAAAACCCGCTGGATCTTCCTGCAGCCGGTGCTGGTGTCGATGCTGGTGGTCATTGGCGTACTGCTCAGCTGCGGCCTGACCTACAGCGAGTACCGCAAAAGCACCGAGATCATGAACATCTTGCTGGGCCCGGCCACGGTGGCGCTGGCGGTCCCGCTCTACCTCAACCTGCGACGCATTCGCCAGCTGTTCTGGCCGACCTTTACTACGCTGGTAATCGGAGGGGTGTTCGCCACCGGCGCCTGCCTGTTACTGGGATGGTGGTTTGGCGCCGAGCACATGATCCTGATGACCATGGCGCCGAAATCGGTCACCTCGCCGATTGCCATGCTGGTGGCCGAGCAGATTGGCGGCGTGGCGGCGTTGGCGGCGGTGTTCGTGCTGATCACCGGGGTGATCGGGGCTATTTTCGGCCCGGCCTTGCTCAGCCGTTGCGGCGTGCACAGCCCGGAAGCCCGTGGCATGGCCCTGGGCGTGACCGCGCATGCGGTGGGTACTTCGGTGGCACTGCAGGAAAGTGACGAATGCGGGGCCTTCGCGGCCTTGGCGATGAGCCTGATGGGGGTTGCCACGGCGGTATTCCTGCCACTGGCGGTTAGCCTGGTAGCTTGAGGAGTTGCAATGACGTTACCGCTGTTTCCACTCAATACCGTGCTGTTCCCGGGCTGCTTTCTCGATCTGCAGATCTTCGAGGCGCGCTATCTGGACATGATCGGCCGCATCATGAAACAGGGTGGCGGTTTTGGCGTGGTGTGCATCCTCGAGGGCGAGCAGGTCGGCGTGGTGCCTACGGGCTTCTCCCAGGTGGGCTGTGAGGCCGTGATTCGCGACTTCCAGCAGCAGGGCAACGGCCTGCTCGGTATTCGCGTCGAGGGCACCCGGCGTTTTCGCGTCGGGCCATTCGAGGTGCAGAAGGACCAGTTACTGGTGGCCGATGTTTCCTGGTTGCCGGAGCAGGCCGATGCGCCGCTGGAAGATGATCATGATGATTTGCTGGCGCTGCTCACTGCATTGGGCGAGCACCCGATGGTCGAATCCCTTGGCATGCCAGTGGCCGTCACCGGCCAGCAGGCGCTGGCCAACCAGCTCGCCTACCTGCTGCCCTTTGTCGAAGAGGACAAGCTCGACTTGCTGGCCATCGACTCACCGCGCCAGCGCCTGGAAGCTATCCAGGCGCTGCTTGATCGAATTCAAGGCGAGCTGTTCGCCTGAGCCTTCAGTACTGGTAGCGCAACAGGGCGTGCGGCAACGAGTGCAGGGCAAAGAATGCCAGCAGGGCGACGCAGGCCGGCAGGATCAGCCACCACACCCGCAACGGCAGGGCGGTGAGCGGCTGGCGGTACTGGGTCAGGGTCAGGCTGGTGGCGCACACGCAGCAGGCGAGCATGGCACCGGCGAGAATGTCGGTCGGCCAGTGCGCGCCGAGGTACACCCGCGACAGTGCGATCGACAGCGCCGGAATGCAGCCCAGCATGATCCAGGTCAGGCGCATGCGCGGCGGCTGGCCGCGGCCGGCGAGTACCGCCAGGACCAGAAAGAAGGCAAAGGCTGCCGAGCTGTGGCCACTGGGCATGCTGTAGGTGGTCAGTGGATCGCTCAGCACCTCGGGGCGTGCCCGGGCGAACAACCATTTGAGGCTGCCATTGGCCAGGGCTGTGCCGATCAGCGTGCTGCCGGCGAAAATCGCCGGACGCCACTGCCGGGCTAGCAGCAGCAGGCCAGTGAGCAGGCCACCGAGGAAGAACTGGGTGCGAAAATCGCCCAGGCGGGTGATCAGCACCACGCTGCCATCGATAGCGCGGCTGCGGTTTTCCTGGATCAGGGTCATCAGGCCCTGGTCGAACTGGGTCAGGTACGGCCAGCCGAGGAACAGGCCGATCAGGGCCAGCAGGCTCATCCCGGCAATCAGCCGGGTGCCGCGCCGCATGCTGCGCAGGCTGCTGTTGACGCTCAGGCCGATCAGCACTGCAAGGCCTCCCATCACCACCCCCGCCTGTGGCCAGAAACCCTCCGGTAGCGGCAGGCGCATGGCTGCGCCAGTGGCCCAGCCCGGCAGCAGGTAGGCGACAGCCCAGCCGGCGCCGGCGAGCAGGCTCACCGCAATGAAGCGCGGCAGAGGCATGTCGAACATGCCGGCAACCATCGGCAGCATCGGCCGTAGCGGGCCGATGAAGCGGCCGACCAGCAGGCTGGCGATACCATAGCGCTGGAAGTAGGTCTCGGCGCTGCCGATCCATTCCGGGTGATGGCGCAGCAGTGGCAGGCGGCGGATATTCTGGTGAAAACGCCGGCCCAGGGTGTAGGAGATCGCGTCCCCCAGTAAACCACCGGCAAAGCCCAGCAGCAGGGTTTCGCCCAGGCTCAGTGCACCGCTACCGGCCAGTACGGCCACGGCGAACAGCAGGACGGTGCCGGGGACGATGATCCCGGCAATTGCCAGGCATTCCACGCAGGCCACCAGAAAAATTGCCAAGCCAAGCCACTGCGGGTTGGCGCTGAGCCAAGTGGTCAGGCTGTCGAGCCATGGGCCCATCGTGTCAGTTTCCTTGTGTCAGTAAGAAGTAGTCCCGGCCTTCGACTTGACCCCGGCGCAGCGGGTTCCGTGTGCAATGGCGGGCGAAGTCGGCGTCGACGAAACGGTAGGGCAGATGTTCATCGCGACCGTGAGGAATCCCCAAGCGGGTGGTCTGGATAATTTGTTTCACTTTGATACCGCAGTCCTCGACAAACAGCTGCTCGGCATCGAAGCGTTTGCCGTCCCAGTGCGGCACTTTCAGGCCCAGGGCCTTGCACAGCAGGGTCTGGCCGGCGCACAGGCGTTCGGGCGGGCGTGGCTGGTTGCTGGCGTCGGGGTTGTTCAGTTGCATCTGCGCCAGGCTGTTGGCGTCCGACAGGGCATCGATGAAGGGAAAGGCCGACTTGATCAACACCGCATTGCCCGGACCGTGGGCGCTGAAGTTCAACGAATCGCCACCGCGGGCGTAATACATGTAGATGTGCCCGCCATCGAGGAACAGTGCCCGGCGTTTTTCGGTGTAGCCAAGCGAGGCGTGGCTGCCCTTGTCGCTGAGGTAATAGGCCTCGGTCTCGATGATCCGCGCGGCCAGCCAGTACGGACCGTGGCGGTGGCGGATGACCTTGCCCAGCAGGGCCTTGGCCAGTTCTGCTGCGTCGCGATCGAAGAAGCTATCGGGCAGGGCCTGGGGCGGGCAGGGGGCGGAGTCGGGCATGCTGGCGAAGTTCGCGGCTGGACAGGTGGGCGATGATAGCAATTTCTGCCTTAACCAACCCTGAATGGCCATTATGGAGTGTGGGGCCGGTACTGTTTTCGACCATCCGCCTGTCACCGCTGGGCGTGGGCTCACGCGACAGTTATAATCATCCGATTTTCCCCTTCGCCAAGACCACTGAGCCCATGACTGAGTCCGTTCTTGACTACATGACCCGCCTGGGTCGCGCTGCCCGCGCGGCGTCGCGCGTGATCGGCCGTGCCAGCACCGCGCAGAAGAACCGCGCCCTGCAAGCCGCCGCCAACGCGCTGGATGCTGCTCGCGCCGAGCTGAGCGCCGCCAATGAGCTGGACCTCGCCGCTGGCCGCGCCAATGGCCTGGAACCGGCCATGCTCGAGCGCCTGGCGCTGACGCCGGCGCGCATCGACGGCATGATCGTCGGCCTGCGCCAGGTCGCCAGCCTGCCGGACCCGGTCGGCGCGATCCGCGACATGAGCTACCGGCCATCGGGTATTCAGGTCGGCAAGATGCGCGTGCCCCTGGGCGTGATCGGCATTATCTACGAGTCCCGGCCGAACGTGACCATCGATGCCGCGAGCCTGTGCCTGAAGTCGGGTAACGCAACTATCTTGCGTGGCGGTTCAGAGGCTATCCATTCCAATCGTGCCATTGCCGTCTGTATCCAGCGTGGCCTGGCCGAGGCCGGCCTGCCGGCTGCGGTGGTGCAAGTGGTCGAGACCACCGATCGCGAAGCGGTCGGTGCGCTGATCAGCATGCCCGAGTTCGTCGATGTCATCGTCCCGCGTGGCGGCAAGGGCCTGATCGAGCGCATCAGCCGCGACGCGCGGGTGCCGGTGATCAAGCACCTGGACGGCATCTGCCACGTCTATGTGGCCGAGCATGCCGAGCTGGACAAGGCCCGGCGCATCGCGTTCAACGCCAAGACCTACCGTTATGGCATCTGCGGGGCGATGGAAACTCTGCTGGTCGACCAGTCGGTGGCTGCCGAGTTCTTGCCGGAAATGGCCCGCCAATTTCGGGAAAAAGGCGTCGAACTGCGCGGCTGCGAGCGTACTCGGCAGGTCATCGAGGCGCTGCCGGCGAGCGAAGAAGACTGGCACACCGAATACCTTGCGGCGATCTTGTCGATCCGCGTGGTGGAGGGCCTGGACCAGGCTATCGAACACATCAATCGCTATGGCTCGCACCACACCGATGCCATCGTTACCGAACATCAGGCGCAGGCTCGCCAGTTCATGGCCGAGGTCGATTCGTCTTCGGTGATGATCAACACCCCGACCTGCTTTGCCGACGGTTTCGAGTATGGCCTGGGCGCGGAAATCGGGATTTCCACCGACAAGCTGCACGCCCGTGGCCCGGTCGGCCTGGAAGGCCTGACCTGCGAGAAGTACGTGGTGATCGGCGACGGCCAGCTGCGCGGACAGGAGTCGCTCTGACTTGGCCGAGCGCAAACCGCCCGCCCCCGTCTCGACGATGTCGCCCACCCGGCGCATCGGCGTACTCGGCGGGACATTCGACCCGGTGCACATCGGCCACCTGCGCAGTGCGCTGGAGGTAGCCGAAGTGCTGGCGCTGGACGAGCTGCGGCTGATGCCCAACGCCCGCCCGCCGCACCGCGACACACCGCAAGTGTCGGCGCAGGATCGCCTGGCGATGGTGCGGTGCGCCGTTGAAGGTGTGCCGACCCTGGCGGTCGATGCCCGGGAGCTTGCGCGTGACAAGCCGTCGTACACCGTCGAGACGCTGGAACTGATGCGTGCCGAAATGGCCGCTTCGGAGCAACTGTTTCTGCTGCTGGGCTGGGACGCGTTTTGCGGCCTGCCCGGTTGGCATCGTTGGGAAGAATTGCTGCAACACTGTCACATTCTGGTGCTGCAACGCCCGGATGCCGACGTCGAGCCACCGGATGCCCTGCGCAATCTGCTGGCGGCACGTTCGGTCAGTGATCCGCAGGCCCTGCAAGGGCCTGCCGGGAATATTGCATTCGTCTGGCAGACGCCGCTTGCGGTGTCAGCCACGCAGATCCGACAGCTGCTGGCCAGCGGCAAGTCGGTGCGGTTTCTGGTGCCGGACGCAGTACTGGCCTACATCGATGCGCACAACCTTTACCGTGCGCCGAACTGAGGGTGCTGAAAAGCACCTCATACTATTGAGTTGAATGAGTTTTATATGACCAAGCAAAAACACCATGTCAGCGCCGAAGAGCTGGTCGAACTGACCAAGGCAGCCCTGGAAGACGTCAAGGCCCAGGATATCCAGATCATCGACGTAAAAGAAAAGCACAGCCTGACCGATTACATGATCATCGCTACCGGTACCTCCAACCGCCAGATCAGCGCGATGCTGGAAAAGGTCCGTGAGCAGGTCAAGGCCAAGGGCGTGCAGCCACTGGGCGAAGAAGGCAAGGGCGACAGCGACTGGGTGCTGCTCGACCTCAACGACGTCATCGTGCACATGATGACCGCCGCTGCCCGTCAGTTCTATGACCTCGAACGCCTGTGGATGGGTGCCGAGCAGAGCCGCGCCGCCGACGGCAAGCACCACAGTCCGGAAAACACCCACGACTTTTCAGACAAGCTGAAAGATCGGGAGTAAGGAAGGCTCGTGCGTCTGCGTCTGATCGCGGTCGGCTCGCGCATGCCCAAGTGGGTCGAGGACGGTTGGCATGAGTATGCCAAGCGCCTGCCCTCGGAGCTGTCGCTGGAGCTGGTGGAAATACCGCTCAATACCCGGGGCAAGAATGCCGATGTCGCTCGCCTGATTCGTCAGGAGGGCGAGGCCATGCTTGCCAAGGTCCAGCCAGGGGAACGGATTGTCACCCTGGAGGTCCATGGCAAGCCCTGGAGTACCGAGCAACTGGCGGTCGAACTGGACCGCTGGCGCCTGGACTCGCGCACCGTCAACTTCATGGTCGGCGGCCCCGAAGGGCTGGCGCCGGAAGTCTGCGCGCGGGCCGAACAGCGCTGGTCGCTGTCGCCGCTGACACTGCCCCACCCGTTGGTAAGGATACTGATCGGCGAACAGCTGTACCGCGCCTGGACCGTACTGTCCGGGCATCCCTACCATAAATAAGCCTTAAGCCTTTTCAATGTCGCAGCCGATTCGCCTCAAGGATCACGAGAAAGACGCCCGTCTGGTGCGTAGCCGCGTCGTGGTCGGCGCAGTGGCGATCGTCCTGCTGATCTGCGTGTTGATCGCCCGCCTGTATTACCTGCAGGTGATTCAGTACGACTATCACTCGACCCTGTCGGAAAACAACCGGGTGCATGTGCAACCGATTCCGCCGACCCGTGGGCTGATCTTCGACCGCAACGGGGTGATCATCGCCGACAACCGGCCCAGCTTCAGTCTGAGCATGACCCGCGAGCGTTCCGGCGACTGGCAGCAGGTGCTCGATGTGATCGTCGAGGTACTGGAGCTGACCCCGGACGACCGCACCCTGTTTGAAAAGCGCATGCGCCAGGGGCGTCGGCCGTTCGAGCCGGTGCCGATCCTGTTCGAGCTGACCGAGGAACAGATCGCCCGCATCGCGGTGAACCAGTTCCGCCTGCCGGGTGTGGAAGTGGTCGCCCAGTTGGTGCGTCACTACCCGCAGGGCGCGCACTTTGCCCACTCGGTCGGCTATGTCGGGCGGATCAACGAAAAAGAGCTGAAGGCCCTCGATCCGGTCAACTACAGCGGCACCCACCATATCGGCAAGACCGGCATCGAGCGTTTCTACGAGCCGGAGCTGCATGGCCAGGTGGGTTACGAAGAGGTCGAGACCAACGCCCGTGGCCGGGTATTGCGGGTGCTCAAGCGCACCGATCCGGTTCCTGGCAAAGACATTGTCCTGAGCCTCGACATCAAGCTGCAGGAAGCCGCCGAGATTGCCCTGGCCGGGCGTCGTGGTGCTATCGTCGCCCTCGACCCGAACACTGGCGAGGTGCTGGCGATGGTCAGCCAGCCGAGTTTCGACCCCAACCCATTCGTCACCGGCATCAGCTTCAAGGCTTACGCCGAGCTGCGCGACTCGATCGACCGGCCATTGTTCAACCGCGTGCTGCGCGGCCTGTATCCGCCGGGCTCGACCATCAAGCCGGCAGTGGCCGTCGCCGGCCTGGACAGTGGTGTGGTCACCGCCTCCAGCCGGGTGTTCGACCCGGGCTACTACCAGTTGCCCAACTATGATCACAAGTACCGTAACTGGAACCGCAGTGGCGACGGCTGGGTCGACCTGGACCTGGCGATCATGCGTTCCAACGACACCTACTTCTACGACCTGGCGCACAAGATGGGCATCGACCGCCTGTCCAGCTACATGAACAGGTTCGGCCTCGGGCAGAAAGTCGCCCTGGACATGTTCGAGGAGTCTCCCGGCCTGATGCCGACCCGCGAATGGAAGCGCGCCACCCGCCGTCAGGCCTGGTTCCCGGGCGAGACGCTGATCCTTGGTATCGGCCAGGGCTACATGCAGACCACACCGCTGCAGATGGCCCAGGCCATCGCGCTGATCGCCAATAAGGGCAAGTGGAACCGTCCGCACCTGGCCAAGACCATCGAAGGCCAGCCGCCTGTGGATAATAATCCGATGGAAGACATCGTGCTGCGCGACAAGTCCGACTGGGCCAAGGTCACCCATGGCATGGAGCAGGTGATGCACAACGCCCGCGGCACCGCCCGTGCCGCCGCCGCTGGGGCCCAGTACCGCATCGCCGGCAAGAGCGGTACCGCTCAGGTAGTGGCAATCAAACAGGGCGAGAAGTACGACCGTAACAAGGTTCAGGAGCGCCACCGCGACCACGCCCTGTTCGTTGGCTTCGCCCCGGCAGAGAACCCCAGGATCGTGGTGTCGGTCATGATCGAAAACGGCGAGGCAGGTGGCCGAGTCGCAGCGCCAGTGATGCGCCAGGTGATGGACGCCTGGTTGCTTGACGAGAGCGGCCGACTCAAGCCCGAGTTCGCTCCCGCTACCGTTGTTCAGGAATCGGCCCCGTGAAAAACAACTTCGACCGCATGCTTTCCAGCGAGGACGTCATGCGTCGTCGCGCCAGCTTCCTGCAGCGTATCCATATCGACGGGCCGTTGCTGATCCTGCTGCTGACTCTGGCCGCCGGCAGCCTGTTCGTGCTGTATTCGGCCAGCGGCAAGAACTGGGACCTGCTGCTCAAGCAGGCCAGTTCCTTTGGCATCGGCCTGGTGTCGATGTTCGTGATCGCCCAGTTGGAGCCACGTTTCATGGCGCGCTGGGTACCGTTGGCCTATGTCGTCGGGGTCATCCTGCTGGTGGTGGTTGACGTCATGGGCCACAACGCCATGGGCGCAACACGCTGGATCAACATTCCCGGGGTGATTCGCTTCCAGCCCTCGGAATTCATGAAGATCATCATGCCGGCGACCATCGCCTGGTACCTGGCCAAGCGCTCGCTGCCGCCACACCTCAAGCACGTGATGATCAGCCTGATCATGATTGGCCTGCCGTTCATCCTCATCGTGCGTCAACCGGACCTGGGCACCGCCTTGTTGATCCTTGCTTCCGGTGCCTTCGTGCTGTTTATGGGTGGCTTGCGCTGGCGCTGGATCCTCAGTGTGGTGACGGCGGCGGTGCCGGTGGCGGTGGCCATGTGGTTCTTCGTCATGCACGACTATCAGAAGCAGCGGGTGCTGACCTTCCTCGACCCGGAAAGCGATCCGCTGGGCACCGGCTGGAACATTATCCAGTCGAAGGCGGCAATCGGATCGGGCGGGGTGTTCGGCAAGGGCTGGCTGCTGGGTACCCAGTCGCACCTGGACTTTCTGCCGGAAAGCCACACCGACTTCATCATTGCCGTGCTCGGCGAGGAATTCGGCCTGGTCGGCATCTGTGCGCTGCTGCTGATCTACCTGCTGCTGATCGGCCGTGGCCTGGTGATTACCGCCCAGGCCCAGACGCTCTACGGCAAATTGCTGGCCGGCAGCCTGACCATGACCTTCTTTGTCTATGTCTTCGTCAACATCGGTATGGTCAGCGGCTTGTTGCCCGTGGTGGGCGTGCCGCTGCCCTTCATTAGTTATGGCGGAACTTCGTTGGTGACGCTGCTGTCAGCGTTTGGAGTTTTAATGTCGATCCATACGCACCGCAAATGGATTGCGCAGGTTTGAATAAGGTGAACAATTACATGCAAGCAATGCGTGGCTGGGTGGCTCGCTGTGCACCCTGGGTCGGCTTTCTGGGTTTGCTGGGCGGGGCGCAGAGCGCTTTGGCCGGTGACTATGACGGCTCGCCCAAAGTGGCCGAGTTCGTCGGTGAGATGACCCGCGACTACGGTTTTGCCGGTGAGCAGTTGATGGCGGTGTTTCGCGAGGTGCAGCGCAAGCAGGCGATCCTCGACGCGATCTCGCGCCCTGCTGAGCGGGTAAAGCCCTGGAAAGACTACCGTCCTATGTTCCTCACCGACGCCCGGGTTGCCCGGGGCGTGGATTTCTGGCGCCAGCATGAGGCCACCTTGGCCCGCGCCGAACAGGAATATGGGGTCCCGGCCCAGGTGATCGTCTCAATCATCGGTGTCGAAACCTTCTTTGGTCGCAACACCGGCAATTACCGGGTGATCGACGCACTGTCGACCCTGGGCTTCGATTACCCGCCACGCGCCGAATTCTTCCGCAAGGAATTGCGCGAATACCTGTTGCTGGCCCGTGAAGAACAAGTCGATCCGCTGACCCTCAAGGGCTCTTACGCCGGCGCCATGGGCCTGCCGCAGTTCATGCCGAGCAGCTTTCGCGCCTACGCCGTCGACTTTGACGGCGACGGTCACATCAATATCTGGAACAACCCGGATGATGCCATTGGCAGCGTCGCCAGCTACTTCAAGCGGCATGGCTGGGTGGCCGGTGAGCAGGTGGTCAGCCGCGCCATGGTGCGTGGCGAGCGTGTCGATGAGGGGCTGAGCCCGGGCATCGACGCGGTCAAGACAGTCGGGGAGTTGCGGGCACTGGGGTGGTCGAGTCATGATGCGCTGCGCGATGATCTGCCGGTCACGGCGTTCCGGCTCGAAGGCGACAACGGCCCCGAATACTGGCTGGGCCTGAAAAACTTCTACGCGATCACTCGCTATAACCGCAGCGTGATGTATGCCATGGCAGTGCATCAGCTCTCGGACCTGCTGGTTCAAGCACGGGGCGCCAAGTAATGCGCGGAATGTTCTCTGCTACATCGTTGAAAATGCTCGGCTGTGCGGCCCTGGGCCTGGTACTGGTGAGTTGTTCGAGCAGCCGCCCAAGCAGTTCTTCGCAACCCTCCGGTAATGTCGTACGTGCCAAGCCAGGCCTGGATATAAACCGGGCCCACAAGGATGGCGCGCCCTGGTGGGATGTCGACGTCTCGAAGATTCCAGACGCGACACCTACGGTGCACACCGGTAATTACAAGGCCAACCCCTACACCGTACTGGGCAAGACCTATTTCCCGATCCCCGAGTCGCGCAACTACCGCGCCGAGGGCACGGCGTCCTGGTATGGCACCAAGTTTCATGGCCAGAACACCGCCAATGGCGAGGTCTATGACCTCTATGGTATGAGTGCGGCGCACAAGACCTTGCCACTGCCGGCCTACGTCAAGGTTACCAATCTCGACAACCAGCGCAGCGTGATCCTGCGGGTCAACGACCGCGGGCCGTTCTACTCCGACCGCATCATCGACCTGTCCTATGCGGCGGCGAAGAAGCTCGGTTATGCCGAAACCGGCACCGCGCGGGTGCGCGTCGAGGGCATCGACCCGAAACAATGGTGGGCCCAGCGTGGCCAGCCGGCGCCCATGGTCCTTGATCAGCCGCAAGTGGCTCAGACCCAGGCCATGCCGGCCAGCACCGGCGCGGTCGAGCAATGGACGCCGCCACCGCAACAGCACGCCGCTTCGGTGGTGCCGGTGCAGGTCGCAAGCAACAACACCCTGGCCAGTAATGGTCTTTACTTGCAGGTCGGTGCCTTCGCCAACCCGGACGCCGCCGAGCTGTTGCGCTCCAAGCTCAGCAGCATGGTCAGCGCGCCGGTGTTCATCAGTTCGATCGTGCGTAACCAGCAGACCCTGCACCGGGTTCGCCTGGGGCCGATCAACAGCCAGGGTGAAGCCCAGCAGATGCAGGACAGCGTGCGTCTGGCCAATCTGGGACAACCCAAAGTCGTCACGGCAGACTGATCGGGGGGACTGATCGGTTTGTCATGCAGCCGGGCGCAGCCGCCATGTACAATGGCGGTTTTGCCCGTCAGGCCATGCGCCTGTAAACGTTTTGCCCATGAGGGCATGAGCCCATTAGCCATTTCGAGAGACGGATGAACATTACCAGCTTTGCCAAACGCCTTTGCCTGCTTGTACCGCTGATGATTGCCCCTGCCGCCTTCGCGGCAGAGCAGATGATGCCGTCGCCGCCGCAACTGGCTGCCAAGTCCTACGTGCTCATGGAAGCCTCCAGCGGCAACATCCTGGTCGAGAACAATGGTGACCAGCGTCTGCCTCCGGCGAGCCTGACCAAGCTGATGACCGCCTACATCGCGACCCTGGATATCCGTCGCGGGCAGATTGGCGAGAACGATCCGGTGACCGTCAGTGAAAACGCCTGGCGTACCGGCGGTTCGCGGATGTTCATCAAGGTCGGCACCCAGGTCAGCGTCAGCGACCTGCTGCACGGCATTATCATCCAGTCGGGTAACGACGCCAGCGTTGCCCTGGCCGAGCACATCGCCGGCAGCGAAGACGCCTTCGCCGACATGATGAACAAGACCGCGACCGATCTGGGCATGAGCAACAGCCACTTCATGAACCCCACCGGCCTGCCGAATCCCGAGCACTACTCGTCGGCCCACGACATGGCAGTGCTGGCGCGCGCAATCATCCACGAAGATCCGGCTCACTATGCGATCTACTCGCAGAAGGAGTTCTTCTGGAACAACATCAAGCAGCCTAACCGCAACCTGCTGCTGTGGCGCGACAAGACCGTCGACGGCCTGAAAACCGGCCACACCGACGAAGCCGGTTATTGCATGGTGTCTTCGGCGGTACGTGACGGCATGCGCCTGATCGCCGTGGTCTTCGGTACCAACAGCGAGCAATCGCGTGCGGCCGAAACCCAGAAGCTGCTGACCTACGGCTTCCGCTTCTTCGAAACCCAGACCTTCTACCAGAAGGGTACCGAACTTGCCCAGGCGCCAGTCTGGAAGGGTGCAACCAACCAGGTCAAAGCCGGGCTGGCCCAGGACCTGAGCATGACTTTGCCTAAAGGCCAATTGAAAAACCTGGCCGCAAGCATGACCATGAACCCGCAGCTGATCGCTCCGATCAACAAAGGTGACGTGATCGGTAAAGTGGAAGTCAAACTGGATGACAAGGTTGTCCACAGTGCCGACCTGATCGCGCTGGATGGCGTTGAGGAAGGCGGTTTCTTCCGTCGTGTGTGGGATAGCATTCGGCTATTCTTCTACGGGTTGTTCAACTGATATCGTGACCTGCCACGCCCCCGCCATTCACGCGGGGGCGTTGTTGTTGCCACGGCTTACGAGGCCGTTACTGCCATGACCGAAGCTGACAAATCGCACAAAATCGAATTCCCTTGCGCCGATTACCCGATCAAGGTCATCGGCGACACCGTAGTCAATTTCAAGGACACGGTAATCGAGATCCTCAAGAAGCACGCCACGGTCGACATGAGCACCCTGGCTGAGCGTCAGAGCAAGGAAGGCAAGTACACCACGGTGCAACTGCACATCATCGCCACCGGTGAAGACCAGCTGCACGATATCAACAGCGCCCTGCGCGCGACCGGCATCGTGAAAATGGTGCTTTGATGCCCGCGTGCCTCGGCTTTCGCGACCTCGGCCTGCTGCCTTACCAGCCGGTGCTGGAGGCCATGCGTCGGTTCACCGACCAGCGTGGCCCGGGCACGGCCGATGAGGTCTGGCTGGTTGAACACCCGGCGGTGTTCACCCAGGGCCAGGCTGGCAAGGCCGAGCATCTGCTGGTGCCGGGAGACATTCCGGTGGTGCAGACCGATCGCGGTGGCCAGGTGACCTACCACGGTCCGGGCCAGTTGGTCGCCTACCTGCTGCTCGATGTACGGCGCCTGGGCTTTGGCGTGCGTGAGCTGGTCAGCCGCATCGAGCGCTGCCTGATCGAGCTGCTGGCCAGTTACAACGTCGAGGCGGCGGCCAAGGCCGATGCGCCGGGCGTCTATGTCGAGGGGGCGAAGATCGCCTCGCTCGGCCTGCGGATTCGCAATGGCTGTTCGTTCCACGGCCTTGCCCTGAACGTGGACATGGACCTTGGGCCATTCCGCCGGATTAACCCCTGCGGGTATGCGGGGCTGGCCATGACCCAGCTGCGCGACCAGGCAGGCTCGATCGAACTCTCTGAGGTAAGGGCAAGGCTGCGCGGGCAGCTGGTCAAGCACCTCGACTATGCTGAGCAGACGACCCTTACGGGCGGAATCTTCTGAATATGACTACTGTTGTGCAAGAACCAGTGCAAAGCGTGACGCCAGCGCCTCGGCCCAAGGTCGAGGCGGGTGTGAAACTGCGTGGCGCGGAAAAAGTCGCGCGTATCCCGGTAAAGATCATCCCTACCGACGAGCTGCCGAAGAAGCCTGACTGGATTCGCGTGCGTATCCCGGTTTCGCCGGAAGTCGACCGCATCAAGCAACTGCTGCGCAAACACAAGCTGCACAGCGTGTGCGAAGAGGCCTCCTGCCCGAACCTGGGCGAGTGCTTCTCGGGTGGCACCGCAACCTTCATGATCATGGGTGACATCTGCACCCGTCGTTGCCCGTTCTGCGACGTCGGCCACGGCCGGCCGAAAGCGCTGGACGCTGACGAACCGATGAACCTGGCGGTGGCGATTGCCGACCTGCGTCTGAAGTACGTGGTGATCACCTCGGTCGACCGCGACGACCTGCGTGACGGTGGTGCCCAGCACTTTGCCGACTGCCTGCGGGAAATCCGCAAGCTGTCGCCGGGTGTTCAGCTGGAAACCCTGGTGCCCGACTACCGTGGCCGGATGGACGTGGCGCTGGCTATTACCGCGCAAGAGCCGCCGGATGTGTTCAACCACAACCTGGAAACCGTACCGCGTCTGTACAAGGCCGCCCGTCCGGGCTCGGATTACCAGTGGTCGCTGACCTTGCTGCAGAAGTTCAAGGAGCTGGTCCCGCACGTACCGACCAAGTCCGGCCTGATGTTGGGCCTGGGTGAAACTGACGAAGAAGTGATCGAAGTGATGCATCGCATGCGCGAGCACAACATCGACATGCTGACCCTCGGCCAGTACCTGCAGCCTTCGCGCAGCCACTTGCCGGTGCAGCGTTTCGTGCACCCGGACACCTTCGCCTGGTTCGCTGAAGAAGGCTACAAGATGGGCTTCAAGAACGTCGCCTCCGGCCCGCTGGTGCGTTCTTCGTACCATGCCGACCAGCAGGCGCACGAGGCCAAGATCAAACTCTGATCGACGCCTGGTCCTCTCGATGCCGATGTCCGCTGCCCAGCGACATCGGCATTTTTGTTTGCAGACCTGTCCACACAAGGAGTTGTCTGGATGAACCTACCCTTCGTAGCCCATGCCGCTGTACTGACGCATGCCCAGCCGCTGCCGATGCCCCTGCCCGCAGGTGGGCTGATTGCAATCATCGCTCCGGCAGGGCCGGCCGAGGTCGACACGCTCAAGGTCAACCAATGGTTCGAGGCGCGCGGTTATCGGTGCCGGATCTACCCGGGCGTGACTGCTGCGAACGGCTACCTCGCCGGCACTGACGCCCAGCGCCTGCAAGACCTGCACGACGCTTTTGCCGCCAGCGATGTCGATGCAATCATCTGCCTGCGTGGCGGCTATGGCAGCATGCGCTTGCTTGAAGGGATCGATTTCGAGCTGTTGCGCCGTCATCCCAAGCCCCTGGTCGGCTACAGCGACATCACCGCGTTGCACACGGCTATTGCCCGCCATGCCGGGTTTGTGTCGTTCCATGGTGCCATGCTCAAGTCCGAATTGCTGGGTAACAAACAGGAGCCGACCCTGTCCTCGCTGTTTGAGCAGATCTGCGGTCAATTGGGTGCTGGCGATGTGCTGGAGCATCCCCAGGACTGGCCATTGACCACTGTTCTGCCTGGTGCAGCCAGCGGGCGATTGCTGGGCGGCAACCTGTCGCTGCTGTGCGCGACCCTCGCGACCCCCGCAGAAATAGACTGCACGGGAGGTATCCTGTTTATCGAAGACGTCAACGAGCCGCTGTTCCGCGTCGATCGCCTGCTAACCCAGTTGCGCCTGGCGGGCAAACTTGAGGGTATTCAGGGTGTGCTGGTCGGGGATTTTGCCGGGATCACGCTGGAGGCGCTGGCGCCGTTGTTGCGCCAGTTCTTCGCGCCGCTGAATATTCCGGTGCTGGCGGGTTGGCGCAGCGGCCATTGCGATCCCAACCTGACCTTGCCGATGGGCGCGCGGGTGCATCTGGATGCTCAACGGCAACACCTGCAACTGCTGCAGGATCTGTTCGCGTGTTAATCCGGCATTGGTGCTTGAAGGGCTAGATATTTACCGCCGCCTGGCCCTGGCGCTCGCACTCTCTATGGCTCTGACCCTCTTGCAGCCGTTTGCGTGTGGTGCGCTTCGAGTACATCAATTTTGCCAGCGAACCGGTGGTTCTACGATGATTGACCCTGTGGCGGCCGCACACACTAGCGTCAACCGTCTGCATTACCGCCCCGGCAACCCCGAGCGCAGTGCTTGGTTCGCCGAGCGTGTGGGGGAGTTTCACTTCTTTTCCCTTACAACAAATTGACCGCCGTCTTGATAAGGATTCGGAAGTGTCCAATTTCTTAGCTCGGCGGTGAGGGTCCAGAGTGATGACTTTTGTGGGTGGCGACTATATAGGTCAATTGTAATGAACAAAAGTAAGTGCGCGGTATTACTGTTGAGTGCGTTGTGGGGGATGCCCGGTGTGGCTGATGTTGGCTCGGTCTCTCCGGAGCGCTGTCTTCACTTACAACAAAGCGGCGTGTTAGGCAGCGAAGCACCTGTCAATTGTGATCGTTTGAGATTGGTCAACTTCAACTATTGGCAATTTGATAGTCAGGCAAATTTTCTGGGGGAGGTAGTAGTACTTGATGCTGTTGCCGATCTGGTGGAGTCTCTGTTCAGCGATATGTACAAACACGGTGGGCTTATTGCCAGTGCTATTCCGCTGGAATACTATCCTGGAGGCGCCTTGCAGGCGAGAAAGGCAAACAATACGTTTGCACTTGATGCTAGTAGCGCTGTGCAGTCCGGTCATTGGTCCGCGCAGCGCTTTGCGCTTGGACTGAGCCTTAATCCTGTACTGACGCCGCCGTCGGGGATCTCAACTGAGAAAGTCAAACAGCTGATGGCAACTCATGGCCTGATTGAAAGCGGAGAGAACGGGTACTTTGGATTTGGTGATCGGGTGTTCGTGGAGCGTAGAATAAACGACTCTCCTGAACAACTGCGAAGGGTGATTGAACGACGAGCTCAGCGGTATCGGGTTTGCCGGGATCAAATGACCGAGTCGTTCCATTTGCAGTGTGTTGAACAAGCCCGCCAGATACAGCATTGACGGGCTTTTTGTAGTTCACCGATTACGCAGGCTTTCAAGCAACTTGTGCGTCGGATACCCATCAGCCGGCCAGCCCAGCGCCTGCTGGGCACTGCGGATGGCCTTGCGGGTGTTGGCGCCAATGATGCCATCGGCGTTTCCAGCGTCGTAGTTGCGGGCACTGAGCAGGGTCTGCAGCTCGACGCGTTCACTGCGGCTCAGCGGCAGGTCATCCTTGGGCCACGATCCGGCAATGTAGCCCGAACCCTCGAAACGCTGGCCCAGCAGGCCGACCGCCATGGCATAGGACGACGAGTTGTTGTACTTGAGGATCGCGCGGAAGTTGTCCAGCACCAGGAATGCCGGGCCGCGGTAGCCGGCAGGCAGCAGCAGGGCCGCTGACAGCTGTTCACTGCCGGCTGGTACGCGTGCGCCAGTAGGCAGTTTCAGACCCAGTTGCAGCCATTCGGCTACTGTCTTGCGCTGGCTGCCATCGGCCAGCCAATAATCAAAGCCAGGTGCCAGTTGCACCTCGAAGCCCCAGGGCTCGCCGCGTTTCCAGCCAGAGCTTTGCAGGTAATGAGCGGTGGACGCCAGGGCGTCTGCCGAGCTGTTCCAGATATCCCGGCGGCCATCGCCATCGAAGTCCACCGCATGGGTGTTGTAGGTGGTGGGGATGAATTGGGTCTGGCCCATGGCCCCGGCCCACGAGCCTTTCATCGCATCTGGCTGGATATCACCGTTCTGCAGGATCTGCAGGGCCGCGATCAGTTGCGCGTGGGCAAATGCCGGGCGGCGGCCTTCATAGGCCAGGGTGGCCAGGGAGCGGATTACCGATTTGTTGCCCTGGAACTGGCCAAAGTTGCTTTCCATGCCCCACACCGAGACCAGCACATTGCGGTCGACGCCATAGCGCTGTTCGATCTGGCTGAGCAGGTCGGCGTGTTTTTCCAGCAGGCCCTTGCCATTGCGCACGCGCAGCGGCGACAGGGCGCCGTCGAGGTACTCCCACACCGGCCGGGTGAACTCCGGCTGGCTGCGGTCGGCCTTGATCACATCCATGTCGGGCGTGACACCGAGGAAGGCGCGGTCAAAGGTGGTGGGGTTGATGCCTGCTTGCAGGGCTTGCTGACGAAAGCCCGCTTGCCATTGGGCAAAGGTTTGCAACGGCTGGATTTCGCTGTTGGTGTCGACGGCGGGGGTGGGCAGAGTGACTACCGGAGCCGGCTGGGCAGGGGCCAGCGGCAGCGCATCGGCGGCGGTGGGTTTTTCCGCGCAGGCGACCAGCAGGATGAGGCTGGAGGCGGCAATCAGCTGGCGAGGTTGCCAGCGACGGGTAAGACAAAGGGGCATGCACAGGTCCAGGTATTTCAGGTCAGGTGCCGACCATACCATGCCTGTCGAATTCTTGCCTTTATGCGGCCAAAAAGTAAGAAGCCTCCCAATCTCTCGATTGGAAGGCTTCGCGGCGGTAGCTGCCTTTGCCTTTGCCGGCGGGTTCCTGGCGGCTACGGAACAGAGGCTGGGCAACGATGGATTTGGCCTTGTTGGGCCCGGGTTTTGCGGGTTTTTTGCTCATGACAGGGAGTCCTGCTGGGTGGGTGTCGGGCGCAATATAAGGGGTGAAACCATCGCGGGGCAAGTGGGAGCGGGCTTGCCCCGCGATAGCTTTACTCCGCCGGCAATGCCAGGCGCTGCCCGGCCATCAACAACGACAAGCGCGCCAGGCTGGTCCAGGCCGACCCCTGGGCCTGGCCCTTGATCTGTGCGTCGATCCGTTGGGCGTCCTGCAGCAACTGGCTCCAGCGCTGCGCCGAGTGGCGCTGCAGGGCCTTGCTCATCAGCGGTTTGCGCTTGTCCCAGACGGGCGGGCGGGCCTGGCTGAAGGCCTTGTCCAGCGGCACGCCCTGACTGAACTGCTGGGCGAGCCCAGCCAACAGGCGCAGCTCCCGGGCCAGCGCCCAGAGAATTACCGGTGGCTCCACGCCTTCGCCACGCAACCCTTCGAGCATGCGCAAGGCGTGCGCGGCTTCGCCATTCAGGATCGCATCGACCAGCCCGAACACGTCGAAACGGGCACTGTCGGCGACCGCGCCCTGGACTGTTTCGACGGTAATCTGGTTGCCTTCAGCCAGTAGCTTGAGCTTTTCGATTTCTTGCGCAGCCGCCAGCAGGTTGCCCTCTACCCGCGCCGCGATCAGGTCGACGGCGTCGCGCTGGGCGCTCAATCCGGCCTGGGACAGGCGCTGGCTGATCCATTGCGGCAACTGGTGGCTGTCCACCGGCCAGATCTGCACGAACTGGGTGTGCTGACCTTCGACCAGTGCCTTGCCCCACTTGGTCTTCTGTGCGCTGCCATCGAGCTTGGGCAGGCTGATCAGCAGCACGGTGTCTTCGGCAGGGTTGGCGCAGTACTCGATCAGCGCCGCCGCGCCCTTGTCGCCGGGCTTGCCGGAGGGCAGGCGCAGTTCCAACAGGCGGCGTTGGGCAAACAGCGACAGGCTGGCTCCGGCCTGGAGCAGGGTGCCCCAATCGAAGTTGGCGTCGGCGCTGAATACCTGGCGTTCATCGAAGCCTTGCTGGCGTGCCATTGCACGTACGGCGTCAGCGGCTTCCTGGCACAGCAGCGGGTCATCGCCACTGATCACGTAGACAGGGGCGAGGTTGCCTTGCAGGTGTTTGTTGAGCTGGGCGGGCGTGAGTTTCATGATGGCAGACGGGGCACCGAAGTGCCCCGTTCATTCTCAGTTGACCGGTAGTTGCAGCGGCGACTGCTGAGGCGTTTCGTCCTGGGCGCGGCGCGCTGCTTCCAGGGCGTCGGCTTCAGCCTTGGCGCGTTCATCAGCCTTTTGCTGCAGGCTGTCGAGCTGGCTTGGGGTCAGCAGTTGCAGGCGCACCAGCATGTTCTGCACCAGGTCGCGACGCATTTCCTTGCGGGTCTGGGTGGCTTCCTGGTCGGAACCGGTGATGTTGTTGCCGTCATGCACATAGATCTTGCGCACTTCCAGCTTGTCGTTGAGCAGGTTGGTGTCGTTGTGACCCTCGATGCTGTAGCTCAGCACGGTCGTCAGTTCGTACTCGGCCGAACGGCCGGAGCCTGCATAGGTCGCCGCGCGCTGGGTCTCGGCTTCGTTGGTCAGTACCAGTTTGTAAGGCGCGCCGGCGTGAACCTTGACGCCACTGCTCTGCAGCGCCTGGCGCAGTTGAACCACGGTATCGCCGTAGGCATTGCGTGCGCTCAAGTCCAGTTCCTTGATCGCAAGTTCGCTGTTGCCAGTACCGCGCAGCTGGAAACCGCAGGCGCTGAGCATGACGGCCAGGCCCATTACCAGCAGATTGCGTTTGATCATGTTGTAGCTCCCTTGTGGGCCTATTCTGTGCGCCGGCCCGCACGAATGGCGGGCCGGCGTTTCCTGTCAGTTGGCGACGATGTTGACCAGCTTGCCCGGTACCACGATGACCTTGCGGATGCTCAGGCCTTCGGTGAAACGCAGCACGTTTTCGTTGCTGCGTGCGGCGGCTTCGACGTCCTCGCGGCTGGCCGCGGCCGGCATTTCGATCTGGCCACGCAGCTTGCCATTGACCTGGATGACCAGGACGATGCTGTCCTGGACCAGGGCGCTTTCGTCCAGTACCGGCCAAGGTGCGTCGATCACGGCATCCTGGTGGCCCAGTTGCAGCCACAGCTCATGGCTGATGTGCGGGGTGATCGGTGCCAGCAGCAGGGTCACCGCCTCCAGGCCTTCGTGCAGCAGGGCGCGGTCCTGTTCGCTGGCTTGCGGGGCTTTTTCCAGCACGTTCATCACGGTCATCACCTGAGCGATGGCAGTGTTGAACTTGTGGTGCTGGCCGACATCGGTGCTGGCTTGCTTGATGGCAGCGTGGATGGCGCGGCGGATCGCTTTCTGTGCGTCATCGAGGCTGGTGACATCCAGTTTGCCCGGCAGGCCCTGGGCCGCGTGGGCCTGAGCCAGGCGCCAGACACGGCGCAGGAAGCGGTTGGCGCCTTCGACACCGGAGTCGGACCATTCCAGGCTCATGTCCGGCGGCGAGGCGAACATCATGAACAGGCGGCAGGTGTCGGCGCCGTAGGCATCGATCATGGCCTGCGGGTCAACGCCGTTGTTCTTGGACTTGGACATCTTCTCGGTGCCGCCGATTTCCACCGGCAGGCCGTCGGTCTTCAGTGTGGCGCCGATGATCTTGGCCTTGGCATCGCGTTCGATTTCGACGTCGGCCGGGTTGAACCAGTCCTTGCCGCCGTTGCTGGCAACCCGGTAGTAGGTTTCGGCGACGACCATGCCCTGGGTCAGCAGGTTCTTGAACGGCTCGTTGGAGGTGACCAGGCCTTCATCGCGCATCAGCTTGTGGAAGAAGCGTGCGTACAGCAGGTGCAGGATCGCGTGTTCGATACCGCCGATGTATTGGTCGACCGGCAACCAGTGATTCGCCGCCTTCGGGTCGACCATGCCGCCTTCGTAGTTGGGTGAGGCGTAGCGGGCGAAGTACCAGGACGACTCGACGAAGGTGTCCATGGTGTCGGTTTCGCGCTTGGCCGCAGTGCCGCATTTCGGGCAACTGCACTCGTAGAACTCGGGCATGCGCGCCAGGGGCGAGCCTGCGCCATCGGGTACTACGTTTTCTGGCAGGATGACCGGCAGTTGATCTTCCGGTACCGGTACATCGCCGCAGGATGGGCAATGAATGATCGGGATCGGGCAGCCCCAGTAACGCTGACGGCTGATGCCCCAGTCGCGCAGGCGGAACTGGGTGCGGGATTTACCCAGCTCTTTCTTGATCAGCGCCACCTCGATGGCGTCGAAGGCACCCTGGAAGTCCAGGCCGTCGAATTCGCCGGAATTGATCAGCTGGCCGTGTTCACCATAGGCAGTCAGCCACTCGCTGCCGACTTCATCGCCAGCGCTGGTACGTACCACTGCCTTGAGTGGCAGGTTGTACTTGTGGGCGAACTCGAAGTCGCGCTCATCGTGCGCCGGAACAGCCATTACCGCGCCATCGCCGTAGTGCATCAGCACGTAGTTGGCGACCCACACCGGCAGTTTTTCGCCGGTCAGCGGGTGTTCGACGAACAACGAGGTGGCCAGGCCCTTTTTCTCCTGGGTGGCGATGTCGGCTTCGGCGACGCTGCCGCTCTTGCATTCGTCGATGAAGGCTTGCAGCTCGGGGTTGCCCTGGGCAGCCTGGGTCGCCAGCGGGTGCTCGGCGGCAACGGCGACGTAGGTGGCGCCCATCAGGGTGTCCGGGCGGGTGGTGAAGACTTTCAGCGCCCCGGCGTGGCCGATGCTGGCCTGGTCGAAGGGGAACTGCACTTCCATGCCACGGGACTTGCCGATCCAGTTGCGCTGCATGGTCTTGACCTGTTCAGGCCAGCCTGGCAGTTCGTCGAGGCTTTCCAGCAGTTCGTCGGCGTAATCGGTGATCTTGAAGTAGTACATCGGGATTTCGCGCTTCTCGATCAGCGCGCCCGAACGCCAGCCACGGCCGTCAATGACCTGCTCGTTGGCCAGTACGGTCTGGTCGGCCGGGTCCCAGTTCACGGTACCGTTCTTGCGGTAGATCACGCCTTTTTCGAACAGGCGGGTGAACAGCCACTGCTCCCAGCGGTAGTAATCCGGCTTGCAGGTGGTGACTTCACGCGACCAGTCGAAGGCCAGACCCAGGCTCTTGAGCTGGGTCTTCATGTATTCGATGTTTTCGTAGGTCCACTTGGCCGGTGCGACGTTGTTCTTCATCGCGGCGTTTTCCGCCGGCATGCCGAAGGCGTCCCAGCCCATTGGCTGCAGGACGTTCTTGCCGAGCATGCGCTGGTAACGGGCGATCACGTCACCGATGGTGTAGTTGCGCACGTGGCCCATATGTAGCTTGCCGCTTGGGTACGGGAACATCGATAGGCAGTAGTACGTGTCCTTGCCTGGCTGTTCACTGACTTCAAAAGACTTTCGCTCATCCCAGTAAGACTGGGCGGCGGCTTCGATTTCGCGGGGCTGATAGAGTTCGTGCATGGCTACTTTGCGCTGAGAAATGGGAGACCTTATCCAGGCAGCGATGAATCCGCTGCATCGGCAATCCGGTGTCAAGTATGGTGAACGCCCTAGCATACATGACCCCTGTCCACCGAGGGAAACCCTGATTGCACCGCCTGCGGCGCGGCGGGCCGTTGGTCGCGGCGCCCCGCTGCTTTTGCGAGTAACGCTAAGCTCATGTGTGGGGGGAGATATATTTATCTTCAATGAGGTGAACGGATGGGAGAGTCGCAGCTACAAGCAACGAAACCGGAGCTTTACGAACGGCTGATTGATCGTCTGGGCCTGGCCCTGGATGTCGCCAGAACCTCCGTTCGATTACGCGATGAAGTGCCTGCTGAATTGGAGTTGCGTGGCTTGAGCCGCGCTGAATTCGAAGTGATCAAGGCCTATCTGGAGTCACTTCCAGAGGGCGGGCATGGACGCGTCGGCGCACAGTCACAACCGGAGTCGCCCCCTGCGGCCAGAGTCGTCTGGCTCAAGGACAAGCGTTCCGCTACCCCAGCAAAGTCCAGGACGCTGCAATTCAAGTAGCCGTTCGGGTTTTTCCGGCGCAAGGTGGAGTGCGCCACGTGATTAAAAACATCTCAGATCGGCACCTGACTATTGTTGCCAGGTGCCGATCCTCTTAGGCTGCGCACCTCCAAGGAGGTGTCCCGTGCCGATCCGTTTTCTCATCAAACAAATGATCATGCCACCTGGCGTGCTGTTTCTGTTGCTGATCGCTGCCTGGTGGCTGCGCAAAGCCTGGCCGCGGCTGTCGGCGCTGTGTTTTGCCCTGGGCCTGGGCGGGTTGTGGCTGATGAGCTTGCCGATTGTGGTGGAGCAGGCGGCCCGGCAACTGGAAACTGAACCCGCGCTGGCCTCCAGTCAGTGGGTGGCGCTTGGCCAGCAGGCTGATGCCATCGTCATTCTCGGTGCCGGCCGTGAACGTGGTGATCCGGCCTGGGACTCGCAGGATCAACCCACCGGTGTTGCCATGGAACGCATGCGTTACGCGGCGCAGTTGGCCAAAGCCTCCGGCTTGCCGGTGCTGACCAGCGGTGGCCTGCATTACGGCACACCGCCCAGCGAAGCACAGTTGATGGCCGATTCCCTGCAGCGTGACCTGGGGGTGAGTGTGCGCTGGAAAGAGGAGCGTAGCCGTACCACCTGGGAAAACGCCCAGATGAGCGCCGAACTGCTGTTGCCCCAGGGGATCAGGCGTGTGGTGGTAGTCACCCAGGCCTGGCACATGCAGCGTTCACGCTGGAGTTTCGAGCAGGCGGGCTTTGAGGTGGTACCGGCGCCAGTGGGCTTTCTGGGCCGCGACCATGCCCGGCCATTTGCGGGCTGGCTGCCGGAAGGCAAATCGCTGTGGCAGAGCGGCCAACTGCTCAATGAGGCAGTCGGCCTGCTCGGCTACAAACTGTTCTACTAGACGGTCTTGGCGATCCGGCTGGCCAGCAGGGCCCAACCCAGCAGCGCAGTGCAGAGAATCACCAGGGGCCAGGAGCGCCACTGCAGGTACGGGGTGAGTTGCTGCATGGGCACCACCTCGCCGTAAAGAATGCCGCGCTCGAACTGCGGGATCTGCGCAGTGATGCGTCCGAACGGGTCGATCAGACCGGTGACGCCATTGTTGGTGGCCCGGATCATCCAGCGCCCGGCTTCCAGTGCACGCATCTGGGCCATCTGCAGGTGCTGCAGGGGGCCGATCGAGGTGCCGAACCAGGTGTCATTACTGATGGTCAGGAGCAGATCGCTGCGCGCTGCCAGGCTTGCGGCAAACTCCGGATAGACCACTTCGTAGCAAATGTACGGCGCAATCTGATAGCCCTTGGCCTGCAGCAATGGCTGGTCAGCCGGCCCGCGGGCAAAGTCTGACATAGGCAGGTCAAAGAAGGCGATCAGGCCGCGGAGCATATCTTGCAGCGGCACGTACTCGCCGAACGGCACCAGTTTTTGCTTGAGGTAGGTGCCGTCGCCTTCACCGGTTACGGTGATGCCGTTGTAGTAACGGCGTTGCTGGTGCACCACTTCACGTACCGGCACGCCGGTAATCAGCGCAGTATTACGCTCGGCGGCGAAGCTGCCCATCATGTCCAGGTAGCCTTCGGCTTGGTCCTTGAGGATCGGCACGGCAGTTTCCGGCCATACCAGCAGGTCGACCGGCTTTGAGCTGAAACTCATGTCGCGGTACAGGGCCAGTTGGGCGTTGACGTGTTCGGGGTTCCACTTCAACTCTTGCTCGACGTTGCCTTGCAGGGCGGCGACGCTCAAGGGTTTGCCGGCAGGGCTGGTCCAGGCGTGATGCTTCAATGCCAGACCAATCGCCCAGGGCGCCAGCAACAGGACCACGGCCACCGCCAGGAACGACTTGCGTGCGCGAAGGCGCTGCAGGTTGCACAGCAGCGCCGCGCACAGGGCCAGGCAGAACGAGATCAGCCACATGCCGCCCAGCGGCGCCAGGCCCGACAGCGGCCCGTCGAGCTGACTGTAACCGGAGTACAGCCACGGGAAACCGGTCAGGAACCAGCCGCGAAATGCTTCCTGGCCTACCCACAGAGCGGCGAAGCACAGCGCATCGGCCAGGGGCGCCTCGTTGCGGCGCAGCCAGCGCGCCCAAAGCCAGGCGGGCAGGGCGAAGAACCAGGCAATAGCGGCAAAGAACGCCAGCAACAGCCCGATGGCCAGCAGCGGTGTGGCCCCGCCATAGGTATTGATACTGACATAGATCCAGCTGGTGCCGGCAGCGTACAGGCCGAAGCCGAAGCACCAGCCGCGCCCCAGGGCCTGGCGCGGGCTGAGCTCGCGCAGGCCGAGGTAGAACAGGCCGGCCGCGAGCAAGGCCAACGGCCAGATGTCGAACGGCGCCAGGGCCAGGGTGGTGATAGCACCGGCCGCCACGGCCAGCAGGTTACCGGGCCAGCCGGGGCGGGTGATCCAGCGCATGGTTGTCCTTAACGGGTGATAGGGGTCAGACGCAGCAGGTGGATCCGGCGGCTGTCGGCATTGAGGATGCGGAACCGGTACGGGCCGATCTCGGTGGTCTCGTTGCGCTTGGGCAGGTGACCGAAGGCGCTCATCACCAGGCCGCCAACGGTATCGAACTCGTCGTCGGAGAACTGGCTGTCGAAGAACTCGTTGAAGTTCTCGATCGGCGTCAGCGCCTTGATCAGGAAGTCGCCGCTGGGCAGCGGCTTGATGTAGCTGTCTTCCTCGACGTCATGCTCGTCCTCGATGTCGCCGACGATCTGTTCGAGCACGTCTTCGATGGTCACCAGGCCCGCCACGCCGCCGTATTCGTCAATGACGATGGCCATGTGGTTGTGGTTGGCGCGGAATTCGCGCAGCAGCACGTTCAGGCGCTTGGACTCGGGCACGAAGGTGGCCGGGCGCAGCAGGTCCTTGATGTTGAAGCTGTCACCGTTCTCCTTGAGGATCAGCGGCAGCAGGTCCTTGGCCAGCAGCACCCCCAGCACGTCATCATGGCTTTCGCCGACCACCGGGTAGCGCGAGTGCGCGGCGTCGATCACCGCCGGCAGGAATTCACGCGGCGACTGGGTCGCCTTGATGCTCATCATCTGCGAACGCGGCACCATGATGTCGCGCACCTGCAGGTCGGCGACCTGGATGGCACCCTCGACAATGGTGAGCGCCTCGCTGTCGAGCAGCTTGTTCTGATGGGCTTCGCGCAGCAGCTCAAGCAGCTCCTGGCGGTTTTTCGGCTCGTGGGCAAAAGCCTGGGTCAGTTTGCCCAGCCAGGACTTCTGCCCGTTGCTCGATCGATCTTCGCTCATGGCGGTTACTCGTGTTCCTTTGCTGATATCAATGTTGAATGTCGTGGTGTTCGTCGTCGGCGTACGGGTCCGGATGACCCAGTTCAGCAAGCAACGTTCGTTCCAGTGCTTCCATTTCCTCGGCCTCATCGTCGTCGATGTGGTCGTAGCCCAGCAGGTGCAGGCAACCGTGGATGACCAGGTGCGCCCAGTGGGCCTCAAGAGCCTTGCCTTGTTCGGCGGCCTCGCGCTCGACCACGGCGATGCAGATCACCAGATCGCCGAGCAGCGGAATGTCGAGCAGCTCGTCAGGCACGTCGGCCGGGAAGGACAGCACGTTGGTGGGATAGTCCTTGCCCCGCCAGGTGTGATTCAGTTCGCGGCCTTCGGCTTCATCGACCAGACGAATGGTCAATTCTGAGTCGGCCGTGCGCTGGCGCAGGGCCAGCTCACACCATTGGCGGAACTGCGCTTGGGTCGGGTGTTTTGCATCGCTTGCCAGTTGCAGATCGAGCTCAAGCATCGCGATGTTTGCCTTCTGTCGGACTCTGCTGCTGGCTCTCGAAACGCTCGTAGGCCTCGACAATCCGCTGCACCAGCGGGTGGCGAACCACGTCCTTGGGCTGGAAGTGCGTAAAGCTGATGCCAGGTACGCCCTTGAGCACTTCGATGACATGAGCCAGGCCCGACTTGGTGCCGCGTGGCAGGTCGACCTGGGTGATGTCACCGGTGATCACGGCAGTGGAGCCAAAACCGATACGGGTGAGGAACATTTTCATCTGCTCGACCGTGGTGTTCTGGCTTTCGTCGAGAATGATAAAGCTGTTGTTCAGGGTGCGGCCGCGCATGTACGCCAACGGGGCGATCTCGATCACCTGGCGCTCGATCAGCTTGGCCACGTGCTCGAAGCCGAGCATCTCGTACAGCGCGTCGTACAGCGGGCGCAGGTATGGGTCGATCTTCTGCGCCAGGTCGCCAGGCAGGAAGCCGAGCTTTTCGCCCGCCTCAACCGCCGGACGTACCAGCAGGATGCGCCGCACCTGTTCACGCTCAAGGGCGTCGACGGCGCAGGCCACGGCCAGGTAGGTCTTGCCGGTGCCAGCCGGGCCGATGCCGAAGTTGATGTCGTTGCCGAGGATTTCCTTCACGTAGCGCTGCTGGTTCAACCCACGTGGGCGAATCATGCCCTTGCGCGTGCGCAGGGAAACACTGACTTCGTTGACGGCGGGGTTGTCCAGCTCTTCGACGGCGGATTCCTGCAGGTACAGGTGCACCGTTTCCGGCGACAGCTCGGTGGCTTTGGCTTCGCGATAGAGGCGTCGCAGCAGTTGCTCGGCGGAAGAGGTGTGCTTGGGTTCGCCGATCAGTTCGAACTGATTGCCGCGGTTGCGGATTTCGATGGCCAGGCGTTGTTCGATCAGGCGCAGATGCTCGTCGAACTGCCCGCACAGGTTGGCGAAGCGATGGGCCTCGAAAGGCTCGAGGATGAAGCGATGTGGTTCGATAGGTGCGTTCAAGGTCGTTTTTCAGCCGCCCAACGGCAAAGGATATGGTCTCAAGGATAACCCTAGCCGCTGCAGGGCGAAAGCGCTGAAACGATCAAGGGGCACCGGGCCTTTGGCAAGGCCCGGTTGGACAGCTCAATGGGCCAGCGAACCGAACAGCGAGTGCGGGCGCGCATCGTCGATATGAATATCGACGAACTGGCCGATCAGCGTGGGATTGTCGCAGCGAAAGTTGACGATACGATTATTCTCGGTGCGCCCCTGCAACTGCCCGGGGTCGCGGCGCGAGTAGTCGGTGACGAGGATGCGCTGCACCGTACCGACCATTTGTCGGCTGATCTCGAAGCCCTGGGTATCAAGGCGATGTTGCAGGGCCTTGAGGCGCTCCTTCTTGACCTCTTCCGGGGTGTCGTCCGGCAGGTCGGAAGCCGGTGTGCCCGGGCGCTGGCTGTAGACAAAGGAGTAGGAGAAATCAAAGCCGACATCGGCCACCAGTTTCATGGTCTGCTCGAAGTCTTTCTCGGTTTCACCCGGGAACCCGATGATGAAATCCGAACTGATGCAGATCCCCGGCACTGCGGCCTTGAGCTTGCGCAGCTTGGACTTGTATTCGAGCACGGTGTGGTTGCGCTTCATCGCCGCCAGCACCCGGTCCGAGCCCGATTGCACCGGCAGGTGCAGGTGCTTGACCAGCTCCGGCACTTCGGCGTGAGCCTGGATCAGGCTGTCGGAAAACTCCAGCGGGTGCGACGTGGTGTAGCGGATGCGCTCGATACCCTCGACGGCGGCGACCACGCGGATCAGCTCGGCCAGGTCGGCCAGGCGTCCGTCGTGGGTCTGGCCCCGGTAGCCGTTGACGTTCTGCCCCAGCAAGGTGATTTCACGCACACCGTTCTCGGCCAGATGGATGACCTCGGCCAGCACGTCGTCGAACGGCCGGCTGACTTCTTCGCCACGGGTGTAGGGCACTACGCAAAAGGTGCAGTACTTGCTGCAGCCTTCCATCACCGAGACATAGGCGGTGGGACCGTCGATGCGCGGCTCGGGCAGGTGGTCGAATTTTTCGATCTCCGGGAACGACACATCGACCTGGGGCAGGCGCGTGGTGCGTGCGGCGTCGATCATTTCCGGCAGGCGGTGCAAGGTCTGCGGACCAAAGACCACATCGACGTAAGGTGCACGCTTGCGGATCGATTCGCCTTCCTGGCTGGCCACGCAGCCACCGACGGCAATGACCATCTCCGGCTTCATGTCCTTGAGTTCGCGCCAGCGGCCCAACTGGGAATAGACCCGGTCCTGGGCGCGCTCGCGGATCGAGCAGGTGTTGAGCAGGATGACGTCGGCGTCTTCGGCGCGGGCCGTGACCTCGAGGGCTTGATGTTCACCCAGCAGATCGACCATGCGCGAGCTGTCGTACTCGTTCATCTGGCAACCGTGGGTTTCGATATAAAGCTTCTTGGCCATGGGCGTTCATCTGGTGATTCGAAGAACCGCACATTATAAGGGCCCGGGGCTGTGGATCCTAGCGTTGTCGGCCCAGGGCCTATGTTATAGTTTGCGTCTTCTTTACCACCCTTGATTGCCCCGCCCAAAATGACCAAACGCGAAGCTCCGATCTACAAAGTGATCTTTCTCAACCAGGGCCAGGTCTACGAGATGTACGCCAAACAGATCTACCAAAGTGACCTGTGGGGCTTCCTCGAGGTTGAGGAGTTTGTCTTTGGTGAGCGGACCCAGGTGGTGGTTGATCCGAGTGAAGAAAAGCTCAAGGCCCAGTTCGAAGGCGTGGTGCGCAGCTTTGTGCCGATGCATTCGATCGTGCGTATCGATGAGGTCGAGCGTCTGGGCACGCCAAAGATCAGCGAGGCGCGCGGTACTGGCAATGTAATGCCGTTCCCGATGCCAATGCCGGAAAAGTAAGGCGCAGGTTCAGGGCAGCGGTGAGAAGGGCGTGCGACCTTCAGCGGTCTGCAGCTCCAGCAGGTACTTGCGAAAGATCTGCCCCAGCACCTGGGTGGCGACTTCCAGTTCATCGCGCGGCATCTTGGCGGACACTTCGTCGGCCATGTCCAGCGCATCTTCGGCGCCGTTGACCGCCGCCATCTTCAGCACGATGTAGGCTTGAACATTGTTGGCCGGCACACCTTCACCCTTGTAGAACATGGTGCCCAGGCGGTATTGGGCCTCGGCGTGGCCTTGCAGCGAAGCTTGCTCGAAGTAGCTCAGGGCCTGGTTGAGGTCGCGTGGAGCCTGGGTGCCCTGGTAGTAGAACTCGCCCAACTCGTACTGAGCCTGTGCGTCCCCGGATTTCGCCGCTTCCTGGCAGGCCGCAAGGGCTTGCTGCAAGTCTTCGGGCTGGGAATCGAGGGTACAGCGGCCCGTTGCCGGAATCAGCAACGAGTTACCGCCTGCCGTGGCCAGCAGGGGCTGAAGAAGCAACAGGCAGCCCAGGGCGAGGGCGCGGCCGGTGCGGTTCATGGGGATCGACTTACCTCTGCAAAGCTGCGGCCAAAGTGTCTGGTGGCACATTATGGGATAAGCAGCGCCTACCTTACAAAGTCTTTACTCGATTTTCTGCTTTGCAAGGCCTCATCGCGGGGCAAGCCCGCTCCCACACTGATCATTGTAGGAGCGGGCTTGCCCCGCGATGGCTGCCACACATCAGAGCTTGGCAAACGCCTTCTCAGCCGCATCCAGAGTGATCTTCAGCTCGGCTTCACCGTGGGCAATCGAGGTAAAGCCCGCTTCAAAGGCGCTTGGCGCCAGGTACACGCCACCTTCGAGCATCAGGTGGAAGAAGCGCTTGAAGCGCTCGGCATCGCTGGCCATGACGTCATCGAAGGTGACGATATCGTCAGCGCCGCTGAAGTACAGGCCGAACATGCCGCCGGCCTGGGTGGTGACGAACGGGATGCCGGCGGCATCGGCGCGCTGTTGCAGACCGTCGAGCAGGCGGCTGGTGTAGGCGCTGAGCTCGTTGTGGAAGCCCGGGCGGCTGATCAGCTTGAGGGTGGTCAGGCCGGCGGCCATGGCCAGCGGGTTGCCCGACAGTGTGCCGGCCTGGTAGACCGGGCCCAGTGGCGCGATCTGTTCCATGATCTTGCGCTTGCCGCCAAAGCAGCCCACGGGCATGCCGCCACCGACGATCTTGCCGAAGGTCGACAGGTCCGGGGTCACCCCGTAGTGAGCCTGGGCGCCGCCCAGGGCAACCCGGAAACCGGTCATCACTTCGTCGAAGATCAGTACCACGCCGTGCTTGTCGCACAGTGTGCGCAGGCCTTCGAGGAAGCCTGGCGCCGGCGGTACACAGTTCATGTTGCCGGCCACCGGTTCGACGATGATGCACGCCACTTCCTCACCGACGTCAGCAAGCATCTGCTCGACCGCGGCGATGTCGTTGAACGGCAGGGTCAGGGTGTGTTTGGCAAAGGCTGCCGGTACGCCAGCGGAGCTTGGCACGCCCTGGGTCAGCAGACCGGAACCGGCTTTCACCAGCAGGCTGTCGGAATGGCCGTGGTAGCAGCCTTCGAACTTGATGATGCTGTCGCGGCCGGTGTAGCCACGGGCCAGGCGAATGGCGCTCATGGTCGCTTCGGTGCCGGAACTGACCATGCGCACCATCTCCATAGACGGCACGATCGAGCAGACCAGGTCGGCCATTTCGGTTTCCATGGCGGTTGGCGCGCCATAGGACAGACCGTGTTCCAGCTGCTTGCGCACCGAGTCGAGCACGTCCGGGTGGCTGTGGCCGAGGATCATCGGGCCCCAGGAGCCGACGTAGTCGACATAGCGCTTGTCATCTTCATCGGTGACGTAGGCGCCTTCGGCATGCTTGAAGAACAGCGGCGTGCCGCCAACGCTCTTGAACGCCCGCACCGGCGAGTTGACGCCCCCGGGGATGTGTTTCTGGGCGTTGGCAAACAGGGTTTCGGAACGAGACATGATGGGCTCTCTCAATCAGGCAGATGCGAACAGGGCGTTGAAGGCGCGGGCACGGCGGGTGACTTCCTGCGTGCTGTCGGCGCCGAACAGGCCGTGAATAACCGCCAGCAGGTCGGCGCCATGGGCGACCAGCGGGGCGGCGTTGTCGAGGGTGATGCCGCCGATCACGCAGATCGGCAGCTTGATACGGGTGCGCGCTTGTTCCAGCAGGGCGCCATCGGCGGCTGGCGCCCCGGGTTTGGTCACCGAGTTGAAGAAGCGGCCAAAGGCCACGTAGCTGGCGCCTTCACGGGCTGCCTGTTCGGCCAGCTCAAGCTGGGCGTGGCAGGTCGAGCCGATGATAGCGTCGCGCCCGAGCAAGGTGCGTGCCGGGGTCAACGGCCCGTCGGTCTGGCCCAGGTGCACGCCGACGCCCAGGCGCGCAGCGAGTTCGGCGTCGTCGTTGATGATCAGCCGGGTCTTGTAGCGTTCGCACAGGTCGAGCAAGGCTTCGGCTTCGCGCAGGCGTCGCGACTCGTCCTGGCTCTTGTCACGGTACTGCAGCAAGGCCACGCCGCCTTCCAGGGCCGCTTCGACATAGGGCAGAAACTTGCCGGCCAGCAACTGGCTGTCCGTGATGGCATACAGGCCGCGTAACGTCATGGTGTAGACCTCAGGCGAAGATCAGGAACAGAAATCCAGGGGCAGGCGGCGTGGCACATACTGGCCTTTGCCCAGTTGCTCGGCATCGCGCAGGGTCCGCCAGGTGTAGTCCAGGGCCGAGCGCACGGCGCTTTGCAGCTGTTCGCCAAGGGCCAGGCGGCCGGCCAGGGTACTGGCCAGGGTGCAGCCGGAGCCGTGGTAGCTGCCGGGCAGGCGCTGACAGGTCCAGGTGTGACGCTGGCCGTCACGGCTGTACAGGCGGTTGTGGATTTCGTGTTCGTCACCGTGACCGCCGGTGATCAGCAGGTGTCTGACAAAAGGCAGGAGTTTTTCTGCGCATTCATCGGCAGTGCCTGCGGGCAGTTCGGCCAGGATGCGCGCTTCGGGAAGGTTGGGCGTGGCGATGGTTGCCAGTGGCAGCAGGCGCTCGCGCATGGCGTAGCCGACCTCATCCTTGCCCAGGCGGCCACCGCCACCTGCGCGCAGGACCGGGTCGCAGACCAGCGGTAGGTGCGGATGGGCACTGAGCAGTTCGACCACGGTATCGACCATTTCGGTCGAGCCGAGCATGCCCAGCTTGACCGCCGCTACCGTCGAGTCGGCAAGCACGGCATTGGCCTGGGCCAGTACCCACTCGCGGTCGAGGACACGGAAGTCGCTGACATTGACAGTATCCTGGACAGTCAGGGCGGTCACGGCCGGAGCGGCATGACAGCCTTGAGCGATCAGGGCTTCGATATCTGCCTGCAAGCCGGCGCCGCCACTGGGGTCGTGGCCGGAGAGACAGAGGACAACGGGGCGGGAGCTGTAGGTATTCATGGTGCGCGAGCTTATCACCAAACGCTTTTGCTGGGTCCGCCCTGGCGCCGGGGATTTTTCAACGGGCGTTTGAATAGTCGCTTAATAATCGCTGGAAGTGCCGTTCTAGAGCCTTTGGCGTAAAGTTTTCAGTGGCGTCTGGCAGGCTCGGAAAGCTATGCTAGAGTGCTCGAACATACCGATAACGGTAACTGCCGGATTTCGTCGCCTCAAACGGACAGGAGGCTACGCGACGCGACCGGGACAGACCATGCTGGGGCTGTATGCGCTATTTGCTGATTGTTGTGCTGGGCTGGTTGCCGTTGCTGGCCACGGCGGTCGATTTCGACGATTCCACTCGCAGCTTGCCGCTGGGGCAGGTGATGCAGGTGTTCGAAGACCGCGATGGCAATGCCAGCATTGCCCAGGTCAGTGCGCCCTCGTTCAGCGAACACTTTCGCCCGCATCGGGCCGAGGTACTGAACGCCGGCTATTCCACCTCGGTATTCTGGTTGAAAGTCCAGTTGCGCTACACCGCCTTGCCTTCGGCAGCCCCCCGCGCCTGGTTACTGGAGCTGGCCTATCCGCCACTCGATCATCTGGAACTCTACCTGGCGGATGAGAGCGGTGCTTTCCATCTGGCCCAGCGCACCGGTGACGCCCTGCCTTATACCAGCCGACCGATCAAACAGAACAACTACCTCTTCGAACTGCCCTTCACTGCGGGCCAGACCACGACTGCCTATTTACGCTTGCACAGCCAGGGGTCGGTACAGGCACCGTTGACCCTGTGGTCGACCCAGGCCTACCTCGAGGCGCAGCCGACCCGCCTGTATGTGCTGGGCCTGATCTATGGCGTGCTGTTGGGGATGCTGGTGTACAACCTGTTCATCTACCTCAGTGTGCGCGACACCAGTTACCTGTACTACATCCTCTATATCGCTTCGTTCGGCTTGTACCAGGTATCGGTCAATGGTGCGGGCGTTGCCTATTTCTGGCCGGACAGCCCCTGGTGGGCCAACGCCGCCACGCCGATGTTCATCGGTGCGGCTGGCCTGTTCGGTTGCCAGTTTGCCCGCAGCTTCCTGCAACTGCGCGAGCACAGCCGTGCCTTCGATGGGCTGCTCAAGCTGCTCATGGGCTACGGCGTGCTGGTGATGTTGCTGGCGCTGACCAGCAGCTACGGCATTGCCCTGCGCCTGGCCACCGCCCTGGCGCTGTTGTTCACCGTGTGCATCTTTGCCGCTGGCGTCTTCGCCTGGCGCCGCGGTTTGCGCGTGGCGCGCTACTTCATTATTGCCTGGTCGGCGTTTTTGCTTGGTGGCCTGGTCAACACCCTGATGGTGCTTGGCTACCTGCCCAACGTGTTCCTGACCATGTACGCCAGCCAGATCGGTTCGGCGCTTGAGGTCGGCTTGTTGTCGCTGGCCCTGGCCGATCGCATCAACAGCATGCGCGACGAGCAGGCCCGGACCCTGCGTGAGACCGGGCGCACCCTTGAGCAGATGAATATCCAGCTGGCCAACAGCAACCGGCTCAAGGATCAGTTCCTGGCGACCGTCACCCATGAGCTGCGTACGCCGATGAACGGTGTGATCGGCTCACTTGAACTGATGCAAACCCTGCCGCTGGACGCTGAACTGGCCCAGTACCAGCACACCGCCAGCTCTGCCGCCCAGGACATGATGGGCATGGTTGACGACATTCTCATCCTCACCGAGTTGCAGGCTGGCCGCCTGAGTGCTCAGCATGCCCCGTTCAGCCTGCGTTCGCTGCTCAATGAAGTGCGTGCCGAGTACGCAGCACCGGCCATGGCCAAGGGCTTGTACCTGAGCCTGGATACCCCGGCGGAACTGCCTGACATGCTCATCGGTGACCGGCATAAACTGGCAATGTGCCTGGGCTACCTGATGGATAACGGCATCAAGTTCACTCATCAGGGCGGCATCATGCTGCAAGTGCGGGGCGCGCGTCTGGGGCCGCAACAGCTGGGCCTGAGCCTCAGCGTCAGCGACAGCGGCATCGGCTTTGACTGCCTCGACGAGGCGACGCTGTACCAGCGCTTCTTCCAGGTCGACGGTTCGATGACGCGCAAGTACGGTGGCCTGGGCATCGGCCTTGCGATCTGCCGGCAACTGGCCGAATTGATTGGTGCACGCCTGCAACATGAATCCAATCCGGGGCTCGGCAGCCGCTTCGAGCTGAACCTGAGCGTCGCCCTGAGCCCGCCGTCGGCGCAGTTGGGTGCAACCGGTCGGGGCTAAATCACGGCTAGTTAGGCGGTTTTGTCACTTTGACCGGGGGGCGGGGCGTGATTCACTGAAATTTCAGTCACGCCAGGATCCAGGAGGCCCCTCGATGAACCTGCACCAGTATGCTGAAACCCATGAGGTCACCAACCAGCCGCCGTCCCTGGATGGCGCCAACCTCTACCGCATCGACCTGCCGCTGCAGCAATGGTCGCAGCGTTACGGGGCCGGTTGGGCGCAGGAGCGCATCGATACCTATGGCGCTCTGGCGGGCGGGCCTCTGATGGCAGCGGGCTTTCTGGCCAACCAGCACAAACCGCAATTCAGCAGCCATGACCGTTACGGTCATCGCATCGATCTGGTGGAGTTTCATCCGGCTTATCACGAGTTGATGCGGACAGCCATCGAGCATGGCCTGCCGTCCCTGCCCTGGACCGATCCCCGTGAAGGCGCGCATGTCGCCCGCGCCGCGATGACCTACCTGCACAGCCAGGCCGAGGCCGGCAGTGGCTGCCCGTTGACCATGACCTTTGCCGCAGTGCCGGCGCTCAAGCTGCAGCCGGAGCTGGCTCAATACTGGCTACCGAAAGTGCTGGCGCGTGAATACGATCCGCGCAACATCGGTGACCGCCACAAGGTCGGCGTGACCCTGGGCATGGCCATGACCGAGAAGCAGGGCGGCACCGATGTGCGCGCCAATACCACCCGTGCCTACCCGGTAGGGGCGCCGGGCCCGGGCCAGGCCTATGAGCTGGTCGGGCACAAGTGGTTCTGTTCGGCGCCCATGTGTGATGCCTTCCTGACCCTGGCCCAGACCGACAAGGGCTTGAGCTGTTTCCTGCTGCCGCGCCATCGCCCGGATGACAGTCGCAACCAGTTCTATATCCAGCGTCTTAAGAACAAGCTCGGCAATTGCTCCAATGCGTCCAGCGAAGTGGAGTTCCGCGGCGCCCTGGCCTGGATGATCGGCGAGGAAGGCCGCGGGGTGCCGACCATCATCGAAATGGTCGCCATGACCCGCTTCGACTGCATGGTCGGCTCAAGCGCCCTGATGCGTCAGGCCCTGACTCAGGCGGCCCACCACTGTGCCCATCGCCAGGTTGGCGGGCGGCTGCTGGCCGAGCAGCCCTTGATGCAGAACGTGCTGGCCGACCTGGCCCTGGAAAGTGAAGCGGCGCTGGCTTTGAGCCTGCGCATGGGCCATGCCCTCGATCAACCAGGCGACCCCCATCAGGCGCGCTTTGCCCGCTTGATCACGGCGGTGGGCAAGTACTGGATCTGCAAACGGGCGCCGGCGATGATCAACGAGGCGGCCGAATGCATGGGCGGCGCCGGCTATGTCGAAGACAGCATTCTGCCGCGGCTGTACCGTGAAGCGCCGGTCAACTCGACCTGGGAAGGCTCGGGCAACGTCCAGTGCCTGGATGTGCTGCGCGCCCTGTCCAAGGAGCCCGGGGTGCTCGATACGCTGTTCGCCGAGCTTGGCGATGGTCACGGCGATCCGCGCCTGGCTGCGCATATCGGCAACCTCAAGGCGGCGTTTGCCGATACTGGCGACATCCAGTACCGCGCCCGCCAGCTCACCGAAGACATCGCTGTCGGCCTGCAGGCCAAGCTGTTGCTCGAGGCTGGCAACGCGGCGGTCAGTGATGCCTTTATCGCCAGCCGGCTGAGTGGCAACGGGCGGGTATATGGTGTACTGCCCCGTGGTGTCGACGTGGCTGCGTTGGTGCAGCGGGCAACCCCCAACTGGCCTCTTTAACGTGCGTGCCTTTGCCGGCGGATATAGGCAAGATGGGGGCATGCATGTCAGACAGGAAGTACATTGTGAGCCGTACTGATGAAGCCTTCGTTGTCGTAGAAACCGCCGAGCAGGCCGTCGATCGCCTCGCGGCCCTGCACGAACAAGCCACCGCGGCCCTGAGCCAGGCGCTCAAGCGCTACCTCAAGGACCGCACTGAGCCGGATGCCACGGAGCGGGCGCTGTTCCGTTATCCCGAACTGCGCTTGACCTACCAGTACCATGGCGAAGTGCCGGCCATTACCCGCGCTTACGCCAAGGTCCAGTTGCCGGGTACCTACAGCGTTACCGTGACCCAGCCGGCGTCGTTCCGTGGTTATCTGCTGGAGCAATTGAAGCCACTGATGCGCGACTTCACCGTGACCGTTGAAGTGGGCGTCAGCCAGCAGAACATTCCTTACCCCTATGTGGTCGAGCAGGGCGACGAGCTGGCGGGTACCGGCATCACCGCCGCCGCGCTGGCGCGGGTGTTCCCCAGCACCGATCTTTCCGCCGCCACCGATGGCATTGCCGACGGCCTGTATGACTGGGCCAACGTCGACCCGCTGCCGCTGGCGCTGTTCGACGCCGCGCGGGTGGATTTCTCCCTGCGCCGCCTGGTGCATTACACCGGTAGCGACTGGCGTCATGTGCAGCCGTGGATCCTGCTGACCAACTACCACCGCTATGTCGACCAGTTCATTAGCCACGGCCTTGAGCGCCTGCGCGATGACCCGCGCTTTGTGCGTATGGTCCTGCCCGGCAATGTGATCATCGAAAAGGCCATGGATAACGGCGAGGCCCAGGCCCTGGTCGCCGGGGTGGTCTGGCACCGCTATCAAATGCCGGCCTATCACCTGATCGCCGCCGATGGTGACGGTATCACCCTGGTCAACATTGGTGTCGGCCCGTCCAACGCCAAGAACATCACCGATCACCTGGCGGTACTGCGCCCGCACTGCTGGCTGATGATTGGCCACTGTGGTGGGTTGCGCCAATCGCAGACCATTGGCGATTACGTGCTGGCCCATGCCTACATGCGCCGTGATGGCATTCTTGATCGGGTAGTGCCGCCGAACATCCCCATTCCGGCCCTGGCCGAGGTGCAACTGGCCTTGCAGGAAGCCGCGGCGCAGGTCACCGGCGAGCGTGGCGACGAGCTGAAAAAACGCCTGCGCACCGGCACCGTGCTGACCTACGACGACCGTAACTGGGAGCTGCGCTGGGCCCAGGAACGGCCGTTGATCAACCTGTCGCGGGCCGTGGCGGTGGACATGGAAAGCGGTACCATCGCTGCCCAGGGCTATCGTTTGCGGGTACCGTACGGCACCTTGCTGTGCGTCTCCGACAAACCCTTGCACAGTGAGATCAAACTGCCGGGGGCGGCCAACGCCTTCTATAACCGGGCCGTCAGCCAGCACCTGAAAATCGGCATCGCCGCACTCGACCTGCTGCGCACCGAGCTCAACTCGCTGCACTCGCGTAAACTGCGCAGTTTTGACGAGCCGCCGTTCCGCTGAGGCCCCATGCCGTTACCCCCACGTTCCAAGCCGCGGCGTCCCGCGGCCAAACCCGCCGGCCCGCGTCGCCAAGCCAAGGCGCCGCCGGCCGAGCCGCGGTTGATCCTGTTCAACAAACCCTTTGACGTGCTGACCCAGTTCAGCGATGGCGAAGGGCGCGCCACCCTCAAGGATTTCATCGCCATCCCCGGCATCTACCCGGCGGGGCGCCTGGACCGTGACAGCGAAGGCTTGTTGCTGCTGACCAACGACGGCCAGTTGCAGGCGCGCATTGCCGACCCCAAACACAAGCTGGCGAAAACCTATTGGGTGCAGGTGGAGGGGGAGCCGAGCGCAGAGCAACTGCAGCGCTTGCGTGATGGCGTTGAACTCAACGACGGCCCGACCTTGCCCGCCCAGGCCCGTCAGCTCGACGAGCCGGGGCTGTGGCCACGCAATCCGCCAGTACGCTTTCGCAAAAGCGTACCGACAAGCTGGCTGGAACTGGTGATCAAGGAAGGACGCAATCGCCAGGTGAGGCGCATGACTGCTGCGGTTGGCTTGCCGACCCTGCGCCTGGTGCGCGTGCGGATCGGCGATTGGTGCCTTGATGGCCTCGGTCAGGGGCAATGGCGCGAAGTGCCGCCCAGGCTTTAGACGCCTTCGATAAAGCCGATCACCACGCTTTTGATGATGAAGGCGAGGATGCCCAGGCCCAGCACGAAAAACAGGATGAAGGTGCCGAACTTGCCGGCCTTGGATTTTTTCGCCAGGTCCCAGACGATAAAACCCATGAAACCAATCAGGATGGTAACCAGGATGGTCATCATCCACTCTTCGAACAACGCAGGATCCATCGATCTACTCCGGCAGGTTGAGGCGCGTGATTATACGCCCCGCTTGCCTGCCTGACTAACGCAGGTGCGTGAGCGGCATTTCGGTGCTGGCCAGCACCTGATTGAGAACGAAACTGGAACGCACACTGGTAACGCCCTCGATGCGTGTCAGGTGGCCCAGCAGCAACTGCTGGTAATGGTCCATGTCGGGCACCACGACTTTCAACTGGTAGTCGGCATCCATCCCTGTGACCAGACTGCATTCGAGCACTTGCGGCAGGCTGCGGATCGCGGCCTCGAAGGTCTCGAAGCGCTCCGGGGTGTGGCGGTCCATGCCGATCAATACGTAGGCCGTCAGGCTCAGGCCTAGCTTCTTGCGGTCGAGCAGGGCGACCTGGCGGGCAATGTAGCCGTCATCTTCCAGTTGCTTGACCCGGCGCGAGCAGGGCGAAGGCGACAGGCCGATGCGTTCGGCCAGTTCCTGGTTGGAAATGCGCGCATCGCGCTGCAGTTCGGCAAGAATGCTCAGGTCATAGCGGTCAAGCTTGCTCATGGAAGTGGCTCATTCTGTTTGGATTGCGTTGAATTATCGATCTGTAGGCAAAAATTGCGCAAGTGATATTTAATTGAGCAATCTTAGCAATCCTGTGCCGCTGTCATCACCGTATTCTTATCACCAGAATCACTGCCCGGACATCAGTCCAGTGCGGCGGGCCGAATCAGGCCTGCTGCGGCCAGCAACCCCACCAGGTTGTGCTCGGCCCCCGGGCTACACACTGTCCACAAGACGGCGTGAGGTGAGCCGGTGCCACAAGCGCCGAGCACGGACAAAATTCTCAAAGGGAGACCCCAGGGTCTCCCTTTTTTATTGCCTGAATTTCATCTGGCGGCCGATAACCCGTGGCAGACGGCCTGATAAAGTATTCCCAGGCCCCTTGTTATCGGTTCGAGAGAAAAAGCATGAAGTCGCGCGTCTGGCGTATGGCGGGTGTTGGTTTGCTGTGCATGAGTGTCCATTTGTCGCTGCTGGCCGAAGGGCCGGAAGCGTCTCATGGCGAGCCGCGCCATGGCGGCTCACCGCTGCAATCGCGGCCCGATGAAGTGCGCCAGACCCAGACGCCGCGTACTGGCTACTACCAGGACATTCCCCGGCGCAATGACAACCGCTACTACCAGGCAGGCTATCCGGATGGCCACGGCGATGGCTGGGGGCCTGGGCCGCAATACCGTCCAGGGCACAGCATCGAGCAATTTCCCGAGCAATACTGGAAAGTACCCTACCGTGGGCATGACTACTTCTACTCCGGTGGCTACTGGTACCGGCCACAAGGCCCGCGCTATGTGGTGGTGACCCCGCCCTATGGTGTGCGGGTCAACTCCCTGCCCGATTACGCCCGGCAAGTCTGGATTGGCAATGCTTTGTTGTTCCTTGCCGCGGGTACCTATTACCAGTACCTGGAGGACAGTCGCGAGTACGTGGTGGTCAATCCACCAACGGCCAGTGCGCCGCTGCAAAATGGCCCCGGCTATGAGGTGATCGCCTATCCGGCCCAGGACCAGAGCCCCCAGCAGCTTGATCGCGACCGTTATGAATGCCATCGCTGGGCCGTGCAGCAGACCGGCTTCGATCCGGCGGCGGCCAGCTATGCGCCCTCGGCGCAGGTGGCCGATAGCTATCGGCGGGCGCAGGGTGCTTGCCTGACGGGGCGGGGCTACAGCGTCAATTGAGATCTTGTGGGGGCGGGCCAACCGCCTCAGATCACCGGATCAGCATGCACCAGCACCTCAGCCTTCGGGTACTTGCTGTTGATCGCCGCCGCTGCCTGGTCGCACAAGGCATGGGCCTGAGTCAGCGACAAATCCCCCGGTAACTCCAGGTGCAACTGCACAAACCAGTGGCTACCCGACACCCGCGTGCGCAAGTCATGGGCGCCGCGGACCCCGGGCACACTGCAGGCCAGTGCCAGCATCTGCTCGCTGATGTCGCCGGGCAGCTCCTGGTCCATGAGGATCGAGCTGCTTTCCCGGGCAATCTGCAGGGCGCTCCAGAGGATGTACAGGGCAATGCCCAAGCCGAAGATTGCATCCAGCTGCGGCCAGCCAAAGCGCGCCAGCAGCAGCGCCACCAGGATGCTGCCGTTGAGCAGCAGGTCGGAGCGATAATGCAGGGAGTCGGCGCGCACCGCCGTTGAGCCGGTGATGCGGATCACCTTGGCTTGCAGTGTCAGCAAGCCAATGGTCAGCACCAGCGACAACAGCATCACCGCGATACCAACGCCGGTATCACCCAGCGGTTGCGGATTTTGCAACCGTTCCAGCGCCTGCACGCCAATCAGCACCGCACTGACCCCGATGAACAGCGCTTGGGCCATGCCAGCCATGGCTTCGGCCTTGCCGTGACCGTAGCGGTGATCGTCATCGGCCGGGCGCAGGGCGTAGTGCACCGCCAGCAAGTTGAGAAACGAGGCGACCCCATCCAGCGCCGAATCGGTCAGCCCGGCCAGCAGGCTGACCGAGCCGCTGAGCCACCAGGCCAGCGCCTTGCTCAGGATCAGGATACTGGCCACCGCCAAGGACGCGCGGGTGGCCAGGCGCAGCAGGCGTTGGTGTTCAGCCGAGGGGATCATGCCGAAGGGGGCTTCCTGTGAGGGATCAGGCTGCGGGCTTGAGGCCATACATGGCCAGTTGCTCGACGCTGCCCTTGTGCTGGATCAGCCGCGGGTCGTTGAGCGGCAGGCGCTGGCCCAGTTCGCTTTCGACAATAGCCTGCAGCTTGCTGTTGTCGACCTTGCCGTCGGCGCTGATGGCTTGGTTGAGTTTCTCGGGGGCGACCTGGGCAGTGCTGCCGCCTGGCAGGTAGATGGCGCCGGTGGCGAAGTCGATGCCGAAAGCGATCAGGCCGGGGATGACATAGAAGAGAATGCCGACGGCGTCGAGGGCGGCGACCACTGGGTCGATCTTGCCTTCGATCTGGCCGCGCCGGTCGGGAAAGAACAGGGTGCCGCAGGCCGTCAGTTGGGTCAGCAGGGTGGCGACCACGACGCCGCCAATGACACGGGAGGGAATACGCATGGAAATCTCCGGAATGAAGGCGACAAAGATACAGGCAAAGAGCCTGCATCTACAGCTAAGACCATGATAAGGCAGGCTCGGTTCGCCGTTATACTCGGCGGATTGTTTGAGGGCCACCATGAAATCATTACCGATCGATGCCGTACTGCCAGCCTTGCGCGCTGCCTTGAGCCAGCGCCACGAAGCGGTGCTCGAAGCGCCCCCCGGCGCCGGCAAGACCACCCGCGTGCCGCTGGCGCTGCTCGATGAACCGTGGCTGGCCGGGCAGCGCATCATCATGCTCGAACCACGACGCCTGGCAGCACGGGCGGCGGCCGAACGCCTGGCCAGCGAGCTGGGTGAGCAGGTTGGGCAAACCGTTGGTTACCGTATTCGCCTGGACAGCAAGGTTGGCCCGAACACGCGGATCGAGGTGGTCACCGAAGGGATTCTGACCCGACGCCTGCAAGCCGATCCGGCGCTGGACGGGGTGGGGCTGGTGATCTTCGACGAGTTTCACGAGCGCAGCCTGGATGCCGACCTGGCCCTGGCCTTGAGCCTCAACGGTCGTGAGCTGCTGCGCGAGGATCCTGCGCTGAAGATCCTGCTGATGTCGGCCACCCTCGAGGGCGAGCGCCTGTCGGCCTTGCTCGACGATGCCCCGGTAGTCAGCAGCGAAGGGCGCATGTACCCGGTCGATGTTCGCTGGGGGCGCCCCTTCCAGCCAGGTGAGTTCATCGAGCCGCGGGTGGTCGACACCGTGCTGCAAGCGATCGCTGATGAGTCGGGCAGTGTGCTGGTATTCCTGCCCGGCCAGGCGGAGATTCGCCGGGTGCATCAATCGTTGCAGGATGCTCTCGGCGATCGCCGCGACATCCTGCTCTGCCCGCTGCATGGCGAGCTCGACCTCAATGCCCAGCGCGCGGCCATCGACACGCCGCCGGCCGGTCAGCGCAAGGTGGTGCTGGCGACCAACATCGCCGAGACCAGCCTGACCATCGACGGCGTGCGTGTGGTGGTCGACGCAGGTCTTGCCCGGGTGCCGCGCTTTGATCCGGGCAGCGGCATGACCCGCCTGGACACCCAGCGCATCTCCCGCGCCAGTGCCACCCAGCGCGCTGGCCGGGCCGGACGGCTTGAGCCCGGTGTCTGTTATCGCCTGTGGTCCGAAGCCCAGCACGAGCAACTGGCGGCGTACGGCGCTGCTGAAATCCTCCAGGCCGATCTGGCCGGCCTGGCCTTGCAACTGTCGCGCTGGGGCGTAACCCCCGAGCAATTGCGTTGGCTCGACCAGCCGCCTGCTGCCGCCTATGGCCAGGCGCTGGACCTGTTGCAGCGCCTGGGCGCATTCAAGGCCGATAACCTGGACAGTCTGAGCGGCCACGGTCAGGCCATGGCCGAATTGCCGGCGCATCCGCGCATCGCCCACTTGCTGCTGCGCGGCCAGGACCTGGGCCTGGCCGACATGGCGTGCGACGTCGCCGCCTTGCTCGGTGAACGCGATATTTTGCGCGGCGGCGGTGCCGACCTGCACAGCCGCCTGGCCCTGCTCAGTGGCGAAGCCCGTGCGGCCAAAAGTGGGCAGGGCGGCGTGCAGCGCGCCCGGCAACTGGCTCGCCAGTACCGTGGCAACTTGCGTGGCAAAGCCACTTCAGCGGTCACCGATCCTGAACATCCGCGCTGGCTGGGCGCCTTGTTGGCGCTGGCCTATCCGGACCGTGTCGCTCTGCAGCGGCGCGCCGGTGGCGCGGAGTATCGCCTGGCCAACGGTCGCGCCGCGCTGTTCGGCGAAGCCGATGCCTTGATGAAGCATCCGTGGTTGGTGATCGCTGACCTGGGCAGCCGTCAGGGCCAGCGTGAGGAGCGCATCTATCTGGCCGCCGACTTCGACCCGGCGCTGTTCGATGGGGTGCTGGCCGAACAAGTGCGCAGCCTGGATATCCTCGACTGGGACGAACGCGAAAACGCCCTGCGCGCCGAGCGCCAGCGCAAGGTCGGTGAGCTGGTGCTCAGCCGCGAGCCGCTGACCGGCCTGGACGAAGACGCCCGCGCAAAGGCACTGCTGGAACTGGTGCGGCGCAAGGGCCTGGAACTGTTGTCATGGACCCCGGAGCTGCGCCAGTGGCAGGCGCGTGTGGCGCTGTTGCGCCAGCTCGACCTGGCCAACAGTGGTCAGAGCGAGTGGCCGGACCTGAGCGATGCCGCGCTGCTGGCGAATCTGTCCAACTGGTTGCAGCCTTACCTGGGCAAGGTCACCCGCCTGAGCCATTTCGCCCAGCTCGATCTGTCGTCGATCCTGCGCAACCTCCTGCCCTGGCCGCTGCCCCAGCGCCTGGATGAATGGGCGCCGGTTCACCTGAGCGTGCCCTCGGGGTCGAACATCCGCCTGGATTACAGCGAAACCCCGCCGATCCTTGCCGTACGCTTGCAGGAGCTGTTCGGCCTGGCGCAAACGCCGCGCATTGCCCAAGGCCGGCAACAGGTCCTGCTGCACCTGCTGTCGCCAGCGCGGCGGCCGGTGCAGGTGACCCAGGATCTGGCCAACTTCTGGCGCAGCACCTATGCCGAGGTGAAGAAGGACCTTAAAGGACGCTATCCCAAACATTACTGGCCGGATGACCCGCTGGTGGCCGAAGCCACGGCGCGGGCCAAACCCCGCAAATAGTCAGGGCTGCAGAGGCAACAGCAAGCGTGCCGTCACGGGCAGGTGATCGGAAATTTCCAGGGTATCCTGCTGAATTACCCGTGCCCCCAGACGCTGCAGCTTCGGACTATGGAACAGGTAGTCTAGGGTGCGGTCCGGGCCTTGCGGGTTGCGGTCGTTGGGGGCGTGGGTCAGCCAGGCCGCGCGCTCGGCGCCGCTGGCCTCGGCATTGCTGGGGATCATCGGGTACTTGTCCCAGAGCAGGTGCAGGTCGCTGTCGGCGTTGTACTGGCCGCGCAGCTCGGCCGACAGCCGACGGTACTGGCCGAGCGGCAGCAGGTTGAAGTCGCCGCCGATCAACCAGGGCGTGCCCTGGCTTTCCAGCTTGTCGAGCACGTGCGCCAGTTGTTGCACCTGCTGGCGCTGGATATCACTGCCCGCTGCAAAGGCCGCCAGATGGGTGTTGAGCACCGCCAATTGACCGCCATCGCGCAGTGGCAGGTAGCTGGCAAGGATGGCCTGCTGAGGCTGCAGCAAGCGTTGCAGGACGTTACTGGCGGCAACCGGCAGTTGTATGCGCTCGGCCTGTTTGATCGGGTAGCGGCTCAGGGTCGCGAGGGTACGGCCGACACTGCCGAAGATGTGCCAGTCGGGGACGAAATCGGCTTTCCAGTCATAGGCCTGTACTGCACAGGGGTAGATATCCACCAGACGCTCTCGCAGCAACGCCAGTTGGTCCTGGTAGTCGCTGGCCTTGGCGTTGTTGTCCAGTTCCTGGAGCAGGACGATGTCGGGCTGTTCGGCGCGGATCACCCGCACCACTTCATCGAGGTTGAAGGCGAGGTCCTGCGGGGTAGGGCGGGTATCGTCGCCACGGCCCTGGTCGTACCAGAACACGTAGCGTTTGCCGGCCAGGTACTGAACGTTCCAGGTCATCACCTTGAGCACCTGGCCTGGTACCAGCGCCGCGTTGCTGGCCCGGCAACTGACCGGCAGGGCTTCACGCGGCTCGGCTTGCCAGCTCAGTTGAGCGGCCAGCAGCCACAGCAGGGCGAACAGAACAAGCAGGGTCAGCAGGGCGTTGCGCAGTAGTCGGGTCATCGGCTCGGCTTGGCTTGGCAGGTCACCACCAAGCATACCCGAGCCGTTCGTCCGCTAACCAGTCAGGGCAGCGGTGGCTCTGCAACGGGTTCGCTGACCAGCATGTACAAGCGGAACATGACTACGGTGCTGAACAGCTGCAGGAAACTGTTGACGCTGTCCATGAGCAGTTGCACCAGGGCCGAAGGCTCTGGCAGCAGCATCATGCTCAGGCCATCGATCAGCCACAGTGGCGCCAGCACGCCAAGAATGCAACTGACGATGCGCCAGAAATTACCGGTGCTGAGCTTGAAGCTTTCACGCATGGCTTCGATCGGCGGCAGGCCGCGCAGTACCAGTACGTACTCGGCGAACACCAGGTGAATCATGACCCAGATGCCGGGAATGATGAACAGCGCCGCGCCAGCCACGATCAGCAACGAGCTGAGCATCACCATCAGGGCGAACGACGGCCACAGGCGCAGGGCCATGGCCAGCAAGTTGCGCTTGAGCGGGGTGTAGCCGTTGCTGCGGGTGTCGAGGTAGAGGATCAGCGCGGCGCTGTACAGCGGGTAGAACAGCAGGCCGACCAGCATGCCGTAGCCAGGCGAAGCGTCCTTGCCCAGTTGCTGGTACAGCAGATGGCTGCACAGTGTTTCGAGCACCACCAGCGGCAGGCACAGCTGGGCAATGCTCAGCAGGTGGCGGCGGAAAAAATACAAGGAGTCGCGCAGAACGCTAAGCGGATTCATCAGTCGATATCGCATTGAAAAAAGCAGGGCGTCACTTTAGCCCAGCCGCAGGCCAACCTGAAGAAAGTTTAATTCCGCCTTGTGTTGAATCCGAAGGCCCGGCACCCCATTTTACCCGTACTCGAATTTTCCGGTTTTGCAGTGAGGTTGCCCATGAACAGTGAAGAACAAACCCTGATCGACGGCCTGTTCGGTCGACTCAAGCAAGCCCAGGACCCGTCCGTGCCGCGTGACGCCCAGGCTCAGGCACGTATTGCCGAACACCTGCAGCAGCAACCGGCGGCGCCCTACTACATGGCCCAGGCGATCCTGGTGCAAGAGGCTGCGCTCAAGCGCCTGGACGAGCAGAACAAACAACTGCAGGCCGAGCTGAACCAGGCCAAGGCCCAGGTTGCGGCCACGGCGCCGAGTAACAGCGGTAGCTTCTTGTCGAGCATCTTCGGCAGCGGCACCCGCGATCCACAGCCGCTGCAACACCAGGCGGCGGCCAGCGCTCCTGCCAGTAGTGGCGGTTGGCGCGAACCGTCTCGGCCGTCATTCAACCAGCCTGCCCAACAGCAGGGTTTCAACGCCGCACCGGCCCAGGCACCCGCGCGTGGCGGTGCTAGCAGTTTTCTCGGTGGCGCGCTGCAAACCGCCGCCGGCGTGGCCGGTGGGGTAATGCTCGCCCAGGGCATCAGCAGCCTGTTCAACCACCATTCGCAGCCTGAAGAAGTGGTCGAGGTGATCAAGGACGAACCGGTCCCGGCCAGCGACAGCGGCGGCTGGGGTAGCAACGACGATCAGCGCCTGAGCGCTGATAACGGCAGCTATGGCAATGATCAGGGCGGCTTCATGGACACCGACTACGGCAGTGACGATGGCGGCTTCTTCGACGGTGGCGACGACAGCTTCGTCTGATCGCGCCTACCTGCATGGCCTGCGGGCTGGCATACTGGGCGCCGAAACGGCTCCGGTGTGCGGCTGCCGCCAACAGCGCCGCGGCGCCATGAGGACAAACGGTGAAGAAGATCGCGGTATTCGCCGACGTACAAAACCTCTACTACACCGTGCGCCAGGCCTACGGTTGCCATTTCAACTACGCGGCGCTGTGGGCCGATATCAGCCAGCACGGGCAGATCGTCGAGGCCGTGGCCTATGCCATTGATCGCGGCGACAGCAAGCAGCAGCAGTTTCAGCAGATCCTGCGCAACCTCGGTTTCACCGTCAAACTCAAACCCTACATCCAGCGCAGCGACGGCTCGGCCAAGGGCGACTGGGACGTGGGCATCACTCTCGACGTGATCGACGCCGCCGCGCGGGTCGATGAGGTAGTGCTGGCCTCAGGTGATGGTGATTTCGACCTGCTGCTGGAGCGTGTCATCAGTCGCCACGGCATTGCGGCCGTTGCCTATGGTGTGCCGGGGCTCACCGCCAATTCACTGATTCGCGCCGCCAGCCGTTATGTACCTATCGAGGGCGGCCTGCTGCTCAAGCATTAAGATTTCTGAGGTTGTCGTTTTGGAACGTATTGCTGTCATCGACTTTGAAACCACCGGTATTTCACCCGGCGCCGGATGCCGGGCCACGGAAGTGGCGGTGGTCATGCTGGAGCGCGGGCGCATCGTCGAGCGCTATCAAAGCCTGATGAATGCCGGGGTCCCGGTACCTGCGTTTGTCGCTGGATTGACCGGCATCACCACCGCGATGTTGCGCAGCGCACCACCGATTGCCCGGGTGATGAACGAGGTGGCCGAGTTCGTCGGTGACACGCCGATGCTGGCGCACAATGCCTCGTTCGACCAGAAGTTCTGGGATTTTGAGCTTGCCCAGATCGGTCGTAGCCGCAGCCAGCGGTTTGCCTGCTCGATGTTGCTGGCGCGACGCCTGATGCCATCGGCGCCGAACCACAAGCTCGGCACTCTGACCCGTTGGGCCGGCCTACCCGACACCGGTACAGCGCACCGGGCCATGGCCGATGCAGAAATGGCCGCGAACCTCGCCCAGCACCTGGCCGGGCAGCTGCGCCAGCAGGGCGTCAACGGCGTTTCCCACAAGTTGTTCTGCAGCCTGCAGAAAGTCCCTGCCGCCAAGATCGGCGAAGCGCTGAAAAGCTACCGTTAGGTCTTCTTGCCGTTGTGCTCCAGATGGCCCAGCGGCAATCGCCGCTCCACGGCGCTGGAAAGAATGATCGAAGTCTTGCTGAAGCCGAACTGGGCAACGCGGTTGATCAACTCCTCCAGTTCCGGCATCGAGGCCACGGCCGCCTGCATGATCACGCAGGGATCGCCGGTCACCCGGTGGCACTCGGTCAACTGCGGGATCTGCATGAGTTGCTCATAAGCCTGCTGGTTGCCATGGCTGGCCAGGCGCAGCTCGATCACGCACTGGATCGGCAGGCCGATCTTCTCCAGGTCGACCTTGGCCTGATAACCGGTAATCACCCCGCTGGCTTCAAGCTTGGCTACCCGTTCGGCGACCGCCGGGGCCGACAGGTTGACCTTGCGCGCAAGGTCGGCGAAGGAGGCGCGGCCGTTGTCCAGCAGGGCGCTGAGGAGCATGCGATCGTACTTGTCCATAGGGCTCCAGAAGGTCGCTGTCGATTCGAAGGCGCATGGCCAGAAGAACCGTTGTTTCAAAAGTGTACTGTTGGTTTAAACAGGTTTTGTAACTTATGTTTACTGTGTTGCCTTTCTAAACTAACTGCCCGACACCAATAATTCGAGTCCCTCATGCCTACCTCCCGTCGCTTCCCGTTAGTCTTGATCGGCGCCTTTCTGGCCTTGTACCTGGTCTGGGGCTCGACCTACCTGGTGATTCGCATTGGTGTCGAGTCCTGGCCACCGTTGTTGATGGCGGGGGTGCGTTTTGTCATTGCCGGCGCTTTGCTCTACGGCTTTTTACGCTGGCGCGGTGTGCCAGCACCGACCTGGCCGCAATGGCGAGCAGCGGGTGTCATTGGCGTATTGCTGCTCAGCTGCGGCAACGGTGGTGTGACCCTGGCCGAGCACGCAGGGGTAGCCTCGGGTGTGGCGGCCCTGGCAGTGGCCACGGTGCCGCTGTTCACCCTGATGTTCGGCCTGTTCTGGGGCCATCGCAACACCCGCCTGGAGTGGGCCGGGATTGTCATGGGCCTGGTCGGCATCGCCATGCTCAACTTGGGCTCCAACCTGCAAGCCAGCCCGGTCGGTGCCGCACTCATTTTGTTTGCCGCCGCCGCATGGGCCTTCGGCTCGGTCTGGAGCAAAAGCCTGCCGTTGCCCCAGGGGCCGATGGCCAGTGCCGCAGAAATGCTGGTGGGTGGCGTGGTGTTGCTGCTCGGCAGTGTGTTGAGCGGCGAACGCATGACCCAGATGCCCACTGCCGCCGGTTGGGGGGCGCTGGCCTACCTAGTGTTCTTCGGCTCGATCCTGGCCTTCAGCGCCTACATGTACCTGCTCAAGCATGTTCGCCCGGCAGCAGCTACCAGCTATGCCTACGTCAATCCGGCGGTAGCGGTGTTGTTGGGGATTATTTTTGCCGGCGAACAGATCGGTTTCGAGGAGTGCGTGGCGATGGCGGTTATCATTGGCGCCGTTGTGCTGATCGGTGTGCCGCAGTGGCGCCGCCCGGCCGTGGAAAAAGCCAAACCTGTTGGCGACATGGAAGGTGAACTCTGTAAATGAAAGGACGTATTGCCAGGACGGCAGTGAAGATCGTGGGTTGCGTGGCAGTGATCGTGGTGTGCATGGTCATGTTGCGCGACGACAGAAGCACCTTCATGACGCTGTATTTTCAGGAGTCGGTCACCCTCAACAGCGGCAGTGACGAGATCGATCCGCGCTATGTCCAGGCGCTGCAGCAGATCATGGCCGCACAGCGCATCGATACGCAAAAGATCGACCTTGTGCTCGATCCAGACAGCCGCCGCGCCTTGCAGGTGCGCTTTGCCGATGATGCCCTGAACACCAGGCAGCGCCAGGATTTGCAAGCATTGTTCGAGTCCTTCGAGCCTGCTCGTGAAGCCGCCCGGCTCAGTGGCCGGCTGCGGGTCGACATGCGTCAGGCGCGCACGCTGGGCCTGGGTGTCTACGACTTCGGCCCGGCGTCCGAAGAGGTCGTCGGGCTCGGTGAAGTATCGCTGCCCCTGTATTTCAGTTTTCTCTCGAACATCGACGTGCAATTGCGGCGCAATGAGCAGTCGACCACACAAAAGCCGCAGGCCGACATGATCTGTGAGGCCAATGCCAGGCTGCATGCCACCTTGCCTTTCGAGGTGACCGAATTCGATGTCAGTGGCAGCGACCTGCGCGGTGAGATGAAACTGCGCATGGCCAGCGGTGAGCAGATCCAGGCGCCGGCGCAGCTGACTTTCGATGACCAGCAACTGCTCGAGCGCCTGGAGATGGGGGGCATGCGGGTGCGTATCCAGCGTCCGGAGACTGTCGATCGGCTGGTGTTCGAGTTCGGCTCGATGGGTACCGTCCGGTATCAGCCTTACGCGTATTTCATCCGCAGTGACCCTGAGGCGTTCGATGCTTGTCGCGCGGTTGCCTACCAGAGCGGCAGGCCCTTTTCGTTCTACCTGGGTGAAGGGGTCGATCGTCTGCTCAAGGTACGTTTTCAACCGCCAGGCTGATAGCAATGGCGGCACGCGCCGGGCCTGAACAAGGTAAACTGCCGCCATTGCTGAATTCCCCAGACGGTATTGCCATGACTTTCGCCAAACTCGGCCTGATCGAACCCTTGCTGCGCGCGCTCGAGCGCCTGGACTACAACACCCCGACGCCGGTCCAGGCCCAGGCCATTCCTGCGGTGCTGGCTGGCCGCGACCTGATGGCCGCCGCCCAGACCGGCACCGGCAAGACCGCAGGTTTTGCCCTGCCGTTGCTGCAGCGCCTCACGCTGGAAGGGGCCAAGGTTGCCAGCAACTCGGTGCGCGCCCTGGTACTGGTGCCGACCCGCGAGCTGGCCGAGCAGGTTCACGCCAACATCCGTGAATACGCCGAACACCTGCCGTTGAGCACCTATGCGGTGTACGGCGGGGTCAGCATCAACCCGCAGATGATGAAGCTGCGCAAGGGCGTGGACTTGCTGGTGGCCACCCCGGGCCGCCTGCTCGACCTGTTCCGCCAGAACGCGGTGAAGTTCAATCAGTTGCAGGCGCTGGTGCTCGATGAAGCCGACCGCATGCTCGACCTGGGCTTTGCCGAAGAGCTGCGTGCGGTCTACGCCGCGTTGCCGGCACGCCGGCAAACCCTGCTGTTCTCGGCGACCTTCTCCGACGAGATCCGCCAACTGGCGGCGCAGACCCTCAACGACCCGCTGAGCATTGAAGTCAGCCCACGCAACGTCACCGCCAGCACCGTCAAGCAGTGGATCGTGCCGGTGGACAAGAAGCGCAAGCCGGAACTGTTCAGCCACCTGATGCGCAAGCAGCGCTGGAAGCAGGTGCTGGTGTTCGCCAAGACCCGCAACGGTGTCGACCAACTGGTCGAGCGCCTGCGTGGCCAGGGCGTCAATGCCGACGGTATCCATGGCGACAAGCCCCAGGCCACACGCCAGCGCGCGCTGGACAGCTTCAAGGCGCGTGAGATCCAGATCCTGGTGGCTACTGATGTAGCGGCGCGCGGCCTGGATATCGACGACCTGCCGCTGGTGGTCAACTTCGACCTGCCGATCGTTGCCGAGGATTACATTCACCGCATCGGCCGTACCGGGCGCAAAGGCAACAGCGGTGAGGCGATTTCGCTGGTGTGTGCCGATGAGGTGCAGTTGCTGTCGGCGATTGAGACCCTGACCCGCAAGACCTTGCCACGCCATGAAGAGCCGGATTTCAGTCCGGACCACAAGGTGCCGATGACCGACGCCAATGGCCAGGTGCTGAAAAAACCGAAAAAGCCGAAGAAGCCCAAAGAGAGCAGCAGCAAACGCAGCCTCGGGCGTTGGATGGACAGCGGCGAGACGCCAGCGGCAGAACCTCAGGTCAAGCCGGTACGCAAGGTGCCGGCCTTCAACACCGGGCCGCGCAAGCGCAAGCCTTGAGTATGCCATCGCGGGGCAAGTCGGGTCGCCGCATCGCCGCTCCCACAGGGCTGAGCATCAATCCTGTGGGAGCGGCGATGCGGCGACCCGACTTGCCCCGCGATTTTTCAGCCGTTAAGCCACTCCAGCAACCCGAGCGCAGCCTTGCGCCCACTGGCAAAACAGGCCGTCAGCAGATAGCCGCCGGTCGGTGCTTCCCAGTCGAGCATTTCACCGGCACAGAACACACCAGGGACCTGCTTGAGCATCAAACGCTCATCCAGCGCTTCGAAGGTCACCCCGCCGGCACTGCTGATCGCTTCATCCAGCGGGCGAGGGCGCACCAGGGTGATTGGCAAGGCTTTGATCGCCCGCGCCAGCAATAGCGGATCAGCAAAAGTCTGCTGATCGGCCTGTTCACGCAACAGCGCCGCCTTGACCCCGTCCAGCCCCAGTTGACTGTGCAGATGCTTGGCCATCGAGCGTGAACCCCGTGGCTTGGCCAGGGCCTGCCGGATGTTATCCACAGGCCGGTTGGGCAACAGGTCGATCAGCACCCTGGCGCTGCCGTCGCGGTTGATCGCCTGACGAATCTGCGCCGACCAGGCATACACCAGGCTGCCTTCGAGCCCAACAGTGGTGAGCACGCATTCACCCAGCCGTGGCGCCTGACCTTCAAGGCTCAGGGCGATGTTCTTCAGTGGCGCACCGGCGAACTTGTCCTTGAGCACAGCGCTCCAGCCCGCGACTTCGAAGCCGCTGTTGGCGGGCTGCAAGGGCGCAATCTGTACGCCTTGCGCCTGTAGCCAGGGCAGCCATGCGGCATCCGAGCCCAGCCGCGCCCAACTGCCGCCGCCCAGTGCCAGTACGGTGGCGGTCGGTTTGAGTGTCAGCTCGCCTTGTGGATAAGCGATCCGCAAGGCGCCCTCGGCGTTCCAGCCCAACCAGCGGTGACGGGTGTGGATAACCACGCCGGCATCGCGCAAGCGTTTGAGCCAGGCGCGCAACAGCGGCGCGGCTTTCATGTCGCGGGGGAAGACTCGGCCGGAACTGCCGACAAAGGTTTCGATACCCAGGTCGTGAATCCACTGGCGCAGCACGTCGGCATCGAAACCTTCGAGCAGGCGGGCGACGTCCCCGGCGCGCTCGGCATAGCGAGCGATGAACGCAGGATAAGGTTCGGAGTGGGTGATGTTCATGCCGCCGACCCCGGCCAGGAGGAACTTGCGGCCCACTGAAGGCATGGCATCGTATAGTTCGACAGCGACCCCAGCCTGGCTCAGCACTTCGGCGGCCATCAATCCGGCCGGCCCGCCTCCGATAATGGCAACGTGTGGGCGGTCGGCGGTGCGGTTGTCGGTCATGGTCGGCTGCAAGCTGGGAAAAAGTGCCGGCATTCTACCTTAGCGGGGCGCCGGGAAGTACTGGTCAAAAAATGTACAGCAGGCTCAAGGCCAGGTGGTTAAAGGGGTTGAAGGGCTTTCCCGCAGGTTATCCACAGGCGGTTCCACAGTCATTGTGAGTAACCCAGCACGCGGCTGGCGCTGTGGTGCAGTATCCCGTGGCGGCGGGCCAGGGCCTCGCGGTCCTTGCTGTAGCCACCGCCAATTACGCCGACGACCGCTATGTCACGTCCCAGACAGTGGCGCAGCACGCTTTCGTCACGTGCCGCAACGCCTTCATCAGTGAGCTGCAGATAGCCCAGGGCGTCGTCTTTGTGCACGTCGACACCAGCGTCGTACAGCACCAGGTCCGGGCGATACAGCGGCAGCAGGTAGTTGAGCGCGTCGTCCACCACCTTCAGGTAAGCCTGGTCACCCATGCCGCGGGGCAGGGGAATGTCCCAGTCGCTTTGCGCCTTGCGTGCCGGGAAGTTCTGCTCGCAATGCAGTGACACGGTGATGGCATCGGCGGTGTCGTGGAGGATGCGTGCGGTACCGTCGCCCTGGTGCACGTCGCAGTCGAAAATCAGCACCTTGTGCACCCGCCCGGCTGCAAGCAGGTAGTGGCTGATTACTGCCAGGTCATTAAAGATGCAGAAGCCGGCCGGGTGATCGTAATGGGCGTGATGGGTGCCGCCGGCCAAGTGACAGGCGATGCCATGCTCCAGCGCTTGTTCGGCGGCCAGCAGCGAGCCGCCGACTGCGCGCACGGTGCGCCGGGCCAGGGCCTCGCTCCAGGGCAGGCCGAGGCGGCGCTGGTCTGCGTGCGACAGCTCGCCGTTCATGTAGCGCTCGATGTAGGCGCGGTCATGGGCCAGGGCGAGGATGTCGTTCGGGCAGATCTGCGGGCGTAGTAGCGCCGCATCCGTGGTCAGGCCGCTGGCGACCAGGTGATCGCGCAACAGGCGGAACTTGTCCATCGGAAAGCGGTGCTCGGCGGGAAATTCCGGGCTGTAGTCGTCGTGGTAGATCAGCGGCAGGGGCATGGCAGGGTCTTGAGCGAAACAGAGCTTGATCTTGCCAGTTGGCAAGGCTGTTGCGCCAGCTTCTACACTGAGCGGCAGGCTCATTGCACAGGTGTATTCATGGTGTTGGCTTCCTGGACCTTCTGGGCGGTGTTATCCGCCATCTTTGCCGCCCTGACTGCGATCTTTGCAAAGGTCGGCATCAGCGGTATCAACGCCGACTTCGCCACGTTGCTGCGTACGGTGGTGGTGCTGGTCAGCCTGGCGCTGATTGTATATGCCACCGGCCAGTACCAATCATTGAGCGCGATTTCTGCCCGCAGCTACCTGTTTCTGGTGCTGTCGGGGCTGGCCACCGGCGCGTCGTGGATCTGTTACTTCCGCGCCTTGCAACTGGGCCAGGCATCACAAGTGGCGCCTGTGGATAAACTCAGTGTGGTCCTGGTGGCGGTGCTCGGGGTGACCCTGTTGGGTGAAAGGCTCGACCTGCGCCAATGGGCTGGCATCAGCCTGGTCACTCTGGGCGTAGTGATGCTTGCGTGGCGTTGACCAATGGCTGCGGTCGTTGCCTTGTGCATGCACGCGCGGGTGCCTGCAACGTCAGCCGACCGTAAAAAAACAGGGCCGTCAGCCAGGTGGTCAGCCAGACGAAAATGCCCGCCCAGAACGTGTGCGACATATAGTGCCAGCCTTGCAGTACACGGGCAGTGCCGTAAACCAAGCCCAGTAACAGGACCGCCACCAGCAGTTTGCGTGCATGAGCCCAACGGTGGCGCAGGGCAACAAAATACAATGCCAACAGGGTAAAGCCGCTGGAAGCATGGCCACCTGGCCAGCAGCGGCCGGCACCGGGCTTGTCCAGCCAGGTGAAGTTGACGAACCATTCCTGATGCAGCTGGGTGCCGCCATACAAAGTGGTCTCTACCGGGCAATACACACTGGTATGACTTTTCAGGTAGTGGATGACTGTGGTGCACAGGGTGAAGGCCACCACCACGAACAGCAGGTCTCGACGATAGCGGGTGGTGAAGCGCAGCACGGGAGCGATACGCCACTTCTCCAGCATACGGCTGGGCATCGCCTGTGGATACGCGGCAAAACGTGGCCAGATGAACGACAGCAGCAGGCCGATTACGGCCAGTTCACCCGTCCAGTTCGGCAAAATTCGCGGCCACTTGTGCGTGACTTTCTCGAACCACTGATTATGCAGCAAGGGGAACTGGCCACTGAGCGGGTCAAGCAGCAGGTTGCTGATCAACCGGTCCAGGCTGGTGAGGTCGAACATAAGGAAAACCAGGGCCGCAAGGAGCAGCGGCAAGCCTAGGTTGTTCACGTAGAAGGCGCGACGAGAGGGAGTAGGCATCGTTTACTTCCCTGTGCTGGAAACAAGTTTGTGCCATTCATTAGCGTTCATCTGGCCGAGAATCCGCGCCTTGCCGTTGCGTCCCATGGACACAAACAGGGCACTGGCATAGGCACTGGAGCGTTCGCTGCCAGGAACGTTCAACTGCCGCTCAAGTTGATCGATGCAACCGCTGTGGGTCACCAGCACCAGGTTGTGGTCGGCGGTCTTGTGCTCGAAGGCAGCATGGGAAAAACCCTTATCGCATTGGGTCAACCAGTCTTGGCTGGCAATCGCCTTGCCGAACATGAAGTGCGCGGTTTGCCGGGTACGGACTTCCGGGCTGCTCAGCACCTGAGCGTTATCCATGCCCAGGCGCTGGATTGCACCGCCCACTTCGCTGGCTGCGTGGCTGCCTTCTATGGTAATGCCGCTGAGGTCGTCCAGGCATGGATTGGGCGAGCGGTCACAACGTTCGGCATGGCGGATCAAAACAATGATGTTGCCCTTCGCCCAGTCGGTATAGACACCACTGTTGTGCATCTGATTATCGCTGCCCAGGTCCACGATTTGTGTCCTTGATGACCACCACAATGCAAGGACGACCAGGGTGAATAAAATCCCCAACCCGGTCAGGAATTTTCGCGAGCGCCTGTCGCGTCGTCGTTTTTTGGGGGCGGTGCAGTCAAGCGTGTGGGTTGTAAGAGAAGAAGACATGGGACCACTTCAGGCAAGTTCGCAAGTGGGCGCACTGTAGAAAACCCAAGGTGCAGAGCGAGTGAAATGGATGTGAAAAATAGCTTGGAGGCAGAAGTTGTTACCTACGCTGTAGACTGCAGGCTGTAGATAAGGAGCCGAGCATGACCCCGATTCTGGAACTGGAAAGCGCACGGCTGCTGTTGCGCCAATGGCAGGATGATGACCTGCGGGAGTTTGCGGCGATGTGCGCCGACCCTCAGGTGATGCGCTATTTTCCAGCACCATTGACCCGGCTGGAGAGCGCCGCGCTGATCGGCAGGATCCGCGGTCACTTCAATGAGTACGGCTATGGCCTGTGGGCCCTGGAACGCAAGGACACCGGCGCGTTCATCGGCATGACTGGCCTTCTCAACGTGAGTTTTGCCGCCGACTTCGCCCCGGCCGTTGAGATCGGCTGGCGCCTGGCCCGGCGCCATTGGGGGCTGGGTTTTGCCAGTGAAGCGGCCTGGACCAGCCTGCGTTGCGCCTTCGCTCAACTGGGCCTGGAACAGGTGGTGTCGTTCACCACCGAGCACAACCTGGCGTCGCAGAAAGTCATGCAGGCCATTGGCATGCAGCAGGACCTGGCCGGCAGCTTCGAACACCCAAAACTTGAGCCCGGCCACCCCCTGCGACCGCACGTGCTGTACCGCATTGACCGCGCCCAGTGGCAGGCCACCCTGCGCGGCTGAATTGCACAACATACAGGCTGGCAATGACAAACCCTGTATTATTTGCCGCAGTTGCGCATTGCCTTGGAGAATCTTGAATGAGCCACGTGTTGGACGATCTGGTTGACCTGTTGAGCCTGGAGTCGATCGAGGAAAACCTGTTCCGCGGGCGAAGCCAGGACCTGGGGTTTCGCCAGTTGTACGGTGGCCAGGTACTGGGCCAGTCGCTGTCGGCGGCCAGTCAGACGGTCGAAGAAGCGCGCCATGTGCATTCGCTGCACGGTTACTTCCTGCGCCCGGGCGATGCCAGCATGCCGGTGGTCTATTCGGTCGACCGCGTGCGCGATGGCGGCAGTTTCAGCACCCGGCGGGTGACGGCGATCCAGAAGGGCCAGACCATCTTCACCTGCAGCGCCTCGTTCCAGTACGACGAAGAAGGCTTCGAGCACCAGAGTCAGATGCCCAGTGTGGTCGGCCCGGAAAACCTGCCGTCGGAAGTCGAGCTGGCCAAGCGCATGGCCGATCGTCTGCCTGAAACCATTCGCGACAAGATGCTCTGCGCCAAGCCGATCGAAATGCGCCCGGTGACCGCGGTGGATCCGTTCAACCCCAAGCCGGGCGAACCGGTCAAGTACGTCTGGTTCCGCGCCGATGGCAACCTGCCGGACGTGCCGGCGCTGCACAAGTACATGCTCGCCTACGCCTCGGATTTCGGCCTGCTGACCACCTCGCTGCTGCCCCATGGAAAATCGGTGTGGCAGAAGGACATGCAGATCGCCAGCCTCGACCATGCCTTGTGGTTCCACGGCGACCTGCGCGCCGACCAGTGGCTGCTGTACGCCATGGACAGCCCGTGGGCCGGTAATGCCCGTGGTTTTGCCCGTGGCAATATCTACAACCAGGCCGGGCAACTGGTGGCCTCATCGTGCCAGGAAGGCCTGATTCGTCATCGCAAGGATTGGCAATGAGCCTGCAGCAGATTCGCCATTGGGTGTTCGACATGGACGGCACCCTGACCGTCGCCGTGCATGATTTTGCGGCGATCAAGGAGGCGCTGGAAATTCCCCAGACCCACGACATTCTCACCCACCTGGCGGCCTTGCCAGCCGATGAGGCTGCGGCCAAGCACGCCTGGTTGCTCGAGCATGAGCGTGAGTTGGCGATTGGGTCGCGCCCTGCGACTGGCGCTGTGGAGCTGGTTCGCGATCTGGCTGCACGTGGATGCCAGCTAGGCATCCTTACCCGCAATGCCCGGGAGCTGGCGCATGTCACCCTCAAGGCAATCGGCCTGGCCGACTGCTTTGCTGTCGAGCACATCCTCGGTCGCGATGAAGCACCGCCCAAGCCGCACCCGGGCGGCTTGCTGAAACTGGCCGAAGCCTGGGATGTGGCGCCGACTGAAATGGTCATGGTTGGCGATTACCGCTTCGACCTGGACTGTGGTCGTGCGGCCGGGGCGCGGACGATCCTGGTCAACCTGCCGGACAATCCCTGGCCGCAGCTTGCCGACTGGCATGCGGCGGATTGTCGGGCGTTGCAGGTGATGCTCGACCATTGAGGTGAGTGGATCGCGGGGCTTGCCCCGCGAAAAGGCCTCAGAACTCCCAGCGCGTCGTCAGCATCACATTGCGTGGATCACCGTAGTAGGTGGTGTCGAAGTTGCCCAATCCGGTCAGGTAACGTTTGTCGAACACGTTGTTGGCATTGACCGTGAAGCTCAACTGCTCGTTGTATTGGTAACGGGTCATCAGGTCGACCAGGGTATAGCCGCCTTGCTTGATGAAGCTGTAGTCCCCGAGCGCGCGGTTGTAGATCTTGCCGTAGAACGCACTCTGCCAGTTGATCCCACCCCCCACGGTGACTTTGTCGAGCACCCCAGGCAGGCGGTAGGTGGTGAACATCCGCACCAGGTGCTCAGGTTTGCTGGTACTCATCGGGAAGCCGTAGATGCGTTGCTCGTCAGCATCGCGCGAGCGTGCATAGGTGTAGCCCGCCGAAAGGTTCCAGCCTTCGCGCAGTTCACCGGCCACTTCCAGTTCGATGCCCTGGGTGGTGGCGCCGCTGGTGGCCTTGAAGATTCCTTCGTTGGTCGCAGGGTTGGTGCCGATCGACTCGGCAACGTTGTCCTGTTCGATGCGAAACAGCGCCAGGCTGGCGTTGAGCTTGCCGTCGAAGTAGGCAGCTTTCAGGCCGGTTTCATAGCTGTCGCCTTCAACCGGATCGAGGGTGGCGCCGTTGCTGTCCTTGTTGCTCTGCGGTTGGTAGATCGAGGTGTAGCTGGCGTACACCGAGTAGGTGTCGTCCAGGTCATAGACGATACCGGCGTAGGGGGTAACCACGCCATGCTGCTGGTAGCTGGCCTGGTTGTCCTGGAACAACGGGTTGAGGCCGTCGTAGTCGTAATTGTCGCTGTACTTGAAGGTGCTGACCCGGGTGCCGAGGATCACCGAGAGGTCGTCGGTCGGGTGCAGACGGGTGGCGAGGTAAGCGCCGTTCTGGCTCTTCTTCTGCTCGTACTTGCCGTTTTTCGGGAAGTCCGGCACGCGAATGTGTCCATCCCAATCGAAGATGCTGCCGGGGACCAAGGCAAATTCGCTGGTGTCCCAGGTGGCGCCGGTCTGGCGTGAGTGGTTGGTGTCCAGGCCGACCACCAGCTCATGCTGGCGGCCGAACAGGGTGAAGGGCCCCGAAAGGTTCAGGTCGGCGCTGTTCTGCACCCGGTGGCCTTCCCAGCGGCCCCAGAAGAAGTACATGCCATCACCGTTGCGATCCGGGGCACCGCCACTGGCCGAGGCCAGGCGCGTGTCGTGGTCGCTTTGCAACTGGTTGACGGTAAGCTTGAGCGACCAGTCGTTGGCCAGCGCCTGTTCCAGCGAGGCGAAGTAGGTGCGGTTCTGAAAGTCGCGGCGGCTCCAGTCGGCGCCCGGGTTGAACGAACGTGAGAAATCGGTGCGGCCGCCGTCGGTGTAGTACACCGGGTTGCCGGTCCAGGAACTGCCGCGCGGGGTGGTGGTCTGCTGGTCGATGCCGACGGTCAACAGGGTGTCCGGGGTGATGTCGGCCTCGAGGATGCCGTAGTACACCTCTTTGCTCTGCTGGTAATGGTCCTGGTAACCCTGCTTGTCCTGCTGGGCGCTGACAAAGCGCCCACGCACGCTGCCGCTGCTGTTGATCGGGCCGGAGACATCGACTTCGCCGCGATAATCATCCCAACTGCCGGCACTGCCGGTGAGCGAGCCCTGGAACTGCGCGGTCGGTTTCTTGCGAATCAGGTTGACCGTGGCCGAGGGGTCGCCGGAGCCGGTCATCAAACCGGTCGCGCCCTTGAGCACTTCCACCCGGTCATAGATGGCCATGTCGACATGTGCGGTACCTTCGCCATAGACACCGTCATACACCGTGTTGACGCCGTCGTACTGGTAGTTGGTGATCACCAGGCCACGGCTGGAAAACTCGGTACGGTCGCTGTCGTAGGTTTGCGCCGATACGCCGGGGGTATTGCGCAAGACATCGGAAATACTTTGTGCACCCTGGTCGTCCATCTGCTGGCGGGTGACCACGGTGATGGTTTGCGGGGTTTCGCGGATCGACAGCGGCAGCTTGGTCGCGGTGCGGGTTGCTGCCGTGGTGTAGGAATGTGTCCCTTCGGTGGTTTCACCCAGGCCCTGGGCATTGATGCTGGTGGCGCCCAGCTCCAGTGCCGCGCCACTGCTGACCGGCACCAGCACGTAGCCGCCGTTGGACTGGCGCTGAGCCTGCAGACCGGTGCCGCTGAGCAGGCGCGCGAGGCCTTCCTCGACCGAGTAGTTGCCGTGCAGGCCGGCCGACTGCTGGCCTTGAGTCTGGCGCGCATCGAACGACAGGGTGATATTGGCGCGGGTGGCGAACAGGCTCAGGGTGGTGCCCAGCGGGCCCGGGGCGATCTGGAATTGCGTGCTGGCGCTCTGCGCCATGGCCTGGGCCGGCAGCAGTGCCATAGGCAAGAGGGGCAAGCCGAACAGTGCCAGGTGGACAGCGCGAACCAGAGCGCGAGGGGTGCGCGGACAAGTCGGGGTCATGCAGGATTTCCTTCGATTGGCTGGGCAGAGGGGCGGTCGAAATTTGCCGCTTTAACTGCGTAGCCGAATGAGAATGAAAATCGGCAACCCTTTGTGCGAAATTTCTTCAGACAGCTTCGATGCTGACCCAGTAACGGGTCATGTAACGCACCTTGACCGGCAGCGACACACCGAGGTTTTCCAGGATGGTGTCGGTGTCGTCGATACGAAAGGCACCTGACAGGCGCAAGTCGGCGATGTTCTCGGCGCAGCGCACCACGCCGGGGCGGAAGCGGCGCAATTCGCTGATGAAGTCGCCCAGGCGCCATTCGACCACGGTCAGCATGCCCTGGGTCCAGGCGCCGGTGCCGGGCAGGGCGGTGCTGGCAGCGCTGATCTGGTTGCGCTCGAAGCTGACGCTCTGCCCGGCCTCAAGGCGCAGCATCAACAGCGGCTGGTCGAGCGGGCGCACCTCAACCGCGTGCTCAAGTACGCTGACCCGGCTCAGGCCGTTGTCGCTGCGTACGCTGAAGTGTGTGCCCAGCGCGCGCACCCGGCCCTCAGTGGTTTCAACGATGAACGGGCGCGCCGCACTGTCGCGCGCGGTCTGCACCATGATTTCGCCGCTGTACAGGCGCAGCAGACGCTGCTGGCCGTCGTAGCGGATATCCACAGCGCTGTCGGTATTGAGTTGGAGCTGGCTGCCATCGTCGAGACGAACCTGGCGGCGCTGGCCCTTGCCTGTGCGCAACTGGGCCATCAATGCCTGGCCGGGTGTGCTTTCGCGTACTGCCCAGCCGGTTGCGCCAACGGCCATGAGCAGGGCCAGGGTCTTGAGCACGGCGCGGCGTCGGGCGCGCACGCCGGCCAGGGTCGGCAGGGCGACCTCGGCCGGCAGTCGGCCCAGCTGACGCTGCAGCTTCTCTACCCGCGCCCAGGCTTGGGCATGGGCCTGACTCTTGCCCAGCCAGTCTTGCCAGGCCTGTACCTGGGCAGCGCTGGGCGGCGCGGCATTGAGCTGTACATACCAGGTGGCGGCCGCTTCCAGGGTGCGATAGTCCAGTGGCTGGGCCATGTCAGTCGTCCGTCAGCAGCAGGCAGTGGGTCATGGCACGGATCAGGTGCTTCTTCACTGTGGTCACCGACACCCCCAGGCGTTCGGCGGTGGCCACATAGCTGAGGCCTTCGAGCTGCACGGCCAGGAAGATATTACGGGTGCGCTCGCCCAAGCCATCGAGCATCTGGTCCACCGCCAGCAGCGTTTCGAGGATCAGCAAACGGCTTTCCGGCGATTCGGCGAGCCGCTCCGGGCGCAGTGCCAGTTCGTCCAGATAAGCCTGTTCAAGTGCCTTGCGCCGGAATTTGTCGATCATCAGCGCATGGGCGATAGCACCCAGGTAGCTGCGCGGTTCACGAATGGTGTCGGCATTGCGCGCATTCAACACCCGGATAAAGGTGTCCTGGGCCAGGTCGGCGGCATCGCTGGCATTGCCCAGGCGGGCACGTAGCCAGCTTTTCAACCAACCGTTATGTTCGCTATAGAGCGCGTGCAGGGCAGCATGATCGGGGGCGGGCATGGTCGGGCGATATCGAGTAATTGATAATTAGTCGCATTATTGTGGTTTGCTGGCGCACTATGCAAGCGCTTGCGCTTGACCTGGGGCGGAGGCGGGCAAAGACTGCTCAGCTATTTGTCGAATCGACTCAGGAGGTTTACATGACCAGCAGGGCCATTATCGTCCAGACCGGCGGTGGTTACGACAAGGTGCAGGTCGCCAGCCGCGAGGCGCCAGCGCCGCAAGCCGGTGAAATCAGTGTGCGTCTGCATGCCAACTCGCTCAACTATCATGATTTCGCTGTGGTCAGCGGCATGTGGGGGCCCACTGCGCCGCGCATTCCCATGGCCGATGGCGCCGGTGTGGTCACCGCAGTCGGCGCTGGCGTGAGCGAGTTTGCCGTGGGTGATTCGGTGGTCAGCACCTTCTTCCCCGACTGGCTGGACGGCCAGCCGCTGGTCGAAGGTTTCGCCACGGTTCCGGGGGACGGCATCGATGGTTACGCCCGCGAACAGGTCACCGCCCGCGCGACGTCTTTCACCCATGCGCCCAAGGGCTACAGCCATGCCGAAGCGGCGACCCTGACTACCGCCGGCCTCACTGCCTGGCGCGCGCTGATGGCCGATGATTCGCTCAAGCCCGGCGATACCGTGCTGGTGCAAGGCACCGGCGGGGTGTCGATTTTCGCCCTGCAGTTTGCCAAGCTGGCTGGTGCCACGGTGATCGCCACCTCCTCCAGCGACGAGAAGCTCGAACGCCTCAAGGCCCTTGGCGCCGACCACTTGATCAACTACCGCACGACCCCGGCCTGGGGCGAAAAGGTGCGCCAACTCACCGGCAATCGCGGTGTCGATCATGTGATCGAGGTGGGCGGCCCGGCGACCCTTGAACAGTCGATGATTGCCGCGCGTATCGGCGGGCACGTGTCGCTGATCGGCATCCTTACCGGCGTGGCGGGCAACCTGCCGCTGGTCCAGGCCCTGGTGCGGCAGATTCGCCTGCAAGGTGTGCTGGTTGGCAGCCGTGCCCAGCAACAGGCCATGGTCCGCGCCATCGATGCCAATGGCCTGCGCCCGGTAGTGGACAAGACCTTCGACCTGGAACAGATCGTCGAGGCGTTTCGCTACCAGGAAAGCAACCAGCACTTTGGCAAGATCTGCCTGAGTATCTGAGCCGGCGCTTCAGATCTGCCCCAGCAACCAGCCGCGAAACGCCGTCAGTGACGCCAGCGACTGGTTGCGTGGCGGATAGATCAGGTAATAACTGCGCTGGCTGGCGAAGGGCGCACCGACGCTGACCAGTTCACCGCTGGCCAGCTCGTCGGCCACCAGGATGCGTGGTACCAGGCCGATGCCGATGCCGGCGCGCACCGCCTGGATCAAGTGCGACGTCAGCTCGAAGCTCGGCCCCAGGCGCATGCTGCGGTGTGCCAGGCCGTGATGGGAAAACCATTCGCCCCAGGCATTGGGGTTGTTGGCGACATTGAGCAGCAACTGCCCGCACAGCTGTGTCGGTGACCAGTCAGCGCGGCTGGCGGCGGTGTCCGGCGACAGGATCACCATCAACTCTTCGGCGTGCAGACGATGACAGACCAGCCCCGGCAGGTCGGCATTGCCAACGACGATGGCGGCGTCGATGCCGCTGGTCTCGAAGTCGATGGCTTCGATACGTGAATTGATGTGCACCAGCATGCCGGGGTGCAGCTTGTAGAACTCATGCAGGCGCGGCAGCAGCCACTTGGAGCCGAAGGTCGGCAGCGTGGCCAGGCGCAAACTGCCTTCGCCAGACTGGTAGGCCATGGCCTGCAAGGTGGCGCTGCGGATCCTGCCCAGGGCTTCGCTCATCTCTCGCTGATACAGCCGGCCGACATCGGTCAGGCGTACCTGACGGCCTTCGCGGCGGAACAGGGTCAGGCCCAATTGCTGCTCAAGAGCCTGGACCTGGCGGCTCACTGCGCTCTGAGTCAACGACAGTTCGGTGGCGGCGCGGGTGTAGCTTTCATGCCGGGCCGCGGCTTCGAAAGCCAGCAACAATGACATGGACGGCGTGAGATGGCGGTAATTCATTCGTAAAAGTCATTGATAGCGGCAGAAATATCCAGTTGTTCCCGATGACAAGCTCCGGGATCATTGGCATACCAGTGTCTTGAGGCTGACCTAATTATGCTCAGCCAGCAAGTGTTCCGATATTCCCGTGATTAGCCAAATTAAAGAGGCCATCCTTTGATGATCGCCCAACTGCCGACCAGCGCCCCTGCTGGCGACTATGCCGATTTTCTCATCGCCCTGCGCGCCAGCGGTTTTCGTGGCCAGTTCAGTGCCGACTACGCCACGCGCACGGTGCTGGCCACCGACAACTCGATCTACCAGCGCTTGCCGCAGGCGGCGGTGTTCCCGCTGGACGCCGAGGATGTCGCCGGTGTCGCCGCGCTGATGGCCGAGCCGCGTTTTCGCCAGGTCAAGCTCACGCCCCGTGGCGGCGGTACCGGCACCAACGGCCAGTCGTTGACCGACGGCATCGTCGTCGACTTGTCGCGGCACATGAACAACATCCTCGAAATCAACGTCGAGGAGCGTTGGGTGCGGGTCCAGGCCGGGGTGGTCAAAGACCAGCTAAACGCTGCGCTCAAGCCCCACGGGTTGTTTTTTGCTCCGGAGCTGTCGACCTCCAACCGCGCCACCGTTGGCGGCATGATCAACACCGATGCCAGCGGCCAGGGCAGTTGCACCTACGGCAAGACCCGCGACCATGTGCTCGAACTGCACACTGTGCTGCTCGGCGGCGAGCGCTTGCACAGCCTGCCGATCGACGACCAGGCGCTGGAGCAGGCCTGTGCCCAGCCAGGGCGCAGCGGCGAGGTGTACCGCATGGCCCGGCAGATCCAGGAAACCCAGGCCGAGCTGATCGAAACCATCTTCCCCAAGCTCAACCGCTGCCTGACCGGCTACGACCTGGCGCACCTGCGCGATGAGCAGGGCCGTTTCAACCTCAACAGTGTGCTGTGCGGTGCCGAAGGCTCGCTGGGCTATGTGGTCGAGGCCAAGCTCAATGTGCTGCCGATCCCGAAATACGCCGTGCTGGTCAACGTGCGCTACAGCAGCTTCATGGACGCCCTGCGTGACGCCAATGCGCTGATGGCGCACAAGCCGTTGTCGATCGAGACGGTGGACTCCAAGGTGTTGATGCTGGCGATGAAGGACATCGTCTGGCACAGCGTCGCCGAATACTTCCCCGCCGAAGCCGAGCGTCCGACCCTGGGTATCAACCTGGTGGAGTTCTGCGGTGATGACCCCACTGAAGTGAACACGCGAGTGCAGGCCTTTGTCGCCCACTTGCAGACCGATACTGCCGTTGAACGTCTTGGGCACACCCTGGCTGAAGGCGCCGAGGCGGTGACCCGGGTCTACACCATGCGCAAGCGTTCGGTGGGCCTGCTGGGCAACGTCGAAGGCGAGGTGCGGCCGCAGCCGTTCGTTGAAGACACCGCAGTGCCGCCAGAACAACTGGCCGATTACATCGCCGATTTTCGTGCCTTGCTCGACGGCTACGGCCTGGCCTACGGCATGTTCGGCCACGTCGATGCCGGCGTGCTCCATGTGCGCCCGGCCCTGGACATGAAAGACCCGGCCCAGGCGGCGCTGGTCAAGCCGATTTCCGATGCCGTGGCGGCGCTGACCCAGCGCTACGGCGGCTTGCTCTGGGGCGAACACGGCAAGGGCCTGCGTTCGGAATATGTGCCGGATTTCTTTGGTGAGCTGTACCCGGCGCTGCAGGCGCTCAAGGGAGCATTCGACCCCTACAATCAGCTCAATCCCGGCAAGATCTGTACGCCGCCCGACAGCGAGCAGGGCCTGATCAAGGTCAACGAAGCCCCGATGCGCGGTGACTTTGACCGGCAGATCGACGAGCGGGTCTGGCAGAGCTTTGGCAGCGCCGTGCACTGCAACGGCAACGGTGCCTGCTACAACTACGACCCCAACGACGCCATGTGCCCGTCGTGGAAGGCTACCCGCGAACGCCAGCATTCGCCCAAGGGCCGTGCCTCGCTGATCCGTGAATGGTTGCGCTTGCAAGGGGCCGCCAGCATCGATGTATTGGCGGCGGCAAAGAACAAGACCTCATGGCTCAAGGAGTTGCCCAAACGCCTGCGCAACAACCAGGCACGTTCTCGTGGTGAGGCTGACTTTTCCCACGAAGTCTACGAGGCCATGGCGGGCTGCCTGGCCTGTAAATCCTGCGCGGGGCAGTGCCCGATCAAGGTCAACGTGCCCGAGTTTCGTTCGCGCTTTCTTGAGCTGTACCACGGTCGTTACCAGCGTCCGCTACGTGACTACCTGATCGGCTCGCTGGAGTTCAGCATTCCCTACATGGCCTATGCGCCAGGGCTGTACAACGCGGTGATGGGGTCGAAGTTTGTCGGTCGCCTGCTTGAGCGCCACGTCGGCATGCTCGACAGTCCGCTGATCAGCCGCTTCAACCTGCAGAACACCCTGAGCCGTTGCAACGTACGCGCTGCCAGTGTGCCGACGCTGCGCGAGCTGACCCCGGCCCAGCGTGAGCGCAGCATCGTGCTGGTTCAGGATGCTTTTACCCGCTACTTCGAGACGCCCTTGCTGGCGTCGTTCATCGAACTGGCCCACCGTCTTGGCCATAAGGTGTTCCTCGCGCCCTACAGCGCCAACGGCAAACCCTTGCATGTTCAGGGCTTCCTCGGAGCCTTCGGCAAAGCGGCGATTCGTAACGCCACCCAGCTCAAGGCCCTGGCCGATTGTGGGGTGCCGCTGGTGGGGCTCGACCCGGCGATGACCCTGGTGTACCGCCAGGAGTACCAGAAGGTCGATGGCTTGAGCGATTGCCCGAAAGTACTGTTGCCTCAGGAGTGGTTGATCGATGCGCTGCCCGAACAGGCTGCGGGCGCCAGTGAAACCTTCCGTCTGCTGGCCCACTGCACCGAGAAAACCAACGTGCCGGCCAGCACCCGCCAGTGGGAACAGGTGTTTGCCCGCCTGGGGCTGAAACTGGTCACCGAAGCCACCGGTTGCTGCGGCATGTCCGGCACTTACGGCCACGAAGCACGTAACCAGGACACCTCGCGAACCATCTTCGAGCAGTCCTGGGCTGGCAAGCTGGATAAACAGGGTGAGGCGTTGGCCACCGGCTATTCGTGCCGCAGCCAGGTCAAGCGCATGGCTGACCGTCAGTTGCGTCATCCGCTGGAGGTGCTGCTGCAGTACGCCAAGGGCTGACGCTCGCTCAGGGCTCGAGAGTATTGACGCTGACGGTGATGTAGAAGAACTCGATCTGTGCCCACTGTGAGCGTTGGTTGATTGGCGTCTCTTCGGAAACCATGAGGATTTCGTAGCCGATGCCACTTTGTTGCTCGCGGTGGAAGTGGCGCAGCGAGTCCCACATGCAGCAAAACAACTGCAGGTGGCGCATGCCATAGGTGTGCTGCAGGTAGGTTTCGGCCGCCACCGCCTCGGCGCCTTTGATCCTGTAGGTCGCGATCAAGGGGGCCGTCTGCAGTTCGGGTTCCTGGTGGCAGTCCAGGTATTCGATGCTCTTGGGGTACGTGCCCAATGCGCCGAGAAAATCCTCGCATTGTGGCGCGGCCTGCAGCACGCCACACACCATGAGCAGGGCCAGGGTAATCAGGGGGCGCATAGGTTTCGTCCTTGAACAATGCTTTCGAGAAGGCAACAAAAAAGGCATCGGCGCAAGCGCCAGATGCCTTTTTCGTTTTGCGTATTTGGTGGAACCGGGGGGATTTGAACCCCCGTCCGCCAGTGATCCGCTGTCGGTACTACATGCTTAGCCGTGTCTATTGAGTTAATCCGCAGCCGCCCGACGGGCAGGGTGCTTTGGACGAGTTGTGTAAGTTTTAGCCGCTTCGTCCACAACGTACTGCACGGCGATCCTGTTCTGTATGACAATCACTTCGGGTTTACAGGCATCCCCTAGTGATTGCTGGAGCCGAAGCTACCAGGAGAGCGGGCTCAGCTGCTTACGCAGCGAGAGCGTAACCCTCGTAGTTTTCGTCATTGGCAACTATAGAAAGTTGCAACAGTGGATTTACGAGTTCTGTTACCAACTCGGCATGCACCTAGAGTTTCACTACCGGCGTCGAATCCTAATCGGCCCCATGTGTTGCGCTCTAGCTGTAAGCGTTTTTCAACGCTTGGGGGTGAGTATACGCCATCGGTCGGGCGACGTCGACTGCTGGTCTGGTCGCCCGCTCGAAGAGTTACTGGCCTTTCTCGGTTTTCTCCAGGCGCTCGATGACTTTGCTGGTGATGGCAATGCAATCTTTGGTGTTGCCCGTAGCTTGAGCCGCCTTGGCGTCATCGACGTTCTTTTTCACTGCATCGTCGAGGCTTTCGGAGGTAGCGCCTTGGGTTGCCACGGTATCGTCAATTTTTTGCAGGTTGCTGGCGCAGAGGTCCTCGTCTGCGAATACAGGTGAGGCAAGCAGTGCGGCGGCAATGAACAGTCCGCAAATCGCAGTACGCTTCATGTGAATCTCCTTGGCTGGGAAGGCCTCAGGAAACAGGGGGCCTAAAGGGATGGACTGCACTGCTTGCCTGGGGTTCAGATTGCTCGCGCCCGGGTCACGCGGTCCACCAGATAAACTAGACCGTGATAATCGATCCCGCCATGATTCGACAGGCCGATCTCGCAGGTGCGGCTGGTGGAGATCCCTTCACTGCAATACTGCACCGCATCCTTGAGGCTGCGCAGCGAATGGGCGTTGAGCTCCGGGGTGGTGAAGCCCTTGTCGCCGGCAAAGCCGCAGCAGTGAATGCCTTCGGGAATCACCACCTGCTTGCTGCAACGCCGGGCCAGGTCGATTAGCGCCTGGCTTTCGCCCAGGTGCTGGGTGCTGCAGGTCACGTGCACGGCGATCGGCTCGTCCTGGGGGGTGAACTCCAGTTTGTCGAGCAGGTGAGTGCGGATGAAGCGCACCGGGTCATACAGGTCCAGGCGGGTTTCGGCCAGGTCCTGGACCAGGCGCAAGGTGCATGGGCTGGTGTCGCAGTAGATCGGGTCAAGGCCGCCACGGCTGGCGTGGAGCAGGGCGGTGATCAGTTCCTGGCGCTTGTGCTCGGCCTGTTCGGCGTAGCCCTTGGAGGCGAACGGCTGGCCGCAGCATAGGCTGTCCTGGTTGTCGGGGAACACCACCTGGTAGCCGGCTTTTTCCAGCAAGGCGCGGGTCTTGTCCAGCAATGAGGTCTGCTCGCGATCAGCCGCCGCCGGGCCCATGACTCGCGAGACGCACGCTGCCAGATACACCACCCGCGGCCGTGCGTCGTTGTTGGCCAAGGACGGCGGCGGGGTTTTAAGCGGTTGCGGCATGGCCGCTGTCCATTGCGGCACGCGGCCATGACTGAGCTTGCTCAGGCCAGCGCTCAGGCGGCTCAGGCGCGGCGCACCGAGCAAGCGACGCGCACCATTGGCCGCCTGCAAGGTGAAGCGCGCACCACTGAGGGCGGTGTGGAAGTTGTCAGCCAGCCAGTCGGCGGTTTTCACGTGCCCGGCCGTCTGGGCGCGCAGTTTTTTCACCAGCTCGCCGGTGTTGATGCCCACCGGGCAGCGCTGGGCGCACAGGCCGGTGGCGGCGCAAGTGTCGATGCCCTGGTACTGGTAGTCGCGCTCCAGTTCGCGGGTGTCACTGCCGGCGCGTTTTTTTGCCTGGATATCGCGCCACATGACGATGCGCTGGCGCGGGCTCAGGGTCAGCCCCTTGGATGGGCAGACCGGCTCGCAGAAGCCGCATTCTATGCACTTATCGACGATTTCGTCGGCGGCGGGCAGCGGCTTGAGGTTCTTCAGGTGGATCTGCGGGTCGTGGCTGAGCACCACATCCGGGTTGAGGATGCCATTGGGGTCGAGCAGGTGCTTGAGCTGCCACATCAACTGGTAGGCATCGCTGCCCCATTCCAGCTCGACGAAGGGCGCCATGTTGCGCCCGGTGCCGTGTTCGGCCTTGAGCGAGCCACCGAACTCCACGGCCACCAGTTGCGCGACGTCGTCCATGAAGGCCTGGTAACGAGCGACTTCTTCGGCGCTGTTGAAACCCTGGGTGAAGACGAAGTGCAGGTTGCCTTCCAGAGCATGGCCAAACAGGATGGCTTCGTCATAGCGGTGCTTGTCGAACAGCGCGATCAAGCGATTGACGCCGATGGCCAGTTGCTCGACCGGAAAGGTCACGTCTTCGATGATGACCGTGGTGCCGGTCTTGCGTACGGCGCCGACGGCGGGGAAGGTGTCCTTGCGAATGGCCCAGAGCTTGGCGTTTTCCTTGGCGTCTTCGGTGAAGTCGACCTGCTTCTCCACCGGGAAGCTCGCCAGCGACGCCATGATCTGTGCCAGTTGCTCATGCAGCAGCGCCTGGGTCGCGGCGCGGGATTCGATCAGCAGCGCACAGGCGCTTTCGGACAGTTGCTGGACAAAGGCCGGCATGCCCGGCTTGTCCTGCACCGAGCGCAGGCTGCGCCGGTCGAGCAGCTCCACGGCCGACACCGGCTGGCTTTTGAGCACGGTGACGGCGTTGCAGCAGGTTTCTACATCCGGGAAGACGATCAGCGCCGAGGCTTTGTTCGGGTGATCGATCACCGTGTCGTAGGTCACCGCACTGATAAAGCCCAAAGTACCTTCGGAGCCGACCAGCAGGTGGCTGAGGATATCCAGCGGTTGGTCAAAGTCGATCAGGGCATTGAGCGACAGGCCGGTGGTGTTTTTCAGGCGGTACTTGTGGCGGATCTTCGCAGCCAGTTCGGTATTGGCCCGGGTTTCGCGTGCCAGGCGCGCCAGCTCATCCAGCAAGCTGGCGTGGCTGTTCTCGAAGGCGCTGACGCTGGCCGGATCTTCGCTGTCCAGACGCGTGCCGTCGGCCAGCACCAGACGCATGCCGGCCAGGGTGTGGTAGGTGTTCTGCGCCGTGCCGCAGCACATGCCGCTGGCGTTGTTGGCGACGATGCCGCCGATCTTGCAGGCGTTGATCGAGGCCGGATCCGGGCCGATCTTGCGCCCGAACGGTGCCAGCCAGGCGTTGGCCTGGGCGCCGATCACCCCGGGCTGCAGACGGATCTGCTGGCCCTGCTGGCGAATCTCGCGGCCGTTCCAGTTATCGCCGAGCACGATCAACAGAGAATCACTGATGGCCTGGCCGGACAGGCTGGTGCCGGCAGCGCGGAAGGTCACCGGTACGCGCTCGCGCTGGGCCAGTTGGAGCAGGGCGACCACTTCGTCTTCGGACTCGACCCGCACCACCAGTTTGGGGATCAGCCGGTAGAAGCTGGCATCGGTGCCGAAGGCCAGGGTCGAGAGCGGGTCGTCGAACCGTCGCTCGCCAGGTATCAGGCGTGCGACTGAGTCGAGGAACGCGGTGGGCAGGCTCATGCAATCTCCTCGCGGGGCAGTGGCGTCTGATGCGCCGCGTGCCCCGGTCAATCAGGCTGTGATGTGATTCGAAGGTGCGGCAATCAGGCACCCAGTTCGCGGACCAGCGAGTCGCGGCTGATTTCGCTGATCGATTTGGCGCCCGTGAGCACCATGGCCACGCGCATTTCTTTTTCGAACAGGTCCAGCAGGTTTTTCACCCCGGCTTCACCGGCGCAGGCCAAGGCGTACAGGAACGCGCGGCCGATCAGTACGGTGTCGGCGCCCAGGGCGATCATGCGCACCACATCCAGGCCGCTACGAATGCCGGAGTCGGCGAGGATCTTCAGGTCGCCCTTAACTGCGTCAGCAATGGCCGGAAGCGCGCGGGCACTGGACAGCACACCGTCCAGCTGACGACCGCCGTGGTTGGAAACGACGATACCGTCGGCGCCGAATTTCACCGCATCCCTGGCATCTTCAGGGTCGAGAATGCCCTTGATGACCATCGGGCCGTCCCAGAAGTCGCGGATCCACTCCAGATCCTTCCAGGAAATGGACGGGTCGAAGTTGGCGCCGAGCCAGCCGATGTAGTCGGCCAGGCCAGTGGGGCTGCCGCGGTACTTGGAGATGTTGCCCAGATCGTGCGGTTTGCCCAGCAGGCCGACATCCAGGGCCCACTGCGGGTGGGTCATGGCCTGCCAGACGCGGCGCAGCGGTGCATTAGGGCCGCTCATGCCGGAGTGGGCATCGCGGTAGCGGGCACCGGGTACCGGCATGTCCACGGTGAACACCAGGGTGGTGACGCCTGCGGCCTTGGCGCGCTCCAGGGCATTACGCATGAAGCCGCGGTCCTTGAGCACGTAGAGCTGGAACCACATCGGCCGGTCGATGGCCGGTGCCACTTCTTCGATCGGGCACACCGATACCGTCGACATCGTGAATGGAATGCCTTTGGCCGCTGCTGCGCGAGCCGCCTGGACTTCACCGCGGCGGGCATACATGCCGGTCAGGCCGACGGGCGCCAGGGCCACCGGCATGCTCAGGGTTTCGTTGAACAGCTGGGTTTCCAGGCTCAACTGCGACATGTTCTTCAGGACCCGCTGGCGCAGGGCGATACTGGCCAGGTCCTGAACGTTATGGCGCAGCGTGTGCTCGGCGTAGGCACCGCCGTCGGCGTAGTGGAACAGGAACGGTGGCAGCTTGCGTTGAGCGGCTGCGCGGTAATCGGTAGAGGCAGAGATGATCATGAGGTCTCGCAGCGTTGGTTAAAGGGGCGGCTGCCGGGCGCGCCACAACGCGCCCGGCCCCTGACACTTTAGTGAACCAGCATGCCGGTCAGCCAATAGGCCTGGATCAGGGTGATCAGGCCAACAATGGTGGCGAAGAACAAGCTGTGCTTGAGGGTGAAGCGGAACAGGTCCGACTCCTTGCCGACCAGGCCGGTGGCGGCGCAGGCCACGGCGATCGATTGCGGCGAGATCATCTTGCCGGTCACGCCGCCGCTGGTGTTGGCGGCCACCAGTAAGGTGTCGTTGACCCCAATCTGGTGTGCGGTGGTGGCCTGCAGCGAACTGAACAGGGCGTTGGACGAGGTGTCGGAACCGGTCAGGAACACGCCCAGCCAGCCAAGGAACGGCGAGAAGAACGGGAACGCCGCGCCGGTACCGGCCAGGACAAGGGCCATGGTCGAGGACATGCCCGAATAGTTGGTGACGAAGGCGAAGGCCAGGACCATGCCGATCGACAGAATCGGCCAGCGCAGCTCGTAAAAGGTCTCTTTCAAAGTGGTCAGACCAGTTTTGAAGTTGATCTTCAGCACCAGCATGGAGATCAGCGCGGAGAAGAAGATCGCGGTGCCGGTGGCCGAAATCGGGTCGAGCTTGAACACCGCCGGGATTGCCGTCGGGGTGGCAACGATCGGCGCGCTCTTGATCACCAGTTGATCCAGATGCGGGATGGCGAAGTTGAACACCCAGCTGTACATCGAGCCGCCAGCGGCGAAGGCGGCCTTGAACGGCTTGAGAGTCCAAATGGTGACCAGCACGGTGAGGATCAGGAACGGCGACCAGGCTTTGAAAATTTCACCCAGGCTGTAAGGTGAAGGCTGGCTGCCACCGGCATTGACAACTGCGGCGCCGACGCTGCCTTTGGCCCCGGCGAACGAGCGCTTGGGCTGCCAGACTTTGAGGAACAGGGTCAGGGAAATCAGGCTGGCCAGGGCCGAGGTGATGTCCGGCAGTTCCGGGCCGATGAAGTTCGAGGTGAAGTACTGGGTCACGGCGAAGCTCAGGCCGGCGACCAGGGCGGCGGGCCAGGTTTCCTTGACGCCGCGCAGGCCGTCCATCATGAACACCAGCCAGAACGGCACGAACAGCGACAGCAGCGGCAGTTGGCGACCGGTCATGGCACCGATCTTGAACGCATCGATCCCGGTGACCTGCCCGGCCACGATGATCGGAATGCCCAGGGCGCCGAAGGCCACTGGCGCGGTGTTGGCGATCAGGCACAGGCCGGCTGCGTACAGCGGGTTGAAGCCCAGGCCCACCAGCAGGGCGGCAGTGATCGCCACCGGTGCGCCGAAACCTGCTGCACCCTCGAGGAAGGCGCCGAAGCAGAAGCCGATCAACAGCACCTGCAGGCGCTGGTCATCGGTGATCGACAGCACCGAGCTGCGGATTACTTCGAACTGGCCGCTCTTGACCGTCAGCTTGTACAGGAACACGGCGGCGACAATGATCCAGGCAATCGGCCACAGGCCATAGGCAAAGCCGTATCCGGCGGCGGCCAGGGCCATGTCGGCGGGCATCTGGAAGGCAAAGATCGCCACCAGGATCGACAGACCCAGCGTGATGCTGCCCGCTACATGACCCTTGAGGCGGAACACCGCCAGCGCGAGGAAGAAGAATACGATCGGGATGACTGCCGCGAGTGCGGACAGGCCAAGACTACCAAGCGGACTGTAAAGCTGTTGCCAGGTTTGCATATGGGGTGGCCCCTAATTGTTGTTGGTCTGCACCGGCATTGGATAATTGGTAAGACCAATTTACAATGGCGAGGCGCTAGGTTAAAAGCCTCGCTGCGGCTGTGTCAATTTGTCCCAGGAAAACTTTCGTCGGGTTTGCTCGAAAGCGGGGGCCTGAGCGGCAGGGAAATTTGCCAACTGATGGGTGTCGGCGGGTCGCGGATGCGCCAGAATAGACAGCCCCGAACGCACTCGGGATTGTGGAGAGCATGTGATGGTTTTTGATCAGGTCCGCCAACGCCGTTTGTCCGACGATATCGTCGAGCGGCTGGAAGGGATGATTCTTGAAGGCACCTTGACGGCCGGTCAGCGCCTGCCTGCCGAGCGGGCGCTGGCCGAGCAGTTCGGCGTGTCACGACCGTCGTTGCGCGAAGCGATCCAGAAACTGGTGGCCAAAGGCTTGTTGGTCAGTCGTCAGGGTGGTGGCAACTACGTGGCCGAATCACTCGGCTCGACCTTCAGTGATCCGTTGCTGCAGTTGCTTGAGAGCAACCCTGAAGCACAGCGCGACTTGCTGGAGTTCCGGCACACCCTGGAGGCATCGTGCGCCTATTATGCGGCGATCCGCGCGACCGAGCCGGACCGCCAAAGGCTCAAGGCCGCCTTCGATACCTTGCAGGATTGCTATGCCCGCGCCGATGAAGTGGATCGGGCCGAGGAGGGCGCGGCTGATGCGCGCTTCCACCTGGCGATCGCCGAGGCCAGCCATAACGCCGTACTGCTGCACACCATTCGTGGCCTGTTCGACCTGCTCAAGCGCAACGTGGTGACCAACATCGGCGGCATGTACAAGCAGCGCGCTGAAACCCGCGACATGCTTATCAGTCAGCACCGCGAGCTGTATCTGGCGATTGTCGAAGGGCGTGCCGAGGAGGCTCGCGAGGTGTCCAGCCGGCACATTACCTATGTGCAGGAAGTGCTCGACGAAGTGCGCCAGGAAGTTCAGCGGGTGGCGCGGGCGGAGCGGCGTAGCGGGCGCTAGCAATCGCGGGGCTTGCCCCGCGATGAGTCAAAGTCAGACTGAAATCAGTCTTCCTTGCCCTTGTTACGCACCGCGCGCTGCAATTCGCGGTCCGAATCGCGCTCGCGCTGGGTATCGCGCTTGTCGTATTCCTTCTTGCCCTTGCCCAGTGCGATCTCGCACTTGATCAAGTGCTTGCTCCAATAGATCGACAGGGCGACGCAGGTGTAGCCCTTTTGCTGGACGGCTGCGTGCAGGCGCTCCAGTTCACGACGGTTGAGCAGCAGTTTGCGGGTACGTGTCGGGTCGGCGATGACGTGAGTACTGGCGGCTGTCAGCGGCGTGATATGGCTGCCCATCAGCCAGGCCTCGCCATCCTTGAGCACCACGTAACTGTCGGTCAGGTGCGCCTTGCCGGCACGCAGACTTTTTACTTCCCAACCGGACAGGACCAATCCGGCCTCGAACTTGTGCTCGATGAAGTAATCGTGACGCGCCTTTTTATTCTGCGCGATGGTCCCTGTCGGATGTTTCGTTTGTTTAGCCATAGGGGCGGCATTATAGGCAGTCGTCGCGCTGTCGGCTACGGGGTAGCGGTGCGCTTGAGCCATTGCTGTGAATCCCGGACAATGCCCGCTCTTGATGCGCCCTGTGGCGCCCCTCGGCATTCTGGTTGCGTGTGCCGCTCAGCTTTGGAATTGACCTCTGGATGACTACCCATATTCAACGTTCGGCCCTGCTGCCCTATCCCGCCCAGGCCCTGTACGACCTGGTCAATGATGTGGCGCGTTACCCGGAGTTCCTGCCCTGGTGTTCGTCCAGCACCGTAATGGAAGAAAGCGATACGCACATGCGTGCACGCCTTGAGGTGGCCAAGGGGGGTATGAGCCAGCAGTTTGTTACCAGCAATGTGCTGGTACCGGGCCAGTCCATCGAAATGAATCTGGAAGAGGGCCCCTTTAGCCAGTTGCATGGCGTCTGGGTGTTCAAGCCACTGGGCGATAAAGCCTGCAAGATCAGCCTCGACCTGTCCTTCGATTACGCCGGGCCACTGGTGCGCGCCACCTTGGGACCGCTGTTCAATCAGGCCGCCAATACCCTGGTCGATGCCTTCTGTCAGCGTGCCAAGCAGCTCCATGTCTGAAGCGCTGCTCACGATCGAGGTGGTGTATGCCGGGGCGCAGCGGCAGGTGCTGCTCAGTGTTGAGGTGCCGGCGGGTACGACCATCAATGAGGCGCTGAAACTGTCGGCCATCGCCGCGCATGTTCCTGAGGCCGACGTTCAGGGTTGCTCGGTCGGAGTCTTTGGCCGGGTGATTGCCAACCCTGAAGCGCACAAGGTCGAGGCGGGTGATCGCATCGAGATCTACCGGCCATTGCTGGCAGACCCCAAAGAGGTGCGCAAGCAGCGCGCGGCCAAGGTCGCCAGGGTCTTCAAGAAAGCCAAGCGCTAAATTGCAGACAATAAAAAGCCCGGACTGATCCGGGCTTTTTATTGCGCGCTGCAGGCTTACTGCGGCGAAGTATCCAGTGGCTCTGGCACCGGCACCGGGGTGACCTCGATGGTATCCACGTCTTTCTGAATGGTGTCTTCCAGTGAGCCAGGCTTGGCAGGTTTTTCCTGCGTTGCGGGTTCGTTGCTGCCGGCAGGGCTGACGGTAGTGTCGCTGCTGCCACCGAGGATTTCCTGGTCGCGGCTGACACCTGGCATGAAATCACCAGACAGGCTGCTGAGCTGATCGTTCTCGTTGAAGAAGATGCTCATGCGCTCCTGTTGGCGCTCACCGCCGCCAGGCTGCAGGCTGTACAGGTAATCCCAGCGATTGGTGTGGAAGGTGTCCTGGATCAGCGGGTTGCCCATGATAAACCGTACTTGCCGGCGGGTCATTCCCGGGCGCAATTGGTCTATCATGTCTTGCGTGACGACATTGCCCTGCTGGATGTCGATTTTGTAAACCCCGGGGAACGAGCAACCGGCGAGTGCGAGCAGTCCCACAAGGGTGAGGCTGGTTAGCAAGAGCTTGGTGTTTTGCATCGGTGGGCGACTTCCACTATCTTGGCTGGACAACGTAAACCCCGATCATACCCGTATTCAGAGAAGCTGCGAAGCAGCATCGGCGAGAAAGCTGACCATGGTTGAAAATAGCGAACTGCGCAAAGCCGGTCTCAAGGTGACACTGCCTCGAGTAAAAATTCTACAGATGCTCGACTCTACCGAGCAGCGTCACATGAGTGCTGAGGATGTCTACAAGGCGCTGATGGAAGCAGGCGAGGACGTCGGTCTGGCCACGGTTTACCGTGTTCTGACCCAGTTCGAAGCCGCAGGTCTAGTCGTGCGCCACAACTTCGATGGCGGCCACGCTGTGTTCGAATTGGCTGATGGTGGTCATCACGACCATATGGTCAACGTCGACTCCGGCGAAGTCATCGAATTCTTCGACAGTGAAATTGAAAAGCGTCAGAAGGAAATCGTTGCCGAGCACGGCTTCGAGCTGGTTGATCACAATCTGGTTCTGTACGTACGCAAGAAAAAGTAAGCAATTTTTACATTGCTGCAGAAGTACTGAAGGCGACCCTGGGGTCGCCTTCGTGCTTTGTGCTGGCAGCATTTAATAGTGGTACGGCGTCAGGCCTTGCTGGTGACTACCATCTTGCGTGCATGAGCCAGGGACTCCTTGGTCAGGTCGATGCCGCCGAGCATGCGGGCAACCTCTTCAACGCGCTCGCGCTTACCCAGGCTGGCGACAGCGGTGTGGGTGGCGTCGCTGTTACGGACCTTGTGCACGAACAGATGGTGATGGCCCTGGGCGGCCACCTGCGGCAGGTGGGTGACGGTCAGCACCTGGCCGCGCTCGCCCAGGCGGCGCAGCAACTGGCCGACGATCTCGGCCGTTGGCCCGCCGATACCGACGTCGACTTCGTCGAACACCAGGGTCGGGATGCGCGAAGTCTGTGCAGTGATCACCTGGATTGCCAGGCTGATCCGCGACAACTCGCCACCGGAAGCCACCTTGGCCAGTGCCTTGAGCGGCTGTCCGGGGTTGGCGCTGACCAGCAGTTCGACCTGTTCCAGGCCCTGGGGTTGCAGATCGTCGCCGTTGTTGGCGCGCAGCTCGATGCTAAAGCGCCCGCCGGGCATACCCAGGCGCTGGATTTCCTGCTCCACCGCGCTGGCCAGCTGGCTGGCGGCTTGCTGGCGCAAGGCACTCAATTCGCCGGCCTTGTCCTGGTAGTGACGGGCATAGGCGGCCAGTTCCTCGCCCAGGCGCTCGATCGATTCGTCATTGGCGTTGAGGCGTTCCAGCTCTTCCATCAGCCGCTGCTGCAAGCCGGCAAGCTCGGTAGGATGCACGCGGTGCTTGCGGGCCAGGGTATAGATAGTGTCGAGCCGCTCCTCAAGCTGTTGCAGGCGCGCCGGGTCGGCATCGAAGTTGTCGAGGAAGCGGTTCAGCTCGCCAACAGCCTCCTCTACCTGGATCTGCGCGCTGGCGATCAGGGTGGCCGCCTCGCCCAGGGCCTTGGGTGCGTTGTGCACGGCGGTCAGGCGGTTGAGGCTGGCGGTCAGGGCATTGAGCACGTTGCCCGAGTCATTTTCGCTGCAGTGGTCGATGACCTGGCGACAGATGCCGAAAAGGGCTTCGGCATTGGTCAGGTTCTTGTGTTCCTGCTCCAGCAGCTCGAGTTCGTTTTCGCCCAGGCCGAGGTTGTCGAGCTCTTCGAGCTGATAGCTGAGTAATTGATGCTGCGCGCGTTGCTCATCGCCGGAGTTGGACAGGCGCTCGAGTTCCTGGCGGGTCTGGCGCCAGCGCTGGGCGGCAAGCTGTACCTGGCGGGCGAGGTCGGTGGCGCCGGCGTACTCGTCGAGCAGGCGGCGGTGGGTGTCGGTTTTCAGCAGCGACTGGTGTTCGTGCTGGCTGTGTATGTCGATGAGCAGCTCGCCAAGGGCCTTGAGGTCGCCGAGCGGGCAGGGTGTGCCGTTGATATAGCCACGGCTGCGGCCTTCGGCGGTGATCACCCGGCGCAGGATGCACGGGCCGTCGCTGTCGAGATCGCGTTCGGCCAGCCAGGCGCGTGCCTCGGGGATGTCCACCAGGTCGAAGGTAGCGAGGATGTCGGCTTTGTCGGCCCCGGGGCGCACCACGCCGCTGTCGGCGCGATCGCCCAGGGTCAGGCCCAGGGCATCGAGCATGATCGATTTACCGGCCCCGGTTTCACCGGTGATGACGCTCATCCCGCGGGCGAGTTCAAGGTCCAGGTGTTCGACGATGGCGTAATTGTGTACGGACAGGTGCACCAGCATTGGGGCGGCTCCCAGGCGTTAAGTCTGGTTATTTATACAGTGTTTTTTGAGTGGCTGACAATGCTGGTTTTTAGTTCAATTTGGTTATCAGGGCGGTGTTCTGATTGCGATGGGTTATGAGTGAATGTGTGCAAGCTTTGCTGCAAGCCCTTGAACCTGGGTTTTACGGCCCCATATAGCCGGCAGACGCGCGAGTAATGCTCGCAGACCTTATTCGAGAGGAGAGATTTTATGGCTGACGAACAGCTGGATGAACAGAATCTGAACGCCGAAGCAACTGGCGGCCAAGAGCTGAGCGCCCGCGTGCAGGTGCTCGAAGAGCAGCTGGCGGCGGCCCAGGATCAATCCCTGCGCACCGCCGCCGACCTGCAGAACGTGCGCCGTCGCGCCGAGCAGGACGTTGAGAAGGCACACAAGTTCGCCCTGGAGAAATTCGCCGGTGACCTGCTGCCGGTCATCGACAGCCTCGAGCGCGGCCTGGAGCTGTCCAGCCCGGACGACGAGAGCATTCGCCCGATGCGTGAAGGCATCGAGCTGACCCTGAAAATGTTCCACGACACCCTCAAGCGCTACAACCTTGAAGCCATCGACCCGCACGGCGAGCCGTTCAACGCCGAGCACCACCAGGCGATGGCCATGCAGGAAAGCGCCGAAGTCGAGCCCAACAGCGTGCTCAAGGTGTTCCAGAAAGGCTACCAGCTCAACGGTCGCCTGCTGCGCCCGGCCATGGTTGTGGTCAGCAAGGCCCCGGCAGCGGTTTCGCCGTCGATTGACGAGCAGGCTTGAAATCGTTTTCGGCGCCCCCATTTAGGTGTCAAGCATTCAAGTATTACCGCAGTTAGCCACCACTGCTGCGGCAACCAAATTCAAGTTTCGGGAGAGTTAACATGGGTAAAATCATCGGTATCGACCTGGGGACCACCAACTCCTGCGTCTCCATTCTGGAAAACGGCAACGTCAAGGTTATCGAGAACGCCGAAGGCGCTCGTACCACACCGTCGATCATTGCCTACGCCAACGATGGCGAAATCCTGGTTGGCCAATCGGCCAAGCGCCAGGCGGTCACCAACCCGCACAACACCCTGTACGCGGTAAAGCGTCTGATCGGCCGTCGCTTCGAAGAAGAAGTGGTGCAGAAAGACATCCAGATGGTTCCGTACAAGATCGTCAAGGCTGACAACAGCGACGCCTGGGTTGAAGTGAACGGCCAGAAAATGGCACCGCCACAAATCTCGGCTGAAATCCTCAAGAAGATGAAGAAGACCGCCGAAGACTACCTCGGCGAGCCAGTGACCGAGGCGGTGATCACCGTTCCGGCCTACTTCAACGACAGCCAGCGCCAGGCCACCAAAGACGCCGGTCGCATCGCCGGTCTGGACGTCAAACGTATCATCAACGAACCGACCGCAGCCGCTCTGGCTTACGGTATGGACAAGGCCAAGGGCGATCACACCGTGATTGTTTACGACCTGGGTGGCGGTACTTTCGACGTTTCCGTGATCGAGATCGCTGAAGTCGATGGCGAGCACCAGTTCGAAGTGCTGGCCACCAACGGTGACACCTTCCTCGGTGGTGAAGACTTCGACATCCGTCTGATCGACTACCTCGTCGACGAGTTCAAGAAAGAAAGCGGCATGAACCTCAAGGGTGACCCGCTGGCCATGCAGCGCCTGAAAGAAGCCGCTGAGAAGGCTAAAATCGAGCTGTCCTCGAGCCAGATGACCGACGTCAACCTGCCGTACATCACTGCAGACGCCACCGGTCCCAAGCACCTGAACGTGAAGATCTCCCGTGCCAAGCTGGAGTCGCTGGTGGAAGACCTGGTTCAGCGCACCATCGAGCCATGCCGCATTGCCATGAAAGACGCCGGTATCGACGTCAGCAAGATCGACGACGTGATCCTGGTCGGCGGTCAGACCCGTATGCCAATGGTGCAAAAAGCCGTTACCGACTTCTTCGGCAAAGAAGCGCGCAAAGACGTCAACCCGGACGAAGCGGTTGCCATGGGTGCTGCCATCCAGGGTGCGGTACTGGCCGGTGACGTCAAAGACGTACTGCTGCTGGACGTCAGCCCGCTGACCCTGGGTATCGAAACCATGGGTGGCGTGATGACCGCGCTGATCGAGAAGAACACCACTATCCCGACCAAAAAGTCGCAAGTGTTCTCGACTGCCGATGACAACCAGGGCGCGGTGACCATCCACGTGCTGCAAGGTGAGCGCAAGCAGGCTGCACAGAACAAGTCCCTGGGCAAGTTCGACCTGGCCGACATTCCACCAGCACCACGTGGCGTGCCGCAGATCGAAGTGACCTTCGACATCGACGCCAACGGCATCCTGCACGTCGGCGCCAAAGACAAGGCCACTGGCAAGACCCAGTCGATCGTGATCAAGGCCAACTCGGGCCTGTCTGATGAAGAAATTCAGCAGATGATCCGCGACGCCGAAGCGAATTCGGAAGAAGACCGCAAGTTCGAAGAACTGGCCGCTGCCCGTAACCAGGGTGATGCGCTGGTTCACTCGACCCGCAAGATGGTCGTTGACGCCGGTGACAAGGTCACTGCCGACGAGAAGACTGCCATCGAAGCGGCCGTGGTTGCCCTGGAAGCCGCCATCAAGGGCGACGACAAGGCTGCCATCGACGCCAAGGTCGAAGAGCTGTCGAAAGTCTCGGCTCCGGTTGCCCAGAAGATGTACGCCGAGCAGTCGGCCGAACAGCCTCAGGGCGGTGCTCAGCAGGCTGAGCCGGAAGCCAAGCACGACGACGTTGTCGATGCTGAGTTCGAAGAAGTCAAAGACAACAAGTAATTGCTACAGGTTGTCGGCCAGTTGACCGTTTTTTGAGGGTTGGCTGGTAGGATGTCGCCGCGCGGGGGCTTGCTCCCGCGTTGGCGTGTCTGGAATACCCGAATTTTTACAGCATTTGTCAGTCACCACAGGGTGGTGAGGCAGGTGCTAGCGGCACAGCGCGGAATGCGCAGAGGTATGCCGAACGTCCTCAAGAGTGCAAAGACTTATGGCAAAGCGTGACTATTACGAAGTTCTGGGCGTTGAGCGCGGCTCCAGTGAAGCGGACCTGAAGAAGGCCTATCGCCGCCTGGCGATGAAGCATCACCCGGACCGTAATCCTGATGACAAGGCGTCTGAAGAGAAATTCAAGGAAGCCAACGAGGCTTATGAAGTGCTCTCCGATGCCAGCAAGCGTGCGGCCTATGATCAGTATGGTCATGCCGGCGTGGATCCGAGCATGGGTGGTGGCGGCGCCGGTTTCGGCGGCGCGAACTTCTCGGATATCTTCGGTGATGTGTTCAGCGATTTCTTCGGCGGTGGCCGTGGTGGTTCGCGCGGTGGCGCCCAGCGTGGCAGCGACCTGCGTTACACCCTGGAGCTGAACCTGGAAGAAGCGGTGCGCGGCACCACGGTCAATATCCGTGTGCCGACGCTGGTCAACTGCAAGCCGTGTGACGGTTCTGGCGCCAAGAAGGGCTCGTCGCCTTCGACCTGCCCGACTTGCGGCGGTATTGGTCAGGTGCGCATGCAGCAGGGTTTCTTCTCGGTCCAGCAGACCTGCCCGCGTTGCCATGGCCAAGGCAAGGTCATCACCGATCCGTGCGATTCGTGCCATGGCGAAGGCCGTATCGAAGAGTACAAGACCCTGTCGGTCAAGGTGCCGGCCGGTGTCGACACGGGCGATCGCATCCGTTTGTCCGGTGAGGGTGAGGCGGGTTCGCAAGGTGGCCCGACCGGCGATCTGTATGTTGTGATCAACGTGCGTGAGCACCCGATTTTCCAGCGCGACGGCAAGCATCTGTACTGCGAGGTGCCGATCAGCTATACCGATGCCGCCCTGGGTGGCGAGCTGGAAGTGCCGACTCTTGATGGCCGGGTCATGCTGAAGATCCCAGAGGGTACTCAGACCGGCAAGCAGTTCCGTCTGCGTGGCAAAGGTGTGGCGCCGGTTCGCGGGGGTGGTGCCGGTGACCTGATGTGCCGGGTCGCGGTGGAAACCCCGGTCAACCTCAGTCGTCGCCAGCGCGAGCTGCTCGAAGAGCTGCGTGACTCGCTGGAAGGCGACAGTTCCCATTCGCCGAAAGCCAATGGCTGGTTCGAAGGCGTGAAACGCTTCTTCGGCGATCTGTAAGAAGGAATAGGGCATGCGACGTATAGCGGTAATGGGCGCGGCAGGGCGGATGGGCAAGACCCTGATCGAAGCGGTGCAGCAAACGCCGGGTGCCGGGCTGACTGCGGCGATCGATCGCCCGGACAGCTCGCTGGTCGGTGCTGATGCAGGTGAGCTGGCGGCCTTGGGGCGGATCGGCGTGCTGCTGTCCGACGACCTGGCCAAGGTCGCCGACGAGTTCGACGTGCTGATCGACTTCACTCACCCCTCGGTGACCCTGAAGAACCTGGCGTTCTGCCGCAAGGCAGGCAAGGCGATGATCATCGGCACTACCGGTTTCAGCGTCGAAGAGAAACAACTGCTGGCCGAGGCGGGCAAGGACATCCCGATCGTCTTTGCCGCCAACTTCAGCGTTGGCGTCAACCTCAGCCTCAAGCTGCTGGACATGGCTGCGCGTGTGCTGGGTGACGATGTCGACATCGAAATCATCGAGGCCCATCACCGGCACAAGGTCGATGCGCCGTCGGGTACCGCGCTGCGCATGGGTGAGGTAGTCGCCAATGCACTGGGTCGTGACCTGCAGGAGGTGGCGGTGTATGGCCGTGAAGGCCAGACCGGCGCCCGTGATCGCAAGACCATCGGCTTTGCCACCGTGCGTGCTGGTGATGTGGTCGGTGATCACACGGTGCTGTTCGCTGCTGAAGGCGAGCGCCTGGAAATCACCCACAAGGCCTCCAGCCGCATGACCTTCGCCAAGGGTGCGGTACGTGCCGCCCTGTGGCTGGACGGGCGCGAGCCTGGTCTGTACGACATGCAGGACGTGCTCGACCTGCGTTGATCTGTGCTGTATCCCCTGTAGGAGCGGGCTTGCCCCGCGAAGCGATGTGACTGACAGACCGCTATCGCGGGGCAAACCCGCTCCTACAATGTCCTCTGTCGCATTCCTGCGCCTTTCAGGCACATCAGTGGTAGACCCAAAAAGCGTTTTTCTGTAAGCTACAGCTTTAGTGTGTCCACTAAAAGCGCGCAGATAATTCGACGAAGAAAGCGGGGTGACGTGTCTATACGTCATTCCGCTTTTTTGCAACCTGCGATCGCCCCTTCAGGCTTGATTTACGGGAGGTCTTCTTGACTAAGCCAGCCATACTCGCCCTTGCCGATGGCAGCATTTTTCGCGGTGAAGCCATTGGAGCCGACGGTCAGACCGTTGGTGAGGTGGTGTTCAACACCGCAATGACCGGCTATCAGGAAATCCTGACTGACCCTTCCTATGCGCAGCAAATCGTAACCCTGACTTACCCGCACATCGGCAACACCGGCACCACGCCCGAGGACGCCGAATCCGACCGCGTCTGGTCGGCCGGCCTGGTGATTCGCGACCTGCCTCTGATCGCGAGCAACTGGCGCAACAAGCAGTCCCTGCCTGATTATCTCAAGGCCAACAACGTGGTGGCCATTGCCGGTATCGACACCCGTCGCCTGACCCGCATCCTGCGTGAGAAGGGCGCGCAGAACGGTTGCATCCTCGCTGGCGACAACATCAGCGAAGAAGCTGCAATCGCAGCTGCTCGGGGCTTCCCGGGCCTGAAGGGCATGGACCTGGCGAAAGTCGTCAGCACCAAGAACAGCTACGAGTGGAACTCCAGCGTCTGGGAGCTGAAGACCGACAGCCATGCGACCATCGCCGCTGCCGAGCTGCCGTACCACGTGGTTGCCTACGACTTCGGTGTCAAACTGAACATCCTGCGCATGCTGGTTGCCCGTGGCTGCCGCCTGACCGTGGTACCGGCGCAAACCCCGGCCAGCGAAGTCCTGGCACTCAACCCCGATGGCGTGTTCCTGTCCAACGGCCCTGGCGATCCGGAGCCTTGCGACTACGCGATCCAGGCAATCAAGGACATCCTCGAGACCGAAATTCCGGTGTTTGGTATCTGCCTGGGTCACCAGTTGCTGGCCCTGGCATCCGGCGCCAAGACCGTGAAAATGGGTCATGGTCACCACGGTGCCAACCACCCGGTCCAGGACCTGGATACCGGTGTGGTGATGATCACCAGCCAGAACCACGGCTTTGCGGTTGACGAAGCGACCCTGCCAGGCAACGTGCGCGCCATCCACAAGTCGCTGTTCGACGGTACCCTGCAGGGTATCGAGCGTACCGACAAGAGCGCGTTCAGCTTCCAGGGTCACCCTGAAGCCAGCCCGGGCCCGACCGACGTCGCGCCGCTGTTCGACCGTTTCATCGATGCCATGGCCAAGCGCCGCTGAGCATCTGGCGAGAAGGCCCTGGACCGGTGCAAGCCGCGTTCAGGTGCCGCCCCCACGATTGTTCAATGCGGCTTGCCGACTGACCTGCGGAATTGAGTGACAACCCATGCCAAAACGTACAGACATTAAAAGCATCCTGATTCTCGGCGCTGGCCCGATCGTGATCGGCCAGGCTTGCGAATTCGACTACTCCGGCGCCCAGGCCTGCAAGGCCCTGCGTGAAGAGGGTTACCGCGTCATCCTGGTGAACTCCAACCCGGCCACCATCATGACCGACCCGGCCATGGCGGATGCGACCTACATCGAACCGATCAAGTGGCAGACCGTCGCCAAGATCATCGAAAAAGAGCGCCCGGATGCACTGCTGCCGACCATGGGTGGCCAGACTGCACTGAACTGCGCCCTGGACCTGGAGCGTGAAGGCGTCCTGGAAAAGTTCGGTGTGGAAATGATCGGCGCCAATGCCGACACCATCGACAAGGCCGAAGACCGCTCGCGTTTCGACAAGGCGATGAAGGCCATCGGCCTGGAATGCCCGCGTTCCGGTATCGCCCACAGCATGGAAGAGGCCAACGCGGTCCTCGAGAAGCTCGGCTTCCCGTGCATCATCCGTCCGTCCTTCACCATGGGCGGTACCGGTGGTGGTATCGCCTACAACCGTGAAGAGTTCGAAGAAATCTGCGCCCGTGGTCTGGACTTGTCGCCAACCAAGGAACTGCTGATCGACGAATCGCTGATCGGCTGGAAAGAATACGAGATGGAAGTGGTCCGCGACAAAAAGGACAACTGCATCATCGTCTGCTCGATCGAGAACTTCGACCCGATGGGCGTGCACACCGGTGACTCGATCACCGTGGCGCCAGCACAGACCCTGACCGACAAGGAATACCAGATCATGCGCAACGCCTCGCTGGCGGTGCTGCGTGAAATCGGTGTCGAGACCGGCGGTTCCAACGTGCAGTTCGGTATCTGCCCGGACACCGGCCGCATGGTCGTGATCGAGATGAACCCACGGGTTTCGCGTTCTTCGGCCCTGGCGTCGAAAGCCACCGGCTTCCCGATCGCCAAGATCGCCGCCAAGCTGGCAGTCGGTTATACCCTCGACGAACTGCAGAACGACATCACCGGCGGCCGCACCCCGGCATCTTTCGAGCCGTCGATCGACTACGTCGTCACCAAACTGCCGCGTTTTGCCTTCGAGAAATTCCCGAAAGCCGACGCCCGCCTGACCACCCAGATGAAATCCGTGGGTGAAGTCATGGCCATCGGCCGGACGTTCCAGGAGTCGCTGCAAAAAGCCCTGCGCGGTCTGGAAGTCGGCGTTTGCGGCCTGGACCCGAAAGTCGACCTGGCCAGCCCGGACGCTGCCAGCATCCTCAAGCGCGAGCTGACCGTACCGGGCGCCGAGCGTATCTGGTACGTCGCCGACGCCATGCGTTCGGGCATGACCTGCGACGAAATCTTCGCCCTGACCGGTATCGACCACTGGTTCCTGGTGCAGATGGAAGACCTGATCAAGGAAGAAGAGAAGGTCAAGACCCTGGCCCTGTCGGCGATCGACAAGGACCTGATGCTGCGCCTCAAGCGCAAGGGTTTCTCCGACCAGCGTCTGGCTAAATTGTTGGGTATCACCGACAAGAACCTGCGTCGTCACCGCCACAAGCTGGAAGTGTTCCCGGTCTACAAGCGCGTCGATACCTGCGCGGCCGAGTTCGCCACCGACACTGCCTATCTGTACTCGACCTACGAGGAAGAGTGCGAGGCCAATCCGTCGACTCGCGACAAGATCATGATCCTGGGTGGCGGTCCTAACCGTATCGGCCAGGGCATCGAGTTCGACTACTGCTGCGTGCACGCGGCACTGGCCCTGCGTGAAGACGGTTACGAGACCATCATGGTCAACTGCAACCCGGAAACCGTCTCCACCGACTACGACACCTCCGATCGCCTGTACTTCGAGCCGTTGACTCTGGAAGACGTGCTCGAAGTGGTTCGCGTCGAGAAGCCGAAGGGCGTGATCGTCCATTACGGCGGCCAGACTCCGCTGAAACTGGCCCGCGCCCTGGAAGAAGCCGGTGTGCCGATCATCGGTACCAGCCCGGACGCGATCGACCGCGCCGAAGACCGCGAGCGTTTCCAGCAGATGGTTCAGCGCCTGAACCTGCTGCAGCCGCCAAATGCCACCGTGCGCAGCGAAGACGAGGCCATTCGTGCCGCTGGCGTTATCGGTTATCCGCTGGTTGTGCGCCCGTCCTACGTTCTGGGTGGCCGTGCGATGGAAATCGTCTACGAGCTGGACGAGCTCAAGCGCTACCTGCGTGAAGCGGTGCAAGTGTCCAACGACAGCCCGGTGCTGCTCGACCACTTCCTCAACTGCGCCATCGAGATGGACGTGGATGCGGTCTGCGACGGTACCGATGTGGTGATCGGCGCAATCATGCAGCACATCGAGCAGGCCGGTGTTCACTCCGGTGACTCGGCGTGCTCGCTGCCGCCGTACTCGCTGCCTGCCCATGTTCAGGACGAAGTCCGCGAGCAGGTCAGGAAAATGGCCCTGGAGCTGGGTGTGGTCGGCCTGATGAACGTGCAGCTGGCCCTGCAGGGCGACAAGATCTACGTGATCGAAGTCAACCCGCGCGCCTCGCGTACCGTGCCGTTCGTCTCCAAGTGCATCGGCACCTCGCTGGCGATGATTGCTGCCCGCGTCATGGCTGGCAAATCGCTGAAAGAGATCGGTTTCACCAAGGAAATCATTCCTAACTTCTACAGCGTCAAGGAAGCGGTGTTCCCGTTTGCCAAGTTCCCGGGTGTCGACCCGATCCTTGGCCCTGAGATGAAATCCACCGGTGAAGTCATGGGTGTCGGCGACAGCTTCGGTGAAGCATTCGCCAAGGCCCAGATGGGTGCCAGCGAAGTACTGCCGACAGGCGGTACCGCGTTCATCAGCGTGCGTGACGACGACAAGCCGCAAGTGGCTGGCGTTGCCCGTGACCTGATCGCCCTGGGCTTCGAAGTGGTTGCCACCGTCGGTACCGCCAAGGTCATCGAGGCGGCTGGCCTGAAAGTGCGTCGCGTGAACAAGGTGACCGAAGGTCGTCCTCACGTGGTCGACATGATCAAGAACGACGAAGTATCGTTGATCATCAACACCACTGAAGGTCGTCAGTCGATCGCCGACTCCTACTCGATTCGTCGCAATGCGTTGCAGCACAAGATCTACTGCACCACTACCATTGCGGCCGGTGAAGCCATCTGCGAAGCGCTGAAATTCGGTCCTGAAAAAACCGTTCGCCGCTTGCAGGATCTGCATGCAGGACTCAAAGCATGAGCATTACCAAGTATCCGATGACCGTCCAGGGCGCTCGCGCCCTGGAGGAAGAACACCTGTTCCTGAGCAAGACCGAGCGTCCGCGCCTGAGTCAGGCCATTGGTGAGGCCCGCGAGCTGGGCGACCTCAAGGAAAACGCCGAGTACCATGCAGCCCGTGAAGAGCAGGGCATGGTCGAGGCGCGTATCCGCGACATCGAAGGCCGTCTGCAGAACGCAGTGGTGATCGACGTGACCACCATCGCGCATTCGGGCAAGGTCATCTTCGGTACCACCGTCGAGCTGGCCAACACCGAAACCGACGAGCAGGTGGTCTACCAGATCGTCGGCGAAGATGAAGCCGACGTGAAAAACGGCAAGCTCTCGGTCGGCGCGCCGATCGCCCGTGCCATCATTGGCAAGGAAGAGGGTGACACCGTGGTGATCAAGACGCCAAGCGGTACCGTCGAGTACGAGATTGTCGAAGTCAAACACCTTTGACCGTAGCCGCGGCTTTGCTGCGGCCCCGGTTATCTGGCAGCTGACCCAGGTGTTCTGGGTTGGCGGCCTGTGGATGCTGCATTTCGGTTTGTTGCCGGCGTTGGGCAAGATTGGCCTGGCACCGCTGCTGATCGAGGATATCGGCAGCCTGATGGCATCCTTGCTGGTAGCGTTTGCGGCGTTTTGCGCAGGCGTGCAGGCACTGGTGCTGATTCAGGCTCAGGGCCTGGCCAGTCTGTGGCGGGATATGCGGGGGCAGTTGCTGTCGATGGCGATGCTGGCGTGCGTGGTGTATTTCGCCTTGCGCGTGGGCATGCCGGAAGAATTGCGCTGGCAGCTGTTCTGCTACCTGGTGCTGGGCCTGACCGGCTTGCTGCTGGTCATGCAACCCGTGCCGGGCAGGGCGCGCAAGGCGCGCCACTGACCGGGGCGAACATCACTTGTAGCGGTGGATGTTCGACAGTTGCTTGTTCGGCTGCGGATTGCGGCGATAGATCAGCGCTTTCTTGCCGATGGTCTGTACCAGTTCGGCGCGGCCGGCCTTGCACAGCGCGGCAATTGCGGCGGCACGCTCTTCGCGGTCTTCGGAGCGAATCTCGACCTTGATCAGTTCGTGGTCAACCAGAGCGCGTTCGAGTTCGGCGATAACCCCTTCAGTCAACCCGTTGCCTGCCACAATCAGAACTGGTTTCAGGTCGTGGCCAATGGATTTGTACTGTTTCTTCTGCTCGTTATTGAGCGGCATAATCTGACCCTTTGTCTGATTCTGTAAAAATGGCGGCCATTTTACCCGAGGGCCCGTGGATCCGCCCAGTTAATCACGACCCTTATCATCGAGGTGCCCAATGGCGCGTTCCAAGACAAGCCTTGGCTGGCTGAAAAGACATGTCAACGATCCCTATGTGAAGCAGGCGCAGAAGGATGGCTACCGCTCGCGTGCGAGCTACAAGCTTCTGGAAGTCCAGGAGAAATACAAGCTGATCCGCCCAGGCATGAGTGTAATCGACCTGGGGGCGGCGCCCGGTGGCTGGTCGCAGGTGACCAGTCGTCTGATCGGCGGCCAGGGCCGTTTGATTGCCTCCGATATCCTGGAAATGGACAGCATTCCCGACGTTACTTTCATTCAGGGTGACTTCACCCAGGATGCGGTGTTGGCGCAAATCCTCGAAGCCGTAGGTAATTCGCATGTGGACCTTGTGATTTCCGATATGGCCCCCAATATGAGTGGTACGCCTGCCGTAGATATGCCCAAGGCCATGTTCCTTTGTGAGCTGGCCCTTGATCTGGCGACTCGCGTGCTCAAGCCGGGTGGCAATTTCCTGATCAAAATGTTCCAGGGCGAAGGGTTTGATGTCTATCTGAAGGACGCTCGTCTGAAATTCGACAAGGTCCAGATGATCAAACCGGACTCTTCCCGCGACAGCTCTCGCGAGCAATACTTGCTGGCATGGGGCTATCGCGGCGAGTGACAGGCGTCAGGCCGGCAGCTTTCGAGGTGCCCTATAGCTTTTTGCAATAGAGCACTTTGCCTGACCTGGACAAACATCGTGTAGTCTAGGTTTCACAAAGGGTTACAGACGGCGCCTGCAGATGTGTAGGTTATGTAGTAAGTTAAGCCGGTGAATATCATGCGAGGCACGGCTGCGCCGTCAGCCGGCTTCAGAGGGTAGCTAATTGAACGATATGGCAAAGAACTTGATCCTGTGGTTGATCATCGCGGCTGTCCTGGTGACGGTGATGAACAACTTCTCCAGCCCGAATGAGCCGCAGACCCTCAACTATTCCGACTTCATTCAGCAGGTCAAGGATGGCAAGGTCGAGCGCGTTGCGGTCGACGGCTACGTCATTACCGGTAAACGTACCGATGGCGACAGCTTCAAGACCATCCGTCCGGCCATTCAGGACAACGGTCTGATCGGCGACCTGGTCGACAACCACGTCGTGGTCGAGGGCAAGCAGCCAGAGCAGCAGAGCATCTGGACCCAACTGCTGGTCGCCAGCTTCCCGATCCTGGTGATCATTGCCGTATTCATGTTTTTCATGCGCCAGATGCAGGGCGGCGCTGGTGGCAAGGGCGGGCCGATGAGCTTTGGCAAGAGCAAGGCGCGCCTGCTCTCCGAAGACCAGGTGAAAACCACCCTGGCCGATGTTGCCGGCTGTGATGAAGCCAAGGAAGAAGTGGGCGAGCTGGTCGAATTCCTGCGTGATCCAGGCAAGTTCCAGCGCCTGGGTGGTCGTATTCCACGCGGTGTGCTGATGGTCGGCCCACCGGGTACCGGTAAGACCCTGCTGGCCAAGGCCATTGCCGGCGAAGCCAAGGTACCGTTCTTCACCATCTCCGGTTCCGACTTCGTCGAAATGTTCGTCGGTGTAGGTGCCAGCCGTGTTCGTGACATGTTCGAGCAGGCCAAGAAACACGCACCGTGCATTATCTTCATCGACGAGATCGACGCCGTTGGTCGCCATCGTGGCGCCGGCATGGGTGGCGGTCACGACGAGCGCGAGCAGACCCTCAACCAGTTGCTGGTGGAGATGGACGGCTTCGAAATGAATGACGGCATCATCGTCATCGCCGCGACCAACCGTCCAGACGTGCTCGACCCGGCGCTGTTGCGTCCAGGTCGCTTCGACCGTCAGGTCGTCGTTGGTCTGCCGGATATCCGTGGCCGTGAGCAGATCCTCAAGGTGCACATGCGCAAGGTGCCGGTTGGCGAGAACGTCAATCCTGCAGTCATTGCCCGTGGTACTCCTGGTTTCTCCGGTGCTGACCTGGCCAACCTGGTCAACGAAGCCTCGCTGTTCGCTGCTCGTGGTGGCAAGCGCGTTGTCGAGATGAAAGAGTTCGAACTGGCCAAAGACAAGATCATGATGGGCGCCGAGCGCAAGACCATGGTCATGTCCGAGAAAGAGAAGCAGAACACTGCTTATCACGAAGCCGGTCACGCCATCGTTGGCCGCGTTGTGCCCGAGCACGACCCGGTCTACAAGGTGTCGATCATTCCGCGTGGCCGGGCACTGGGTGTCACCATGTTCCTGCCTGAGGAGGATCGTTACAGCTTGTCCAAGCGTGCACTGATCAGCCAGATCTGCTCGCTGTACGGCGGCCGTATCGCCGAAGAGATGACCCTGGGCTTCGATGGGGTGACCACCGGTGCCTCCAACGACATCATGCGCGCGAGCCAGATTGCCCGGAATATGGTCACCAAGTGGGGCCTTTCGGAGAAGCTTGGTCCGCTGATGTACGCCGAAGAAGAGGGTGAGGTGTTCCTGGGGCGCAGTGCCGGTTCCCAGCACGCCAGTGTCTCCGGTGAAACCGCCAAGCTGATCGACTCCGAAGTGCGCAGCATCATTGACCAGTGCTATGCCACGGCCAAGCAGATTCTTACCGAAAACCGCGACAAACTCGACGCCATGGCCGATGCGCTGATGAAGTACGAGACCATCGATGCCGACCAGATCGACGACATCATGGCCGGTCGCGAGCCACGCGAGCCGCGTGACTGGGAAGGTGGGTCGGGTACTTCGGGCACCTCTGCACCGCAGAGTGATCGTCCCGAGTCGCCAATCGGCGGTCCGGCGGCGCAAGTCTAAGGGCATATATGACTTCACAGCAGTACCCAACCCGGTTGCCTTGCGGCAACCGGGTTCTTGATTTGTCCCGTACCCATGTCATGGGTATCCTCAATATCACCCCCGATTCCTTCTCCGACGGCGGTCGCTTCACCCAGCGTGATGCAGCCTTGCGTCACGCCGAGGCGATGGTGGCTGCTGGCGCGACCCTGGTCGATGTCGGAGGCGAGTCCACGCGCCCAGGTGCGCGCGTGGTGTCGGCGCTTGAAGAGCTGGAGCGCGTCGCGCCGATCGTCGAGGCGATCAATCGCGAGCTCGACGTGATCATCTCGGTCGATACCTCGACGCCCGCGGTTATCCGTGAATCGGCCAGGCTCGGTGCCGGGCTGATCAATGACGTGCGCTCGCTCAGCCGTGATGGCGCCCTGGATGCTGCTGCGGCTACTGGCTTGCCGGTGTGCCTGATGCATATGCGCGGCGAGCCGGGTGACATGCAGGACGATCCTAGTTACCAGGATGTCACCGCCGAGGTGGCGAGCTATCTTGAAGAGCGGATGGCGGCGTGTGCGGCCGTAGGCATCGAGGCTGAACGGATCATCCTTGATCCGGGGTTCGGCTTCGCCAAGACCCTCGAGCATAACCTCAGCCTGTTCAAGCACATGCAAGTGCTTTATCGGTTGGGGCGGCCCTTGCTGGTGGGCGTTTCGCGCAAGAGCATGATCGGCCTGGCCCTGGGCCGTCCGGTCGGTGAGCGGCTCTATGGCAGCCTGGCCCTGGCTGCGCTGGCGATGACTCAGGGCGCGAGCATATTGCGCGTTCATGATGTCGCCGAAACCGTCGATGTAGTGCGGATGATTGCTGCGGTGCAGACCGCCGAATAAGAGTGATGGAGCATCTATGAGCAGAAAATACTTTGGTACCGACGGTATTCGTGGCCGTGTCGGCGAATACCCGATCACCCCTGACTTCATGCTCAAGCTCGGCTGGGCAGCGGGCATGGCCTTTCGAAAGCAGGGTGCCTGCCGGGTACTGGTCGGTAAAGACACGCGTATTTCCGGCTACATGTTCGAGTCGGCGCTGGAGGCCGGGCTGTCTGCGGCGGGCGCCGATGTGATGCTGCTCGGGCCGATGCCGACGCCGGCCATTGCCTACCTGACCCGCACCTTCCATGCTGAGGCGGGCATTGTCATCAGTGCCTCGCACAATCCCCATGACGACAACGGCATCAAGTTCTTCTCGGGCCAAGGTACCAAGCTGCCGGACGAAGTCGAACTGATGATCGAAGAATTGCTCGACCAGCCGATGACCGTGGTCGAATCGGGCAAGCTGGGCAAGGTATCGCGTATCAACGACGCGGCCGGGCGTTACATCGAATTCTGCAAAAGCAGTGTGCCGAGCAGTACCGACTTTGCTGGCCTCAAGCTGGTGGTCGACTGCGCCCATGGTGCTACCTACAAGGTTGCGCCAAGCGTATTCCGCGAGCTTGGTGCCGATGTCACGGTGCTGTCGGCGCAACCGGATGGCCTGAACATTAACAAGAACTGCGGTTCGACTCACATCGAATCACTGCAGGCGGCGGTCCTGGTGGGGCATGCGGACCTGGGCATCGCCTTCGATGGTGACGGCGATCGGGTGTTGATGGTCGATCACACCGGTGCGATTGTCGATGGCGATGAGTTGCTGTTCATCATTGCTCGTGACCTGCATGAGCGCGGCAAGCTGCAGGGTGGGGTGGTGGGCACCCTGATGAGCAACCTGGGGCTGGAGCTGGCCCTGAAGGATCTCGACATTCCGTTTGTGCGCGCCAAGGTCGGTGATCGCTACGTGATGGCCGAATTGCTGGCGCGTGACTGGGTGATCGGTGGCGAGAATTCCGGGCACGTGGTGTGCTGCAACCACACCACCACCGGTGATGCGATCATCGCCGCGCTGCAGGTGCTGATGGCCCTGAAACGCCGCGAGGAGACCCTGGCCCAGGCCCGTCAGGCCCTGCGCAAATGCCCGCAGGTGCTGATCAATGTACGCTTTGGTGCGAGCAAGGTCGACCCGCTGGAGCACCCGGCTGTCAAAGACGCCAGTGCCAAGGTCACCGAGGCGTTGGCAGGTCGTGGCCGTGTGCTGCTACGCAAGTCCGGGACAGAGCCTCTGGTGCGGGTAATGGTCGAAGGCGAGGATGAAAATCAGGTCCGCGGCCACGCCGAAGCCCTGGCAAAACTGGTAAGTGAAGTTTGCGTTTGAAATACGCTTGCCAGAGGTGATCGGGTTGGGTAACATCTGCGCCCTCTTTGACCGACGAGGTAAAGCATGCGTCGCCCTATGGTAGCTGGTAACTGGAAGATGCACGGTACCCGCGCCAGCGTCGCTGAGCTGATCAAGGGCTTGAGTGATCTCGCCCTGCCGAGCGGTGTTGAGGTCGCGGTGTTTCCCCCGGCGTTGTACATCAATCAGGTAGTTGATGGTGTGCAAGGCAAGGCGATCGCCGTCGGCGCTCAGAATTCTGCGGTACAGCCTGAGCAAGGCGCACTGACCGGTGAAATTGCACCGAGTCAACTGGCCGAGGCAGGTTGCGAGCTGGTACTGATTGGGCACTCCGAGCGTCGCCAGATCATTGGCGAAAGCGATGAGGTTCTCAATCGCAAGTTCGCTGCGGCACAGGCTTGTGGTTTGAAGCCGGTGCTCTGTGTAGGGGAGACCCTCGAAGAGCGCGAAGCAGGTAAAACGCTTGAGATTGTCGGGCGTCAGCTGGACAGCGTCATCGAAGCGTTCGGTGTCGAAGTCTTCGCCCAAGCGGTGATTGCCTATGAGCCTGTATGGGCCATCGGTACAGGGCTGACAGCCTCGCCACAGCAAGCTCAGGATGTGCATAAAGCCATTCGCGAGCAGCTGGCGGCAAAGAATCCTGAAGTCGCGGCGAATGTGCGGCTTCTATACGGCGGCAGCGTGAAGGCGGCCAATGCGGCTGAACTGTTCGGCATGCCGGATATCGATGGGGGCCTGATTGGTGGGGCTTCCCTGAACGCAGACGAATTCGGTGCAATTTGTCGCGCCGCAGGAAACTGAAAAATGCTGGAAACAGTGATCGTTGTTTTGCATCTGTTGGGCGCGCTGGGTTTGGTAGTGCTGGTGTTGCTGCAACAGGGTAAAGGTGCTGAAGCAGGTGCATCTTTCGGCGCAGGTGCTTCAAATACTGTGTTCGGAAGCCAAGGTTCTGCTACCTTTCTGAGTAAGTTTACTGCTATACTAGCTGCCTCTTTCTTCTTAACTGCTCTTGGGTTAGGATACTTTGCTAAGGAGAAGGCTCAAGAGCTGACTCAAGTAGGGTTGCCAAATCCAGCGGTCTTGGAAGTGAAGCAGCAAAAGCCGGCAACAGATGATGTACCGGTGCTCCAGGAGCAGAAGAGCGAAGCCACTAACACTGGTGATGTTCCTCCGGCTCAAGAGCAGAAGTAACGGGTTTCAAAGTAGTATTGCCGAGGTGGTGGAATTGGTAGACACGCAACCTTGAGGTGGTTGTGCCCATAGGGTGTAGGGGTTCGAGTCCCCTTCTCGGTACCAATTGAAACAAGACAGCCCGCTACAGCGGGCTTTCTTGTAGGTGGAGGTTCGATTGACCCTTTTAGGGTTCGGTCGTATACTTTCGCCCCAGCTTTGTCGCGGGGTGGAGCAGTCTGGTAGCTCGTCGGGCTCATAACCCGAAGGTCGTTGGTTCAAATCCAGCCCCCGCAACCAGTTTCAGCGGAGCCCCTTTTGCAGGGGCTTTTTCTTGGCTGAACAGTCATAACGCCGGTATTCAACGGCGTATCAGGGATGGGCGCTTTGCCCATTTTTTATTTGCATAGCATGCACGAGGGGGTTCAGGTGTCGAGCAAGCTAGAACAGTTGCAGGCCTTGTTGGCCCCGGTGGTCGAGGCTCTTGGCTATCAATGCTGGGGGATCGAATTCATCTCTCAAGGCAAACATTCGGTACTGCGTATCTATATCGATAAAGAGGATGGAATCCTGGTTGATGACTGCGCGATTGTCAGTCGTCAGATCAGCGGTGTTCTCGATGTCGAAGATCCGATCAGTTCCGAGTACACCCTTGAAGTGTCCTCTCCTGGCATGGAACGCCCACTGTTCACTCTGGAACAGTACGCTTCGCATGCCGGCGAACAAGTGAAGATCAAGCTGCGTACGCCCTTTGAAGGTCGTCGTAACTTTCAGGGCCTTCTCCGTGGCGTGGAGGAGCAGGATGTGGTTGTTCAGGTAGATAACCAGGAATTCCTGTTGCCGATCGATTCGATCGACAAGGCCAACATTATTCCCAGTTTTGACTGAGACGTGCCGGGTCCCGCGGACCGCGCGGATCCAATGGCTTGCGAAAGGCGAGGCGTACGATGAGCAAAGAAGTACTGCTGGTTGTTGAGTCGGTATCCAACGAAAAGGGCGTACCGGCCAGCGTAATTTTTGAAGCGCTGGAAGTGGCCCTGGCCACTGCAACCAAAAAACGTTTTGACGACGAAGTCGATCTGCGTGTGGAAATCAACCGCCACACCGGTAGCTACGAAACCTTCCGTCGCTGGACTGTCGTCGAGGAAAAGGATCTGGACGATCCGGCAATCGAAGTGTGGCCAGCGAAGATTCAGGAGACCCATCCTGAAGCTAAAGTCGGTGACGTGATCGAAGAGAAGATCGAGTCGATCGAGTTCGGCCGCATCGCTGCCCAGACTGCCAAGCAAGTCATCGTCCAGAAGGTCCGTGAAGCCGAGCGTGCTCAGGTGGTGGATGCTTACCGCGAGCGTCTGGGCGAGATCATCTCCGGCACCGTCAAGAAGGTCACCCGTGACAACGTCATCGTTGACCTGGGCAACAACGCAGAAGCGTTGCTGGCCCGTGAAGACATCATCTCTCGCGAGACTTTCCGTGTCGGTGTACGCCTGCGTGCACTGCTCAAGGAAATCCGCACTGAGAACCGCGGCCCGCAGTTGATCCTGTCGCGCACCGCGCCGCAGATGCTGATCGAACTGTTCCGCATCGAAGTGCCGGAAATCGCCGAGGGCCTGATCGAAGTCATGGCCGCGTCCCGTGACCCGGGTTCGCGCGCCAAGATCGCCGTGCGCTCCAAAGACAAGCGTATCGACCCGCAAGGTGCCTGTATCGGCATGCGCGGTTCGCGTGTCCAGGCGGTGTCCGGCGAACTGGGTGGTGAGCGTGTGGATATCGTCCTCTGGGACGACAACCCTGCACAGTTTGTCATCAACGCCATGTCGCCGGCTGAAGTCGCGGCGATCATCGTCGATGAAGACGCCCACGCCATGGACATTGCCGTGGGTGCCGACAACCTGGCCCAGGCGATTGGCCGTGGTGGCCAGAACGTGCGCCTGGCCAGTCAGTTGACCGGCTGGACCCTGAACGTGATGACCGAATCGGACATCCAGGCCAAGCAGCAAGCTGAAACCGGTGACATCCTGCGCAACTTCATCGACGAGCTGGAAGTCGACGAAGAGCTGGCACAGGTGCTGGTCGATGAAGGCTTCACCAGCCTGGAAGAGATTGCCTACGTACCGCTGGAAGAAATGCTCAACATCGACGGCTTTGACGAAGACATCGTCAATGAGCTTCGTGCTCGCGCCAAGGATCGCCTGTTGACCAAAGCCATCGCTACTGAGGAAAAGCTGGCAGACGCCCATCCGGCCGAAGACCTGCTCTCGCTTGAGGGCATGGACAAGGATTTGGCGATGGAACTGGCGGTGCGCGGCGTAGTTACCCGCGAAGACCTGGCCGAGCAGTCTATTGATGACCTGCTCGACATCGACGGCATCGACCAAGAGCGTGCCGGCAAGTTGATCATGGCCGCCCGAGCCCACTGGTTCGAGTAATTAGGCGCGGCCTGAGGAGAGAAGTGCATGACGCAAGTCACGGTGAAAGAATTGGCCCAAGAGGTCGCTGCACCGGTAGAGCGCCTGCTGCAGCAGATGCGTGAGGCAGGTCTGCCGCACACCGACGCCGGTCAGGTAGTGACCGACAATGAGAAGCAGGCATTGCTGGCTCATTTGAAGAGCAGCCACAAGGCAAAAGTGGAAGAACCGCGCAAGATCACCTTGCAGCGCAAAACCACCAGCACCCTGCGTGTCGCCGGTAGCAAGAGCATCAGCGTAGAAGTACGCAAGAAGAAAGTATTCGTTCAGCGCAGCCCGGAAGAAATCCAGGCCGAGCAGAAGCGCGAGCTGGAAGAGCGCCGTGCAGCCGAAAACGCTGCCCGTGAGAAGACCGATGCCCAGGCACGTCAGCGTGTCGAGGAAGAAGTCCGTCGCCAACCTGCCGCTGCGCCTGCCGCGCCGGTTGCCGCCGCTCCGGCGCCGGCTGCCGCACCTGTGATCGAAGCTGCTGACGCCGCTCCGGCCCCGGTCGCCGACCGCAAGAAAGACGACGTGCGTCGCAGCGACAAGTCGCGTGACGACGAGCGTCGTGGCGGCGAGCGCCGTAACGAAGCGCCGCGCGTTTCGGTAAAGGTCAAGGAAAAGGAAAAGGCGCCTACCCCGCGTGCCGCTCCGCGTACCACCGACGAAGAAAGCGATGGCTTCCGTCGTGGTGGCCGTGGCAAAGGCAAGCCGAAGAAGCGCAATGCCCATGGTTTCCAGAGCCCGACCGGTCCGGTGATCCGCGACGTGCAGATCGGCGAGACCATCACGGTTGCCGATCTGGCGAGCCAGATGTCCGTCAAGGGCGCTGAAGTCGTCAAGTTCATGTTCAAACTGGGCACTCCGGTGACCATCAACCAGGTGCTTGATCGCGAGACCGCTCAACTGGTCGCCGAAGAGCTGGGCCACAAGGTCACCCTGGTCAGCGATACAGCCCTGGAAGACTCCCTGGCCGAATCGCTGAAGTTCGAAGGCGAAGCGTTCTCCCGTGCACCCGTCGTGACCGTAATGGGCCACGTTGACCACGGTAAGACCTCGCTGCTCGACTACATCCGTCGTGCCAAGGTAGCTGCCGGTGAAGCCGGTGGTATCACCCAGCACATCGGTGCGTACCACGTAGAAACCGACCGCGGTATGGTCACCTTCCTCGACACCCCGGGTCACGCCGCGTTTACCGCCATGCGTGCCCGTGGTGCCAAGGCGACCGACATCGTGATCCTGGTGGTTGCGGCGGACGACGGCGTGATGCCGCAAACCCGCGAAGCGGTCCAGCACGCCAAGGCTGCCGGTGTTCCGCTGGTTGTAGCGGTGAACAAGATCGACAAGCCGGGTGCGGACCTCGATCGTATCCGTAACGAACTGTCCGTCGAGGGTGTTACCTCCGAGGACTGGGGTGGTGACACGCCGTTCGTCAAGGTGTCGGCGAAGATGGGTACCGGTGTCGACGAGTTGCTCGAAGCGGTCCTGCTGCAAGCCGAAATCCTCGAGCTCAAGGCTACTCCATCGGCCCCGGGTCGTGGTGTGGTGGTCGAGTCGCGCCTGGACAAGGGTCGCGGCCCGGTGGCTACCGTTCTGGTTCAAGACGGTACCCTGCGTCAGGGCGACATGGTCCTGTGCGGTTCGAACTACGGCCGTGTACGGGCCATGCTCGACGAAAACGGCAAGCCTGTTAAGGAAGCTGGTCCTGCGATCCCGGTCGAGATTCTCGGCCTGGATGGCACTCCGGACGCCGGTGACGAGCTGTCGGTAGTGGCTGACGAGAAGAAAGCCCGTGAAGTTGCCCTGTTCCGTCAAGGCAAGTTCCGCGAAGTCAAACTGGCTCGCGCTCACGCTGGCAAGCTCGAGAACATTTTCGAGAACATGGGCCAGGAAGAGAAGAAGACCCTCAACATCGTGCTCAAGTCCGATGTCCGTGGTTCTCTCGAGGCCCTGCAGGGCTCCCTGAGCGGCCTGGGCAACGACGAAGTACAGGTTCGCGTAATTGGTGGCGGTGTCGGTGGTATCACCGAGAGCGATGCCAACCTGGCCCTGGCGTCCAATGCAGTACTGTTCGGCTTCAACGTGCGTGCCGATGCCGGCGCGCGCAAGATCGTCGAACAGGAAGGTCTGGATATGCGTTACTACAACGTGATCTACGACATCATTGAAGACGTCAAGAAAGCCCTGACCGGTATGCTTGGCAGCGATGTTCGCGAGAACATCCTGGGCATCGCCGAAGTACGTGACGTGTTCCGTTCGCCGAAGTTCGGCGCCATCGCCGGCTGCATGGTCGTCGAGGGTGTGGTTTACCGCAACCGTCCGATCCGCGTACTGCGCGAGGACGTGGTGATCTTCGAAGGCGAGCTGGAGTCGCTGCGTCGCTTCAAGGACGATGCGTCCGAAGTACGTGCCGGCATGGAGTGCGGTATTGGCGTCAAGAGCTACAACGACGTCAAGGTCGGCGACAAGATCGAAGTCTTCGAGAAAGTCCAAGTGGCTCGTACGCTTTAAGCCGCGAGCATGGGAACCGCCAATCGTCCGCTCCAGGGCAGCGCTTGGCGGCTCTGAACGCAACGCCCGGTCCGGCTTTAGCCTGGCCGGGCGTTTGCCGCTTTAGTTACAGGTAGCAAAAATGGCAAAAGAATATAGCCGTACCCAACGCATCGGCGATCAGATTCAGCGCGAGCTGGCCCAGTTGATCCGTCGTGAAGTCAAAGACCCGCGCGTCGGCGTGGTCACCATTACCGCTGTGGATGTCAGCCGCGATGTCGGCCATGCCAAGGTGTTCATCACCTGCATGGGCCAGGAAGGCGCTGACGATATCAAGCAGACCCTCAAGGTGCTCAACGGCGCGGCCAGTTTCCTGCGCGTGCACCTGGGCAAGGAAATGCAACTGCGCAGCGTGCCGCAACTGCATTTTCACTATGACGAAAGCGTCAGTCGCGGTGTCCACCTGTCGGCCCTGATCGAGCGCGCCGTCGCCGAAGACAAGCTGCACCAGGCCTCCGATTCCGACACGCCCCTGGACACCAAGGAGTAAGCGGTGGCTCAGGTCAAGCGTATCCGTCGTAACGTCAGCGGCATCATCCTGCTCGACAAGCCGTTGGGGTTCACCTCCAACGCTGCCTTGCAGAAGGTCCGCTGGCTGCTCAATGCCGAAAAGGCCGGGCACACCGGTAGCCTCGACCCACTGGCCAGTGGCGTACTACCACTGTGCTTCGGAGAGGCGACCAAGTTCTCGCAATACCTGCTCGATTCCGACAAGGGCTACGAGACGGTCATGCAACTGGGGCAGACCACCACCACCGGCGATGCCGAGGGTGAAGTACTGAAGTCCCGCGAGGTGACCATTGGTCGCGCCGATATCGAAGCGGTTTTGCCACAATTTCGTGGTCAAATCAGTCAGATACCGCCGATGTACTCGGCTCTCAAGCGTGATGGTCAGCCGTTGTACAAGCTTGCCCGTGCAGGTGAAGTAGTGGAGCGCGAGGCGCGTTCTGTTACTATTAACCGCTTGGAATTGCTCGAGTGTGAAGGCACCCGTGTCCGGCTGTCGGTCGGCTGCAGCAAAGGCACCTACATCCGCACCCTGGTCGAGGATATCGGCGAAGTGCTGGGTTGTGGGGCTTATGTCGCCGAACTGCGTCGTACCCACGCCGGTCCTTTCGAGCTGGCCCAGACGGTGAGCCTCGAAGAACTCGAAGCGGTCCACGCCGAAGGTGGCAACGAAGCGGTCGATCGCTTCCTGATGCCATCGGACAGCGGTCTGCTGGACTGGCCACTGTTGCAGTTCTCCGAGCACAGTGCGTTCTACTGGCTCAATGGTCAGCCGGTCAGAGCCCCTGACGCGCCGAAGTTCGGCATGGTTCGGGTACAAGATCACAACGGTCGCTTCATCGGTATCGGTGAAGTGAGCGAAGACGGGCGTATCGCGCCACGTCGACTGATTCGGTCAGAATGATCGAAACCCTCGGTGCCAGGCTCAGGCCTGGTGCTGGTGGTAAAGAGGATGGCTGTTAATAGGCACGGTCACGCCTCACTTTATGAATACAGGGAGCAGTCCCTGGCCTATTGGAAACCGTTTGTTCGGTTTCCCTTGATTTGGAGAAGCCAGATGGCACTCAGCGTTGAAGAAAAAGCAAAGATCGTTGGCGAATACCAGCAAGCAGCCGGTGACACCGGTAGCCCGGAAGTGCAGGTTGCCCTGCTGACCGCCAACATCAACAAGCTGCAAGGCCACTTCAAGGCCAACGGCAAAGACCACCACTCCCGTCGTGGTCTGATCCGCATGGTTAACCAGCGTCGTAAGCTGCTGGACTACCTGAAAGGCAAGGACACCACTCGTTACAGCGCCCTGATCGGTCGTCTGGGTCTGCGTCGCTAATAGCGGCCTGGCCAGTGGTGTGCATGGCGTGCTGCAGTCACCAGGCGGAGCCTTTGGCCCCCGTGCTGGTGAGCACGCCTTGCGTATCTATGAGGTTGGCTGTCTGTCTCGCCTGAGCGGTTTACCGCAAGGGCAGGGCAGGCTCCCAACCTCTAGTTTTATCTGGACTGCCAACAGGGCCGATTCCCTGTTCTGCCCAAGAATTCGCAAGAACAAGTTCCCCCAGAGCCACTGAAAAAGGTAGGAAACCGTGAACCCGGTAATCAAGAAATTCCAGTTCGGTCAATCGACCGTTACCCTCGAGACGGGCCGTATTGCTCGTCAAGCGTCCGGCGCCGTATTGGTCACCGTCGACAACGATGTCACCGTACTGGTGACCGTGGTCGGTGCCAAACAGGCCGATCCAGGCAAAGGCTTCTTCCCCCTGTCCGTTCACTATCAGGAAAAGACCTACGCCGCCGGCAAGATCCCTGGTGGTTTCTTCAAGCGTGAAGGCCGTCCTTCCGAGAAAGAAACCCTGACCTCGCGTCTGATCGACCGTCCGATCCGTCCGCTGTTCCCAGAAGGCTTCATGAACGAAGTGCAGGTGGTCTGCACCGTCGTTTCCACCAGCAAGAAGACCGATCCGGACGTCGCTGCGATGATCGGTACCTCGGCTGCCCTGGCCATCTCCGGCATTCCGTTCGAAGGCCCGATCGGCGCCGCCCGCGTTGCTTTCCATGAAAGCACCGGCTACCTGCTGAACCCGACCTACGAGCAACTGGCTGCCTCGAGCCTGGACATGGTCGTTGCCGGTACCTCCGACGCCGTTCTGATGGTCGAATCCGAAGCCAAAGAGCTGACCGAAGACCAGATGCTGGGCGCCGTACTGTTCGCCCACGACGAATTCCAGGTCGTGATCCAGGCTGTCAAGGAACTGGCCGCCGAAGCTGCCAAACCTACCTGGGACTGGACTGCCAAGGCCGAGAACACTTCGCTGCTGAGCGCTATCCGCGCCGAGCTGGGTGAAGCTGTTTCCCAGGCTTACACCATCACCGTCAAGGCCGACCGTTACGCTCGCCTGGGTGAACTGCGCGATCAGGCGATTGCCAAGTTCTCCGGTGAAGAAGGCCAGCCTTCGGCTTCCGAAGTCAAAGAAATCTTCGGCGAAATCGAATACCGTACCGTTCGCGAAAACATCGTTAACGGCAAGCCACGTATCGATGGCCGCGACACCAAGACTGTGCGTCCGCTGAACATCGAAGTCGGTGTTCTGCCAAAGACCCACGGCTCGGCACTGTTCACCCGTGGCGAAACCCAGGCCCTGGTCGTTGCGACCCTGGGTACTGCCCGTGACGCGCAACTGCTGGACACCCTCGAAGGCGAGAAGAAAGACCCCTTCATGCTGCACTACAACTTCCCGCCGTTCTCGGTGGGCGAGTGTGGCCGCATGGGCGGTGCTGGTCGTCGCGAAATCGGTCACGGCCGTCTGGCTCGCCGTTCGGTCCAGGCCATGCTGCCTGCCGCTGACGTGTTCCCGTACACCATCCGCGTAGTATCGGAAATCACCGAGTCCAACGGTTCCAGCTCCATGGCTTCGGTCTGTGGTGCATCCCTGGCACTGATGGACGCTGGTGTGCCAATGAAGGCACCGGTGGCCGGTATTGCCATGGGTCTGGTTAAAGAAGGCGAGAAGTTCGCTGTTCTGACCGACATCCTCGGTGACGAAGACCACCTGGGCGACATGGACTTCAAGGTAGCCGGTACCGCCAAGGGTGTTACCGCGCTGCAGATGGACATCAAGATCAACGGCATCACCGAAGAGATCATGGAAATCGCCCTGGGCCAGGCCCTGGAAGCGCGCCTGAACATCCTCGGCCAGATGAACCAGATCATCGGTCAGTCCCGTAGCGAACTGTCGGAAAACGCTCCGACCATGATCGCCATGAAGATCGACACCGACAAGATCCGTGATGTCATCGGTAAAGGCGGCGCGACCATCCGTGCCATCTGTGAAGAAACCAAGGCTTCGATCGATATCGAAGACGACGGTTCGATCAAGATCTTCGGTGAGACCAAAGACGCTGCTGAAGCTGCTCGTCAGCGCGTTCTGAGCATCACTGCCGAGGCTGAAATCGGCAAGATCTACGTCGGCAAGGTCGAGCGTATCGTCGACTTCGGTGCTTTCGTCAACATCCTGCCTGGCAAGGACGGTCTGGTTCACATCTCCATGCTGAGCGATGCTCGCGTCGAGAAAGTGACCGACATCCTCAAAGAGGGTCAGGAAGTTGAAGTACTGGTACTGGACGTGGACAACCGCGGCCGTATCAAGCTGTCGATCAAGGACGTTGCCGCTGCCAAGGCATCCGGCGTCTAAGCACGTAGCTTGAGAAGAAGGACCCTTCGGGGTCCTTTTTTTGTGCCTTGTAAAAGCCTCTTGCGGACTTGCATCTTGCATGCAGGATTTTCCCACGGCTTGCAAATTGCACGATCAAGAGTCATTCCTTTATTTTTAACTTATTGATTTATAAGGGTAAAAATTTCAACAAGAAACTGGCATAGGCCCTGCAATGGTATTCATACCCCTGCTGCCAGGACTTACGGCGCAGACTTTTCGAAAAACAGGAGTGTCTCGTATGAAGAAGTTCGCTATTGCTGCCGCTACTGCCACCGCCCTGACCCTGACTCTGGCTAACGCGGCTTTTGCCCAACAGCCTTCCCAGGCTCCGCTGACCGTTGCTGCGGGTGAAGTGACCAAAGCAAAAGAAGCGACCTCCGACACCTGGATCACTACCAAGGTCAAAGCTGACCTGATGACCGAGAAAGGCATCCCGGGCACTGACATCAAGGTCGAAACCAATAAAGGCGTAGTCTCGTTGTCTTCGGACATTGCCGTGAGCGATTCGCAGAAAGACATGGCGGTGGCTATCGCCAAGAAGATCAAAGGCGTGCAAGCCGTTTCGGCTGACGGCCTGAAAGCCAACTAAAGCGTTTGTCCCGACTCGCTGACCCTTAGCAGGTTCATGCGAAAGACCAAAAGGACTTGGTCACCCTAAGCCCCGGCACTGGTTGCCGGGGCTTCTTTGTCAGGAGAGAAATCATACCGATGGGAGCGGCGATGCGGCGACCCGACTTGCCCCGCGATAGAGGCCTACTTTATTCCGCATCCAGATGCAGCGGCGAAATCACCCGTCCATCTGCCTCGGCCTGGCCGAGGCTGGCGTCGACGAAGTAGACCCGGTCATCCGCCAGCTGGCCTTTGTCCACCAGGTAGTCCTTGATGCTGCTGGCCCGGGCCTGACCCAACTGGCGCAACAGCAGGGCGCTTTCGCCCCAGGACTTGAGGACCGCATCGCGCATCTGGGTAGTGCGCTGCTCACGGTCCAGCTGTTCCCACTCGGCCGGTGGCTGTTGCTTCATACGGGTGCGGTAAATGCCCTCGAGCATTGCTGGTTTGTCGCCGTCCGGGACCTTCAGCTCTGACGCCTGGGCCGGCACCTTGTCACCGCGACGCTGGAGGATCTTGTAGTAAGTGGCCTGGTACTCACGCTCCAGGCGTTGCTGGGCAATCAGTGGCCCGTCGCTGCTCTGGGCGCTGGTGCCCTCGATCTCCAGGCGCAGGGCAGGACGTTCCTTGAGCGCGTTGGCAAGTTTGTCCAGGGCGCTTTGCGCATCAGCGCTCAGGTCACTGGAGCCGGCGACGAAGGCCACGTTGCCCAGGTCCTGGGCATCACCGCCGCTGACCAGCCCGCCAATGAACTTGAATGGCGCCTGGGCCGCACGCATCACCAGGTTGCGCAGGGTCTGCCAGACGATCGGCATGACACTGAACTGCGGGTCGTTGAGATCGCCCGTCACCGGCAGCTCGATGGAGATCTTGCCGTCGGTGTCCTTGAGCAAGGCTACTGCCAGGCGAATTGGCAGGTCCACGGCATCCGGGCTATCGACTTTTTCCCCCAGTTGCAGTTGCTCGACCACCACCTTGTTCTCGGCCTTGAGTTTGCCCTGGGTGATCACGTAATGCAGGTCGATGTTCAGCCGGCCCTTGCGGATGCGAAAGCCTGCGAACTTGCCCGAGTAGGGGGTCAGGGTGGTCAGCTCGACGCGTTTGAAGCTGGTGGCGATGTCCAGGGCGGCCATCGGGTCGAAGGGGTTCAGCGAGCCTTTGATGGTCACCGGGGCATAACGATCGACCTTGCCCTTGATGTCGATCTTGGCCGGTTTGGGCTGGCGGTTGTCGATGGTGCCGATCTGGCCATTGAGCTGCTGGATGGCCGTGGCGAAGTTCGGCGTCAGGCTGAAGTCGGCAAAGTTGGCCGAACCGTCGTTGATGTCGATTGCACCGATGCGGATGCCCAGGGGTTTCTCGGCCGCAGCCTTGGTGGTGCTGGGGGCTTTGGCTGGCGCCGTGGCCGGTTGCGCGATCAGCAGGTCATCGACGTTGGTGGTGCGGTCTTCGTTGATCATGAAGCGCGCGTAGGGTTGCTTGAGGGTCACCTTGCCGATGGTCAGGGCATCACCGTGGCGGTACGACAGGCCATCGAGGTTCAGTTGCTGCCATTTGACGAAGTCGCGGTCCTTGATGGTGTCCAGGGTGTGCAACTGGTTGACCTGGGCCTTGCCATCGATACTGAATGCCAGCGGCGCGGTGCTCTTGAGGTCGACGTTGAGGTCGCTGCCAAGCATGCCGCTGCGCAGCTCCAGGCGAATAAAGGGGCTGATGTAGGCCTGGGCGATACGCAGGTCGATGTCCTGGGTGCTGACCTTGAGCTTGGCGCTGACCGGCGCCAGGTTCACTTCACCGGCGGCTTGCAGTTTGCCCTGTTTACCCACGCCGGTATCGAGCTTGAGGGTGAAGGGCGACTGGTTGAGGCTGTCGAAATTCTGCAGGTCGAGGTTCAGCGGGCCGACGTCCAGGGCCACTGGCTCTTTTTGCGAACGGTCGGCCAGGTGCACCTGGTAATTGCGCAGTTGCACGTCTTTGAGCAGCACCTGCCACGGTTTGCTCGGCGCTTGGGCCGCGGCCTGTTGTTCGGCATCTGCTGTAGCGGCGGCGGGCTCGGCTTTTTCTTTGGGCGTGGCCTTGGCCGGCTGGCTGGCGAACAGCTTTTGCCAGTCGAGCTGGCCATCGGACTCCACTGCCGCCCAGGTTTCGAGCTTGTCGCTGCGGATTTTACCGACGGTGACCAGTTGCTTGGCCAGGTCAATCGAGGTTTCGCTGACATCCAGTCGCGCCAGGCGGGCCAGCGGCCGGCCATCCGGTGCCTTGATGGCAAAGGGCGCGATGCTGACCGAGGTGTTGTCCAGCAGCAGCTCGGTTTCCTTGGACAGATTCAGCTTGTAGTGGGTATCGAGGCTGACCACGCCTTCTTCGAGCACCAGTGGCACGGCATCGCGGACATACGGCCAGAAGGCTTTCATCTTGCCATCGGTGACCTTCAAGGTGCCCTCGGAGGCAATCGGCACCAGGCTGAAGGTACCGCTCCAGTCGATACGGCCACCGGCAGGCCCGATAGCGACCAGCGACATGTCGGTGCTGTCCTCGGGCAGGGTGCTGAGGTTTTTCAGCTCCAGGTTCATCGAGTCGTAGAGGAACTCGATCGGCTCGCTCGGGCGCAGGTCCTGGAAGTGCAGGTAGCCTTCGCTGAGCTTGATGCTGCCAATGCGCAGCGGGAACGGGTCGCTGGCCGGCTCTTGCGGCTTGGCTTCGCTGGGCGGCAGCTTGAACAGCTGGGCCAGATTGAGGCTGCCGTCCTTGGCGAACAGCAGCTCGGTGCGTGCCTTGTCCAGCTCGACCCCGGCCAGGTGCAAGGCACCGGTCCACAGGCTGTCGAGCTGCAGGTTGGCGTACAGGCGTTCGAAACCGATCTGTTCCTTGCCCGGCTCACCGATCTGCAGGCCCCAGAGGGTCAGTTCGAGGCTGAACGGGTTGAGTTCGATCCGTTGCAAGTGCGCCGGCACCGTGGCGTAGTTGGCCAGTTGCTGGTTGGCGATACGCAGGGCAACCCCTGGGAGGATCAGAAAGCCAAGCAGGCTGTACAAGGCCACTGCGGCCAGCATGGCGCCGAGGGCGCGTTTCAATCCTTTGGGCATGTGTGGCGTCGTCTGTCTCGAACGGAGGTGGTTGGAGTATGGCACGTAAAAACGGTTCCGAAGCTACCCCGTATATTTGCGATTTTTTGTGTCAGAGCTGCAGAATCAAGGTCTTCAGTGGCGGTTGACCATCCTGCGACGGAAAGTCGCCGGCGGGTTTGAGCACCTGCCAGTCGCGTACCGGGCGCCCGGCTTTTTCGGCACAGCGCAGCACTTGCTCGCGCCAGTCGTCGAGGCTGACCTTGGCCAGGTTGTTGCAGCAGATCAGCACGCCATCATCGGCGGTGCTCAACAGCGCCGGCTTGAGCAGGCTCTGATAGTCGCGCAGCAGGTCGACGGTGCCGAAGGCGCTCTTGGCCCAGGCCGGTGGGTCGAGCAACACCAGGTCGAACTGACGCTGCTCCAGGCGTGGGTACGGGGGCAGCTTGTGGCCGCGACGCTGGCTGACCGGCAGGCCGGCGAACTGACGGATTGCCGGGAAGTAGTCGGACTGGATAAAACTCATCGGCAGCAACTGCGGGTTAAGTGCGCCGTTTTCTTTGCCCACGGCCAGGTTGCCTTCGGCGAAGTCCAGGTTGCACACCTCGCGGGCACCACCTGCTGCGGCGCTCAGGCCAACGCCACAGGTGTAGGCGAACAGGTTGAGCACGCGCTTGCCGGCGCTGTGTTGCTTGACCCAGCCACGGGCGTTGCGCAGGTCGAGGAACAACAGCGGGTCCTGCCCTGCATGGCGGCCACGCACCCGGTAGTTCAGGCCCCATTCGTGGCCAACATGATCGGCCAGCGCAGCTTCACTGGCCTGATACACCGGATCGCGACGCTCAATGCGGCTGTTGCCCTGGGAGCGGTCGTTGTAGACCAGCAGCAGTTCCAGGCCCAGATGCGCCTGCACAGCGGCGTGCAAGTCCAGCAAGGTGCTGGTGTCGAGGCTGTTATGGAAACTCTGCACCAGTAGCTGCGGACCGTAGCGGTCGATGGTCAGGCCGCTGGCGCCTTCCTGGCTGCCATGGAACAGGCGATAGCAATCGGTGCCCTGGGCATGCAGTTCGGCGAGAAGGCCCTGGCGGGCATCGAGGGCGGCGCGCAGCGCCTGATTCAAGAGGGACATGCACGTGGCCTTGGTTTGCGGACGTGCAGTTTATCAGTTCAAGACCGGGGAGGGGCCGTTGCCGCCCCTCCCGCAGTGATCAGCGTTCGATCGCCAGGGCCACGCCCTGACCACCGCCGATGCACAGGGTCGCCAGGCCCTTGCTGGCATCACGCTTGATCATTTCATGCAGCAAGGTCACCAGCACCCGGCAACCCGAGGCACCGATCGGGTGGCCCAGGGCAATGGCGCCGCCGTTGACGTTGACCTTGCTGGCATCCCAGCCCAGCTCTTGGCCTACCGACAGGGCCTGGGCGGCGAAGGCTTCGTTGGCTTCGATCAGGTCCAGGTCCGCCAGGTCCCAGCCGGCCTTTTCCAGGCAACGGCGGGTAGCGCTGACCGGGCCGATGCCCATGATCGCCGGATCAACCCCGGCGTTGGCGTACGCCTTGATCCGGGCCAGTATCGGCAGCCCCAGTTGTTGCGCCTTGGCCGCGCTCATCAGCAAGACCGCTGCCGCACCGTCGTTGAGCGAGGACGCATTGCCGGCGGTTACCGTGCCGTCTTTCTTGAATGCGGGCTTGAGCTTGCCCAGCGACTCGGCGGTGGTGCCGGCGCGTGGCTGCTCATCGGTGGCGAAGGCAAGCGGCTCGCCTTTGCGCTGCGGAATCAGGATCGGAGTGATTTCGTCGACGAAACGCCGGGCTTCGATTGCTGCGACAGCCTTTTGCTGCGAGGCGGCGGCGAAGGCGTCCTGTTGTTCACGGCTGATGCCGTACTTTTCCACCAGGTTCTCGGCGGTGATGCCCATGTGGTAGTCGTTGAACGCATCCCACAGGCCATCGCTGATCATGCTGTCGATCAGGCTGCTGTGGCCCATGCGCAGGCCGGTACGGGCACCGGGCACAACGTAGTTGGCCAGGCTCATGTTTTCCTGGCCGCCGGCGATGATCACCTCGGCATCGCCGCAGCGAATCGCCTGGGCCGCCAAATGCAGGGCCTTGAGGCCAGAGCCGCAGACTTTGTTCAGGGTCATGGCCGGTACGGCATGGGGCAGGCCGGCCTTGATTGCGGCCTGGCGCGCCGGGTTTTGACCGGCACCGGCGGTGAGCACCTGGCCGAGGATGACTTCGTCGACCAGTTCGGCATCGATGCCGGTCTGGGTCAGCAACTGGCGGATCACTGCAGCGCCCAGGTCGACGGCGGGGATATTGGCCAGCGCTCCCTGGTAGCTACCGACAGCGGTACGGGTGGCGGCAACGATAACGACATCTTGCATGGCGCGGGTCCTCACTCTTATTGGATTTGGCGTCAGAACGGTTCAGGCCCGGGGGCCTGGATAGACCGGCATGGTGGCATAGATGGCCGGGCGAGGGCTATTGCTGCCCGGATCAGGTCAGGCCCATGCGCCGGCGTGCTCGATGGGCCGAGCCATCGCGCATGGCCCAGCGCAGCATCGCAGCGGTGCCGGTGACACCCTGGCGGATCAGCCGGCGTTGCAACGGGTTCTGACTCAGTTCGAGCATTTCGCTGGCCCATTCGGGCAACAGGTCGATCCCGGCGCGCAGCATCAGCGCGCCCACCGGCTGGGCCAGGCGGCTGGGCGCTGGCGCATCGAGCAGCACCTGTACTACTTCGTGACTGCGGGCATCGCAGATCAGGTGCGGGCGCATGGCTTGCAGGTAGTCGGTGATCTGCTGGCGCGAGCGCGGTACCTCGCGGGCGCCCAGGCGTTCGGCAATCAGGGCGATCTCGGCGTAATAGGCGTCCTGATCGGCGAGCGACAGGTTCGGGTTGCGATAGCGCATATGCGCTGCCAGAAAGCTGCTGACCTCGGCCACATGCACCCAGGTCAGCAGGTCCGGGTCGCTGGCGGCGTACGGCCTGCCATCAGCGGCGCTACCGACCACCTGCAGGTGAATGGTCCGCACTTTTTCGATCAGCCAGTTGGCATCTTGCGTCGAGCCGAAGGTGGTGCCGGAGATGAACTGGCTGGTACGGCGCAAGCGGCCGAGCAGGTCCTGGCGAAAATTGGAGTGATCCCAGACCCCGGCCAGCGCCAGCGGGTGCAGCAATTGCAGCAGCAGGGCGCTGATGCCGCCAATCAACATGCTCGGGAAGTCGCCATGCACGCGCCAGCTGATGCTGTCCGGGCCGAACAGGCCGGGATCGCCCTTGGGGTTTTCCAGGTCCAGTTGCCCCAGGGACAAGCCGGTCAGGCTCATCACCTGGGTTTCGATACGGCGGCGAATCGCTTCCATGGTTACCTTGTCTTCAAGGCAGCCCGACGAAGCTGCCGTTTTAAGTGTTCAGGCGTTTGTCGATCAAGCCCTGGACCACGCCCGGATCGGCCAGGGTCGAGGTATCGCCAAGGTTGTCGAGTTCGTTGCAGGCGATCTTGCGCAGGATGCGCCGCATGATCTTGCCTGAGCGGGTCTTGGGCAGCGCCGGCGCCCACTGGATCAACTCGGGCTTGGCGAAGCTGCCGATCTCTTTGCTGACCAGGGCCAGCAGTTCCTGCTTGAGGCTGTCGTCCGCGTTTACCCCGTTCATGGGCGTGACGAATGCGTAGATGCCTTGCCCCTTGAGATCGTGAGGGTACCCGACAACAGCGGCCTCGGCGATGCTGTCGTGCAACACCAGGGCGCTTTCGACCTCGGCGGTGCCGATGCGGTGGCCGGAAACGTTGATCACGTCATCGATGCGCCCGGTTATCCACAGGTCGCCGTCCGCATCGCGGCGGGCGCCGTCGCCGGTGAAGTAGTAACCCGGCAATGGCTTGAAGTAGGTATCGATCATGCGCTGCGGATCACCGTACACACTGCGGATCTGCCCGGGCCAGCTGGCCTTGATCGCCAGCATGCCGCTGCCGGGGCCTTCGATCAGCCTGCCTTTGTCGTCCAGCAACACCGGTTGCACGCCGAACATCGGCTGGGTGGCGCAGCCGGGCTTGACCCGCCGGGTGCCCACCAGCGGGCTGATCATGATGCCGCCGGTTTCGGTCTGCCACCAGGTGTCGACGATCGGGCAGCGCTTTTCACCCACGGCTTCGAAGTACCATTCCCAGGCTTCCGGGTTAATGGGTTCGCCGACGCTGCCGAGCAGGCGCAGGCTCTTGCGCGAGGTACTCGCCAGCGGCCTCGAGCCTTCACGCATCAGCGCGCGCAGGGCTGTAGGAGCGGTGTAGAAAATGTTCACCTCGTGCTTGTCGACCACCTGCCAGAAACGCGAGGCATCGGGGTAATTGGGCACGCCTTCGAACATCAGTGTGATCGCACCGTTGGCCAGCGGCCCGTAAACGATATAGCTGTGACCGGTCACCCAGCCGACATCGGCGGTGCACCAGAACACCTCACCCTCACGGTAATCGAACACGGTCTTGAAGGTCAGTGCGGCTTGTAGCAGGTAGCCGGCGGTGCTGTGCAGCACGCCTTTGGGTTTGCCGGTGCTGCCGGAGGTATAGAGGATGAACAGTGGGTCTTCGGCGTCCATGGGCTCGGGTGGGCAGTGGTCGCTGACTGATTTGATCGCCTGGTGGTACCAGATATCGCGGCCTTCGCTCCAGTCGATCTGGCCACCGGTACGTTTGATCACCACAACGGTGCTGACCTGCGGGCAACTGATCAGGGCTTTGTCGACATTGTTCTTCAGCGGCACTGTCTTGCCGCCGCGAATGCCTTCATCGGCGGTGATCAGCGTGCGGCAATCGGCGTCGAGAATCCGGTCACGCAGGGCATCCGGCGAGAAGCCGCCGAACACTACCGAATGAATGGCACCTATGCGGCTGCAAGCGAGCATGGCGTAGGCCGCTTCCGGGACCATGGGCATGTAGATACACACCCGGTCGCCTTTTTTCACCCCGCGTTGCTTGAGCACATTGGCCAGGCGACAGACCTGCTGGTGCAGTTCGCGGTAGGTGATAAGGCTGGAGTCGGCGGGGTTGTCGCCTTCGCGAATGATCGCCGGTTGCTCACCGCGGGTGGCCAGGTGGCGGTCGATGCAGTTGTAGCTGACGTTGAGTTGTGCGCCGTCGAACCAGGTGGCTTGCCCGGTCTTCATGTCGCTTTGCTGGATCTTACGCCAGGGCTTGATCCAGTCCAGGGCCTTGGCCTGTTCGCTCCAGAAGGTATCCGGGTCGTCGATGGACTGGCGATACAGGCGTTCATAGTCGGCCTGGCTCAGTTGCGCCGCCTTGCTGACGGCATCGGCTTTAGGAAAGTCGCTGATATCGAACATGGCGGGGTCCTGTCGCGTCGTGAGCGTCAGGACAGTGTAGACCTCATCGCAGGGCAAGCCCGCTCCTACTGTAGGAGCGGCCTTGCCCCGCGATGGGGCGATCCGGTCAGCCGCGGTGACGGCTGCGGAAGAAGTTGATCAGGCCCTGGGTCGAGGCGTCTTCGGCAGGTTCTTCGATACCACCGGTCAAGCGCTGGTACACGCCCTTGCCCAGTTCCTTGCCCAGTTCAACGCCCCACTGGTCGAAGGCGTTGATGCCCCAGATGACACTCTGCACGAACACCTTGTGCTCATACATTGCCACCAGCGCGCCAAGACGACGCGGGCTGATGCGCTCGACCACCAGGGTGTTGCTCGGACGGTTGCCCGGAATCACCTTGTGCGGGGCCAGCTTCTGGATCTCGGCTTCGGCCATGCCTTTGTTGCGCAGCTCGGCTTCGGCCTCGTCGCGGGTCTTGCCCAGCATCAGCGCCTGGCTCTGCGACAGGCAGTTGGCGTACAGCCACTGGTGGTGGTCGGCGACCGGGTTGAAGCTGACCACCGGGACGATGAAATCGGCCGGAATCAGTTGGGTGCCCTGGTGCAGCAACTGATGGTAGGCATGCTGGCCGTTGCAACCCACGCCACCCCAGATGACCGGACCGGTGTCATGGTTGACCGGCGTGCCGTCCTGGCGGACGCTCTTGCCGTTGGACTCCATGTCCAGCTGTTGCAGGTGCTTGGTGATGTTACGCAGGTAGTGGTCATACGGCAGGATCGCATGGCTCTGCGAGCCCCAGAAGTTGCCATACCAGACGCCGAGCAAGGCCAGCAGTACCGGCATGTTCTGTTCGAACGGGGCATTCTGGAAATGCTGGTCCATGGTATAGGCACCGGACAGCAGTTCCTTGAAGTTGGCCGTACCGATGGCCAGGGCAATCGGCAGGCCGATGGCCGACCACAGCGAGTAACGCCCGCCGACCCAGTCCCACATCGGGAAGATGTTTTCTTCACGAATGCCGAAAGCCATGGCCGCGGTCTTGTTGCTCGACACGGCGATGAAGTGCTTGTACAGCTCGGCTTCCGAGCCACCCTGGGCCAGGTACCAGACGCGGGCGGCCTGGGCGTTCTTCAGGGTTTCCAGGGTGTTGAAGGATTTGGACGAGACAATGAACAGTGTGGTTTCGGCGCGCAACTTGGCCGACAGTTCGTGGAACTCGCTGCCGTCGATGTTGGCCAGGTAGTGGCAGCGCACACCGCGCTGGGCGTAGGGCAGCAGGGCTTCGGAGACCAGCTCCGGGCCGAGGAAGGAGCCACCGATGCCGATGTTGACCACGTCGGTGATCGGCTTTTCGCTGTAACCGCGCCACAGGCCGTCATGAATGCGGCCAACCAGTTCGGTTACCTGGTTGAGGACCTTGTGCACCTCGGGCATCACGTTGACGCCGTTGACGCTCAACTTGTCGCCCACCGGCCGGCGCAAGGCGGTATGCAGGGCGGGGCGGCCTTCCGAGGCGTTGAGGATTTCGCCGGCGAACAACCCCTTGATTGCCTCTTGCAGGCCGACTTCATTGGCCAGGCCCACCAGCAGGTCGCGGGTCTGACTGTTGATCAGGTTTTTCGAGTAGTCGAGAAACAGCCCACAGGTGCTCAGGGAGAATTCTTCGAAGCGCTTTGGCTCGGCAGTGAATGCGTCGCGCATGCTGAAGTCCTGCATGGCTTCGCGGTGCTGCTGGAGCGCCTGCCAGGCCGGCAGGGCGGTAACATCATGAGGGGTGCGGTAATACGCCATCGCTGCAGGTTTCCTTAGTGCGTGAACTGCCTTGGACACTGGAAACAGCGCCCCGTTTGCAGGCTGATGCCAATTATAGGCATGCAGCCTGCTTTACAGGGAGAGGCCAGGTCAGCGGCTGGCCGGGTTACTGGTCGTCAAGGTTCAGGTGCAGGTTGTCGATCAGGCGGGTAGCGCCCAGGAAGGCAGCTACCAGGATCACCAGATCGCGGTCTTCGGCGGTTGCCGGGCGCAGGCTCAGGGCTTGGCGGATTTCCAGATAGTCAGGGCGAAAGCCTGCCTCGGTCAGTTGTTGCTGGCCGTTGGCGATCAATGCCGGATAGTCACGTTCGCCCTGCACGATGACCGCGGCCATCTGGCTCAGCAGACGATACAAGGCTGGCGCTACCGCGCGTTGCTCGTCGCTCAGGTAGCCGTTGCGCGAGGACAGTGCCAGGCCATTCTCGGCGCGCACGGTCGGCTCGCCGATGATCTGGATCGGCATGTTCAGGTCGCGCACCAGCGCGCGGATCACCGCCAGTTGCTGGAAGTCTTTCTGGCCGAACACCGCCAGGTCCGGCTGGACCATGTTGAACAGTTTGCTGACGACTATCGCCACGCCTTCGAAATGGCCTGGGCGACTGGCACCGCACAGCCCTTCGGACAACTGCGGGACGCTGACCCGGGTCTGCCCGGCCATGCCATCGGGGTACATCTCTTCGACGGTCGGGGCGAACAGCAGGTGGCAGCCCGCCAGGAGCAGTTTCTCCTGGTCGGCGGCGAGGGTTCGCGGGTATTTGTCGAGGTCTTCGCTGGGGCCGAACTGCAGGGGGTTGACGAAGATACTGGCAACCACGAAGTCGACCCGTTGCGCAGCCTTGGTCACCAGCGCGGCGTGACCGCTGTGCAGGTTGCCCATGGTCGGCACGAAACCGATGCGTTTGCCCTCACTGCGCGCCCGCGCCACGGCGGCGCGCAGTTCACGGACGGTCTTGACTGTATTCATGCACTGAACCCATGTTCGCTGCCGGGGAAGCTGACATCCTTGACGGCAGCTACGTAAGCTTTGAGGGCGCCTTGAATGTCGCTCTGGCCAACCATGAAATTCTTCACGAACTTCGGCACCCGGCCGGTCAGCGACAGGCCGAGCATGTCATGCAGCACCAGCACTTGGCCGTCGGTGGCGCTACCGGCACCAATACCGATGACAGGAATGCTCACTGCCTGGGTGATTTCGGCTGCAAGTTCAGTCGGCACGCATTCAAGCAGCAACATGGCCGCACCAGCCTGCTCCAGGGCGATGGCATCGGCACGCATCTGCCGGGCCTGGCTTTCCTGGCGGCCCTGGACTTTGTAGCCGCCGAGAATGTTCACGGTCTGCGGAGTAAGACCCATGTGTGCGCACACCGGCACGCCACGCTCGGCCAGCAGGCGGATGGTCTCCGCCAGCCAGGCTGCACCTTCGACCTTGACCATGTGCGCGCCCGCCTGCATCAGTGCGCCGCTGTTGACGAACGCTTGCTCGGTGGTGGCGCAGGCCATGAACGGCAGGTCGGCGAGAATCAGCGCCCCTTCATTACCGCGCTTGACGCAGGCGGTGTGGTAGGCCATCTCGGCATTGCTGACTGGCAAGGTGCTGTCATGGCCCTGCAGGACCATGCCCAGGGAGTCACCCACCAGCAATATTTCCACGCCGGCACGGCTGGCGGCCTGGGCAAAGGTCGCGTCGTAGCAGGTCAGCATGGTTATTTTCTCACCCTTGGCCTTGAGGCTCTGCAGGGTGGTCAGGGTTACTTCTGGCATGAAAAGGAATCCTCGTTCAGGCGCTGTGAAAAACGGCTGCGTACAACGCATGTATTCATCTTCTGGAACAGCACATCATCGATCGTGGTGTTTGAATTACGACCTGTTCCAGGCCTATATACGCCTTTTTGCGGCGCTCGGGGCGCCACGGGACGCCTATAGTCGTGAGCGAGGGGGCTGAAGTCAATTACCCTGTTACCGCATTGTTACTATTGCGCTGTTACGGGCGTTACCGGCTGGGGGAACGCCCGGCTACAGGCGTTCCAGGCCGACGAACGGGCAATCTGCCAGTAATTGGGAAAGGGGCCGCTGATCGGCCAGGCAGAAGTCTTCGGGGACCAGTTCGGCCAACGGGTAGAGGACGAACGGTCGTGCCTGCATGTGGTAATGCGGCACTTTCAGGCGTGGCACATCGATGACCTGGTCGCCGTACAGAAGAATGTCCAGGTCGAGCGTGCGCGGACCCCAGCGTTCCTTGCGCTCGCGGCCCTGGTCGGCCTCGATGGCCTGCAATGCATCGAGCAGTTCGAGAGGGGGCAGAGGCGTATCCAGCGCCGCCACGGCGTTGGTGTAACGCGGTTGGCCTGGTGACAGTGAGTCGCTGGTATAGAAGGCCGATACCCCGGCCAGGACGCTGGCACGCAGTTGCCCCAGCGCCTCGACGGCGCTGCGCAATTGCTGCTCGGGATTGGCCAGGTTGCTGCCCAGGCCAATGTAGGCGCGGATCATGTGTTACTCGCCCGCAGCGCCGTCGGCACGCTTGCGCTTGCTCGGGCTGCGCTTGCGTTTGCGCGGGCCGGCACCGGCGCCTTCATCACGGCTGCCCAGCTCGCGAATCATGTCGCGGCGCTGGCTGTCGTTGCAGTCCTGATAGTCGGTCCACCACTGGCCCAGGCCGTCGGTTTCTTCGCCAGCGCTTTCACGCAGCAGCAAGAAGTCGTAACCGGCGCGAAAGCGCGGGTTGTCGAGCAACAGGTCGGCACGCTTGCCGCTGCGCCGTGGCAGGCGCTCCTGCATGTCCCAGATCTCGCGGATCGGCATGGTGAAGCGCTTGGGGATCGCGATGCGTTGGCATTGCTCGGCGATCAGTTCGTGGGCGGCTTCGTTCATTGCCGGGATCGGCGGCATGCCACGGCTCTGCAGGCGCAAAGCGCGCGCCGGCAGCGCCGGCCAGAGCATGGCGGCGAACAGGAACGCCGGGGTTACCGGTTTGCCCTGCTTGACGCGCAGGTCGGTATTGATCAACGCCTGGCTGATCAGGGTATGGGTATAGGTCGGGTCTTCCTCCAGCGCCTGGGCACTGGCGGGGAACAGTGGGTCGAACAATTCCAGGTCGACGAGCATTTCGAAGGTGTCGGCGGCATGCCCGGAAAGGAACAGTTTCAGCGACTCTTCAAACAGGCGTGCGGCCGGAATTTCGCGCAGCATCGGCGCCAGTTGGCGAATCGGCTGGACGGTGTGCTTCTCGATGCCGAAGTTGAGCTTGGCGGCGAAACGCACGGCCCGCAGCATGCGTACCGGGTCTTCCTGGTAACGCTGGGTCGGGTCGCCGATCAGACGGATCAGGCGGTTGCGAATGTCGTGCACACCGTTGGCGTAATCGAGGATGCGCTCGCTGATCGGGTCGTAGTACAGGGCGTTGATGGTGAAGTCGCGGCGCTGGGCGTCTTCTTCCAGGGTGCCGTAGACATTGTCGCGCAGAATCCGCCCACTCTCGTTACGCGACGAGGTGTGGCTGTTCTCTTCTTCGCTTTCCGGGTGGTTGGCGCGGAAGGTGGCGACTTCGATGATTTCACGACCGAAATGGATGTGAACCAGCTTGAAGCGGCGACCAATGATGCGGGCGTTGCGAAACTCGGCGCGGACCTGTTCAGGGGTGGCGCTGGTGGCGACGTCGAAGTCCTTGGGGGTGATGCCCAGGAGCTGGTCGCGTACACAGCCACCGACCAGGTAGGCCTGGTAGCCGGCGTTTTGCAGGCGCTCGACGATATTCACCGCGTGGCGACTGAACTGGCCACGTTGCAGCGAATGTTGACCACTGTTGATCACTTCGGGCGTGGTGCGGATGTGGTGCTGGCCACGCACGGGAGGACGGAACGACTGGAACAGCTTCTTCAGCATGGGATGCACTGTTTGAAGGAATGTTCGGCCAAAAACGAAGAATGGCCGCATGATGGGCGGGGATTCTAGCATTTACTCGGTGGATGGTGTAGGCGGTCGCGTCGGGCGACGCTTGGGCAGGCTGGAGCGGGCAGAAACTACAAGGGGAGCCGAAGCTCCCCAAGAAGTAGTTGCGTGCTCTTATTGTTTTTTTGCCGGGCTTCTTGTTTTTGTTGAGTGCCCTGCCCACAAAAAAAGCTTGTGGGCGGTATCCCTAACCGGGATCAAGAGCAAACGGATTGCTTTGGTCGCTGAGGTTGCAATGATCATGCGATCCAACCAGTTCAGGCCCTGCTTGAGTGCAGTTTTTGTTGTTCTCTGCCTGGTTGTGGGGCAAGCCCCAAATACAACTCCTCTCCAAAAGAATCAGTTAGCTGCGCCTCCGCCGTCTTGTTCTTATTGTGCGTGAGCCGATTCGTCTTATTTTTATTGTCTTTTGCAGTGCTTGTTATTGTTCTTGTACCAAACATATAGCAGGTGCCGTGCCAACTTTTGCAAAACCCAGTAAAACAAGGGGTTGGAGCGCTTTTTTGGGGTTTTTGGGGCAGAAAAAAACCGGGGCTTCGTTACCGTAAGCCCCGGTTTTTGTTACGACTTTGCGTTGCGGTAACAGTTTGTCGCAGGGTGGCGGTGTTACCGCTGGGCGCCGTGGGAAACAGCGCAAACGCCTCAGCCTTCGCTGGTAGCGCCGCTCTTGCGCCGCGGGATACCCAGGCGCTGGCGTCGCTCCCACAGGCACTTGCGACTGACCCCCAGCTTGCGCGCAAGCTCGGTCTCGGTCATGTGATCCTGATGTTCGAGGACAAAATGCTGGAAGTAGTCTTCCAGCGACAGGTCTTCGGTCGGCTCGTGGCTGGTGTTGCTGGTGGTGACACTGCTGCTCGACAGGCTGGCGAACGGATCATCGTCTTCCAGGTCGCTCAGTTCGATGTCGATACCCAGCAGGTCGGCGGAAATTTCCGGGCTCTCGCACAGGATCACCGCACGCTCCACCGCGTTTTCCAGCTCGCGCACGTTACCCGGCCAGGAGTAATGCCGGATCGCCTGCTCTGCGTCGTGGCCGAAGCGCAGGTCGTTGCGCCCGACTCGCGCACTCTGGCGGGCGAGGAAAGCATTGGCGATTTCGTTGACGTCGGCACCACGCTCGCGCAGCGCCGGCAGCTTGAGGGCGATGACGTGCAGGCGGTAATAGAGGTCTTCACGGAACTGGCCAACCTTGGCCAGGTTCTTCAGGTCACGGTGGGTGGCGGCGATCAGGCGCACATCGACCTTTTGCGATTGCACCGAGCCGACCCGTCGGATTTCGCCTTCCTGCAGCACCCGCAGCAGACGTGCCTGGGCTTCGAGCGGTAGTTCGCCGATTTCGTCGAGGAACAGCGTACCGCCGTCTGCGGCTTCGACCAGGCCGGCACGCCCGGCACTGGCACCGGTAAAGGCGCCTTTTTCGTGGCCGAACAGTTCCGATTCGATCAGGGTTTCCGGAATGGCCGCGCAGTTCACCGAGATCATCGGTGCCTTGGCCCGTCGCGAGAGGTTGTGCAGGGCACGAGCTACCAGCTCTTTACCGGTCCCCGATTCCCCCTGGATCAGTACATTGGAGTCAGTTGGTGCAACCTTGCGAATCTTGCCGTACAGGTCCTGCATGGGCGGGCAGGTGCCGATGATGCCGATCTCGCCATTGGCTGCATTGCTGGCCGCTGCTTTTTCGCTCGCCGCCGCCTTGCCGTTGCCGCGCTCAGCCGCAGTGGTTGGGGCGTTCTGCCGGTCACGCAGGATGCGCGCCACGGCCTGAAGCATTTCATCATGATCGAAGGGCTTGGCGATGTAGTCGACCGCACCCATCTTCATCGAGTCGACGGCAGAGCGCAGACTCGCGTAGCTGGTCATGATCAGCACCGGCGTGCCCTGACCAAGCTTGATCAGCTCGGTGCCAGGTGCGCCTGGCAGGCGCAGGTCGCTGACAATCAGGTCGAAGGTCGCAATGCTGAAGCGCTCCTGGGCTTCCTGCACCGAGCCGGCCTCGCTGACCTGGTACTGGTTGCGCTCAAGCAATCGGCGCAACGCCGAGCGGATGATGGTTTCGTCTTCGACGATCAGAATATGCGGCATTGATTCAATTCTCTCGACGGTCTCAGTTCACAGCGGACGTCGCTACGACATGGCGCGGTAGGGTCACTCGGATCCGGGTACCGCGTTGGCTCTGGCTATCAGCCGGGCTGTCGATGGTGATTTGTCCATAATGCTCTTCCACGATGGAATAGACCAGAGCAAGCCCCAGTCCGGTGCCTTCGCCCGGGTCCTTGGTAGTGAAGAAGGGTTCGAACAGACGATCCATGATGTTTTTCGGGATACCGCTGCCTTCGTCCTCGACGATCAGGTCGACGGTATGTTCGCTGGCCTCGCTTTTGACCCGTACGGCGCTGCCGGGCGGGGAGGCGTCGCGGGCATTGGACAGCAGGTTGATCAAGACCTGGGCCAGGCGCTGCGGATCGCCCTCGACCCAGTGGTCCGGATCGCAGAGGTTGAAGAACTGTACTTCGAAATTGCGCCGGTTCAAGGCCAGCAGACCGATGGCATCCTGGGCCACTTCGGCCAGGCACACCGGCTCGTCGCTGTGCTGGTGGCTGCCGGCATGGGCAAAGCTCATCAACGACTGGACGATACGCGAGATACGTTTGGTCTGCTCCAGGATCTGGCTGCTCAGCTCGGTGATCTCGCCATCCTCTTCGCGCTCTTCGCGCAGGTTCTGCGCCAGGCACGCGATGCCGGTGACCGGGTTGCCGATCTCGTGGGCAACCCCGGCGGCCAGGCGGCCGATGCTGGCCAGGCGTTCGGAGTGCACCAGCTTGTCTTCCAGGGCCTGGGTTTCGGTGAGGTCTTCGACCAGCAACACCAGGCCACTGTTACCCGGTGCCAGCGGCTCGTCGATGGCCGCCTTGTGCAGGTTCAACCAGCGGGTCTGGCCGTCCAGGCCCAGGCGCTGTTTGTGCAGGTGCTCGTCGGGCACGTTGATGAAGCCCAGCAGCAGGCCGCGCCAGGGCTCGGCAATGGTGGTCAGGCGCGAGCCGACCACGCGTTTGGCGGGGATGCCGGTGAGCTCTTCCATGGCCTTGTTCCACATCAGGATTTCCTGATCCTTGGCCAGCGAGCAGACGCCCATCGGCAGCTCCTGCAGGGTCTGGCGGTGGTAGCGGCGCAGGGCATCGAGTTCGGCGGCAAGGCCGGTCAGTCGCGAGTGGTAGTCTTCCAGGCGGCTTTCGATGAAGTGGATGTCTTCGGTAACGTAATTTTCGTTACCGGACTTGTAGGGCAGGAAGGTCTCGACCATGTCCTGAGCCACACTTGGGCCCATAAGCCCCGAGAGGTTGGCCTCGATGCGGTCGCGCAAGCGGCGCAGGGCATAGGGGCGGCGCTCGTCGAACGGTAGGTAGAGGTCGCGCAGGGCTTGTTCCACTTCCTTTTGTGCCGCCTTGGCGCCCAGGGGTTTGGCCAGTTGGGTGGCAAACTCCTGGGGCGAGGCGGCGTGCAGTTCACGGCGTTGTGGGCGACGCACGTTATCCACCGCACAGGCCTCGGCAGCGCTGACTTCTTCACTGCTGGCGTTGGTGAACAGCGAGATCAGGGTGAACAACAGCACGTTGGCGGCCAGCGAGGCGATCGCCGCCATGTGCCAACTGGTATCGTCGAGCACATAGATCATGTTCAGCAGCGGAATGTAGAAGCCCTGCAGGTTGCCCACCAGTGGCAATAGCATGGTCACCATCCACACCAGAATCCCTGCCAGCAGGCCGGCAATGAAGCCACGGCGGTTGGCGGTCGGCCAGTACAGCACTGAAAGCACGCCGGGCAGGAACTGCAAGGTGGCAACGAACGCGACGATGCCCAGGTTGGCCAGGTCCTGCTGGCTGCCCAGGGTCAGGTAGAAACCGAAACCGGCGGTGATGATCGCAACGATCAGCGCCCGGCGCGTCCATTTCAGCCAGCGGTAGATATTGCCCTCGGCCGGTGGCTGGTACAGCGGCAGCACCAGGTGGTTCAAGGCCATGCCCGAGAGGGCCAGGGTGGTGACGATGATCAGCCCGCTGGACGCCGATAGCCCACCGACATAGGCCAGCAGCGCCAGCGCCTGGTTGTTGGCGGCGATGCCCAGGCCCAGGGTGAAGTACTCCGGGCTGGTGCTGGCACCCATTTTCAGGCCCGCCCAGAGAATCAGCGGCACGGCCAGGCTCATCAGCAGCAGGAACAGCGGCAGGCCCCAGCTGGCGCTGACCAGCGAGCGCGGGTTGAGGTTCTCGGTGAAGGCCATGTGGTACATGTGCGGCATGACGATGGCCGAGGCGAAGAACACCAACAGCAGTGTGCGCCAGGGTCCTTCCTGCAATGGCGTGTGCAAGGCGGCGAGGGCGGTCTGGTTCTGCAGCAGCCAGACCTCCAGCTCATGGGGGCCGCCAAAGACGCCATACAGTGCATAGAGGCCGATACCGCCCAGGGCCAGCAGCTTGATGACCGACTCGAAGGCGATGGCAAACACCAGGCCTTCGTGTTTTTCCCGGGTGGCAATGTGGCGAGAGCCGAAGAAGATGGTGAACAGGGTGATCAGCGCGCAAAAGGCCAGGGCCACCCGGGCCTTGACTGGCTCGCCGGTCAGAATGCTGATGGAATCGGCCACCGCCTGGATCTGTAGCGCCAGCAGCGGCAGCACACCGATCAGCATGAAAATGGTGGTCAGGGCCCCGGCCCAGGTGCTGCGAAAGCGGAAGGCGATCAGGTCGGCCAGCGACGATAGCTGATAGGTGCGGGTGATCTTCAGGATGGGATAGAGCAGCACCGGCGCCAGCAGGAAGGCGCCGGACACCCCCAGGTAACAGGCGAGAAAACCGTAGCCGTACTGGTAGGCCAGGCCCACCGAGCCATAAAAGGCCCAGGCACTGGCATAAACGCCCAGCGACAGGGTGTAGGTCAGCGGGTGGCGGATGATCGAGCGCGGGATCATTCCGCGTTCGCTGACCCAGGCCACGCCGAACAGCACCAGCAGGTAGGCGGCGCTGATCAGGATCATCTGGGTCAGGCTAAAGCTCATCGGCATCACGTTGGCTCTGCAGGATAAAGGTCACGACGATCAGGATCAGCCAGAGCAGGTACGGGCGATACCAGGCACCGGTTGGCTCGATCCACCAGTCCATGATGGCCGGGGAGAACAGGTAGATCCCCACGACCAGAAGCAGGACCAAACGATAGATATACATGCTGGCCTCAAAGGTTAGGGCGCTGCGGCTTGGACTTATTATTGGCGCAAATGGCTGCGGCGATGGTAACGGGCTTGCACGTTTTTGCCAAAGAATTGAATTTTCAGGGCTTTCTGTGTCGAGGTGCGTACACCGTCCGGGTGGGAGCGGGCTTGCCCCGCGATGCGATACAGCAGGTAGATCGCAATCGCGGGGCAAGTCGGATCGCCGCATCGCCGCTCCCACGACGGTCAGTGCAGGTCGGCCTCGGGCACGCTCAGGCGCCCCGGCACGGCCGCAGGGTTCCAGTGCAGTGCAGCATGTGCAAGCACTTCGGCCGGGGTGCCTTGCTCCATACCCGCTTCGGTCGCCTGGCCCAGCGCGCGCAAGGCCCGTAGCAGCAGGGGCGTGGCCTGGCCTGCGGAAAGTGGCGGTGAGCGGTAGGACTTGCCCAGCTTGTGCCCATCGGGCTGCACGATCAGTGGCACGTGCAGGTAACGCGGATGCGACAGCCCCAGCAGTTCCTGCAGGTACAACTGGCGCGGGGTGTTGTCGAGCAAATCGGCGCCGCGAACGATATCGCTCACTCCCTGCCAGGCGTCATCGAGCACCACTGCCAGTTGATAGGCATAGAGTCCGTCGCGACGACGGATGACGAAATCACCCACATCGCGCCCCAGGTGTTGTTCAAAAGGCCCCTGAACGCGGTCTTCGAAACGGTAGGTCAACTCCGGCACGCGCAGGCGAATGGCCGCATCCTGCTGGGCATGACCGGCATTACGGCACAGGCCGGGGTAAATGCCGTTGTAACCCTCCAGTTGCTTGCGCGAGCAGGTGCAGGCATAGGCCAGGCCCTGGCGGAACAGGCGTTCGACTACCTCGGCATAGGCTTCATGACGCAGGCTTTGATAGACCACCTCACCATCCCATTCCAGGCCGTAGCTTTCCAGGGTTTGCAGGATCGCTGCCTGGGCGCCGGGGGCTTCGCGGGGCGGGTCGATGTCTTCCATGCGCACCAGCCAGGTGCCGCCGACTGCCCGGGCGTCGAGCCATGAGGCGAGGGCTGCTACCAGCGAACCGAAGTGCAGGAAACCACTGGGGGTGGGGGCGAAGCGACCGATGTAGCGGGAGTTGTTCATGGAGGGCAGGTATGAAAATGAAACGGGGCGCTTGATGCGCCCCGTTCGGATGGGAGAAGGATCAGCCTTTGCCGACCGTTTTTTCTTTCTTCTCCGCGATTTCCTTGCAGTCAAAGCACAGGTCGGCGGTAGGGCGGGCTTCCAGGCGGCGAAGACCGATTTCAACGCCGCAGGCGTCGCACCAGCCGTATTCTTCGTCCTGGATTTTCTGCAGGGTCTTGTCGATTTTCTTGATCAGCTTGCGCTCGCGATCGCGGTTACGCAGTTCCAGGGCAAATTCTTCTTCCTGGCTGGCGCGGTCGGCGGGGTCCGGGAAGTTGGCCGCCTCGTCCTTCATGTGGTCCACAGTCCGGTCCACACTGGTCATCAGTTCCTGCTTCCAGGCTCCGAGAAGTTTGATGAAGTGCTTGCGCATGGGGTCACCCATGTACTCTTCACCCTTGGTTACCTGATAGGGCTCGACGCCGTACATGGCCTGATTGGTTTTTTGCTTTTCTAGGGTGGACATGAATAGACCGCCTCTCACTTTTCTAATCCATTGCGCAGGCTGCTCCATCTCCGGCGCCCGCCGGCCCTGCGACTGCGAGCCGCCGAACTTACCAGATCGAATCGGGGTGCGCTACTCCCGGTTGTCAAGGCCGGGGCAACGGTGCCTGGCCTTGATGATCTTTGCAGTGGACCGCAGGTTTTGCCACACGTTCGACCCGGCGCATGGGTAGAATCAATATTCTAGACCCTTTTGAGAGAAGGCTAATGGCCCAGCCCTACAGTGCGCGCAGCCGCGCCATCGAACCTTTCCACGTGATGGCCCTGCTGGCCCGTGCCAACGAGCTGCAGGCCAGCGGCTGCGACGTGATTCACCTGGAAATCGGCGAGCCGGACTTCACCACCGCCGCGCCGATCATCAAGGCCGGCCAGGCCGCACTCGCCCAGGGGCATACCCGTTACACCGCTGCCCGCGGGTTGCCGGCACTGCGTGAAGCGATTGCCGGGTTCTACCAGCAACGCTACGGGCTGAGCATCGACCCGCAGCGCATCCTCATTACTCCAGGCGGATCCGGCGCTTTGCTGCTGGCTGCAAGCTTGCTGGTCGACCCGGGCAAGCACTGGCTGCTGGCCGACCCGGGCTACCCGTGCAATCGGCATTTCCTGAGGCTGGTCGAAGGCGCTGCACACCTGGTGCCGGTGGGGCCAGAGGTCAACTACCAGCTCACCGCCGACCTGGTCGAGCGACACTGGGACCAGGACACCGTCGGCGCGTTGGTTGCATCGCCGGCCAACCCGACCGGTACCGTGCTTGATCACGCCGAACTGGCCAGCCTGTCGGCCGCTACCCGCGCCCGCAATGGCCACCTGGTGGTGGACGAGATCTACCACGGCCTGACCTACGGCATGGATGCGCCAAGCGTGCTGGAAGTCGACGACGAAGCCTTCGTCCTTAATAGTTTTTCCAAGTATTTCGGCATGACCGGCTGGCGCCTGGGGTGGCTGGTGGCGCCCCCGGCGGCGGTGGCCGACCTGGAAAAGCTTGCGCAAAACCTCTACATCAGCGCCCCAAGCATGGCTCAGCACGCCGCTCTGGCCTGTTTCGAGCCCACCACCCTGGCCATTCTCGAAGAGCGCCGGGGCGAGTTCGCCCGCCGGCGCGACTTCCTCTTGCCGGCCTTGCGCGAGCTGGGCTTCAAGATTGCTGTCGAGCCCCAGGGGGCGTTCTACCTGTATGCCGATATCAGCGCCTTTGGCGGTGATGCCTTTGCCTTCTGCCGGCATTTCCTCGAAACCGAGCATGTCGCCTTTACGCCGGGCCTGGACTTCGGCCGCCACCAGGCCGGCCACCACGTACGCTTTGCCTACACCCAGAGTTTGCCGCGTTTGCAGGAGGCGGTTGAGCGGATCGCCCGTGGACTGCGGAGCTGGCAAGGCTGATGCGTTTTTCTCCAACACTTGAAACCGCCCGCTTGCTGCGCCGCTACAAGCGTTTCCTGGCCGACATCGAGCTGGCCAATGGTGAGCAGATGACCATCCACTGCCCCAACACCGGCTCGATGTTCAATTGCATGGTCGAGGGCGGCCAGGTCTGGTTCAGCCGCTCCAATGACCCCAAGCGCAAGCTGCCCGGTACCTGGGAAATCAGTGAAACGCCGCAGGGGCGCCTGGCCTGCGTCAACACCGGGCGGGCCAACGCCCTGGTGGAAGAGGCCCTGCGCGCCGGTATCATCAGCGAACTGGCCGGTTTTACCGGGCTCAAACGTGAAGTGGCCTACGGTGAGGAACGCAGCCGGGTGGATTTTCGCCTGGAGTTTGCTGACGGGCCGGCCTACGTCGAGGTCAAGAGCGTGACCCTGGGCTTTGCCGATTCCAGCGTGGCGGCCTTCCCCGATGCGGTAACCCAGCGCGGCGCCAAGCACCTGCGTGAACTGGCGACCCTGGCGCGTCAGGGAGTACGCGCGGTGCAACTGTACTGCGTAAACCTCAGCGGTATCGATGCCGTACGCCCGGCCGACGAAATCGACAGCGTTTATGCCGATGCGCTGCGTGCGGCGGTGGCCGATGGCGTCGAGGTACTTGCCTATGGCACACGGATCGACGGCGAGCAGGTCTACATCGATCGGCCATTGCCGGTGTTGCTCAATCGATAAGCCAGATGCCCTGGCTGTCTTCGCGACAGTCCAGGGCCGTCAGTTGCTCGCCTTCGCAGGGCCCCGCCACGCATTCGCCGGACTCGATCAGAAACAGTGCACCGTGGCGCGTGCAGGCGATCAGGCTGGCGCTGCTGTCGAGAAAGGCGTCAGGTTCCCAGTTCAGGGCGATACCGCGATGGGGGCAGTAATTGCGGTACAAATAAACTGTGCCGGCGCGCCGAACCGCGAAAATCCCCAGGTCATCGACACTGAAGCCTCTGCTCTGGCCTTCGCCCAGTTGCTCGGATCGACAAAGAAAATGCATGGTGAGGGGTTACCCGAAGTCACAGTGACGGCTTGACGTGCAAATGCAAATAATTATCAAATTGCCTGCATCCGCCGTATCGGACGCTTTATACCGTGCGTCCCCGGCATTATCCACCCGGATTGCCGCTCCTCCTCATTCAAGGAAGCCTGTTATGCGCCCACGTGCCCGCCTGATCGCCCTGTGTGCCGGTCTTGTGTTCAACACCCTGGCCCAGGCCGAAGCTTTGCCGCAACGCTGGGTCAGCGCCGGTGGGGCCTTGAGCGAGTGGGTGACGGCGCTGGGGGGCGAGCAGAAGCTGGTCGGGGTCGACACCACCAGCCAGCATCCTGAGTCGCTCAAGGCGTTGCCCAGTATCGGTTATCAGCGTCAACTGTCCGCCGAGGGCGTACTGAGTCTGCGCCCGGATCTACTGGTGGGTACCGAGGAAATGGGCCCGCCACCGGTGCTGGCGCAAATCCGTGGCGCCGGGGTCAAGGTCGAGCTGCTGTCGAGCAAGGCCGAGCTGGACGCAGTTAAAGGCAACCTGCTGAAACTGGGGCATCTGCTCGGGGCTGAACAACAGGCGCAAAAATTGTTTACCGACTATCACCAGCAACTTGATGACCTGCAGGGCAGGATCAAGCAGTTGCAAAGCACCCAGGCGGCCCCTGGGGTGATCCTGCTGGTCGGTCATGCCGGCTCCAAACCGATGATTGCCGGCAAAGGCACCTCCGGCGACTGGTTGCTCAGGCAAGCCGGTGCGCGCAACCTGGCCGACAACGAAGGTTACAAGAACTTCTCGGTGGAGGCCTTGGCGGCCCTCGATCCCGATGTACTGGTATTCGCCGACCGCAGCTTGAGCGGTGACCAGGCCTTGCAGGCATTGCTCAAGGAAAACCCTGCCCTGAACGCTTCGCGTGCGGCACGGAACAAGCGCCTGATCGAGTTGGACCCGACCCTGCTGGTCGGCGGTCTGGGCCCGCGCCTGCCCGTGACCTTGCAGCGCCTGTCCCAAGCCTTCTACCCAGCCGCGCAATGAACCGGCTGGTCAAACCGCGCACGCTGTTCGTCGCCCTGACGCTGCTGTGCCTGCTGGCGATCTGGTTGTCGCTGGCGCTGGGGCCGGTCAGCCTGCCATTGTTCGATACCCTGCGCGTGGGCGCGCGGCTGATCGGGCTGCCGGTGGCCGGCGAAGGGCTGGAGCAGGCCGAGTTGATCCTGGGTCAGATTCGCTTGCCGCGTACGCTGCTGGGGTTGGCGGTGGGCGCGGTGCTGGCGCTGTCCGGGGTGGCAATGCAGGGCCTGTTTCGCAATCCGCTGGCTGACCCTGGCCTTGTCGGTGTTTCCGCCGGTGCCGCGCTCGGTGCGGCGGTAGCGATTGTTGGCGGCTCATGGGCTGGTGGCATCCCCGAGGTGTTCGCGCCTTATCTGTTATCCCTGTGTGCGTTTCTCGGTGGCCTGGGGGTGACCGCACTGGTGTACCGCCTTGGGCGACGCGATGGCCAGACCAACGTGGCGACCATGCTCCTTGCGGGTATCGCCTTGACCGCCTTGGCCGGCGCGGCGGTGGGACTGTTCACCTACCTGGCCGATGATGCCACCTTGCGCACCCTGACGTTCTGGAACCTGGGCAGCCTCAATGGCGCCAGTTATCAGCGCCTGTGGCCACTGGTGCTGGTCGCCGTGCTGGTCTCGCTGTGGTTGCCGCGCCGGGCGCAGGCCCTCAATGCCTTGCTGCTGGGCGAGTCCGAAGCCCGGCACCTGGGCATCGAGGTCGAGAAGCTCAAGCGCGAACTGGTGTTCTGTACCGCGTTGGGCGTTGGCGCTGCGGTAGCGGCGGCGGGGCTGATTGGCTTTATCGGCCTGGTGGTGCCGCATCTGGTGCGTTTGCTGGCCGGGCCCGATCACCGCGTGTTGCTGCCGGCGTCGCTGTTGGCCGGTGCTTCGCTGCTGTTGTTTGCCGACTTGATCGCCCGTTTGGCGCTGGCACCCGCGGAGCTGCCGATCGGTATTGTTACCGCATTTATCGGCGCACCGTTTTTCCTCTATCTGCTGCTGCGAGGGCGTGCCTGATGCTGCGAGTCGAGAACCTGTCCCTGCGCCGTGGCGCGAACCTGGTCCTGAGCGACATCAGCCTGGCGCTGCAACCCGGTCAGGTGCTGGGGGTGTTGGGGCCCAACGGTGCAGGCAAGAGCAGCCTGCTCGGGGTGATGTGTGGCGAGCTGGAGGCCAGCCAGGGGCGGGTGAGCCTGGATGATCGCGGGCTGGCCGAATGGCCTGGCCAGCAGCGCGCCCAACGCCTGGCGGTATTGCCGCAGGTGTCCAGCCTCGGCTTTGCCTTCCGGGTCGAGGAGGTGGTTGGCATGGGCCGCTTGCCGCACCGAAGCGGCCTTGAACGTGACCAGCAGATCATCGACGCGGCGTTGCAAGCGGCCGACGCCAGCCATCTGGTCGGGCGTAGTTACCTGGCGTTGTCCGGTGGCGAGCGTCAGCGCGTGCACCTGGCACGGGTGCTGGCCCAGCTATGGCCGGGGGAGGAGGGGCGCATCCTGCTGCTCGACGAGCCGACCTCGATGCTCGACCCGTTGCACCAGCACACCACCTTGCAAGCGGTGCGCGAGTTCGCCGACCGCGGTGCAGCGGTGTTGGTCATTCTCCACGACCTGAACCTGGCGGCGCGCTACTGTGACCGTATCCTGCTGCTCGAACAGGGCCGCGCCCATGCCCTGGATACGCCGCAGCAGGTGTTGCGGCCTGACGCACTCAAGGCTGTGTTCGGCATCGATGTACTGGTACAGCCACATCCCGAGCGCGGGCATCCGCTGATCATTGCCCGCTAGCAGGCAGGTTGGGTGTTAGGCCGGGAAAACACCAGGCAAAAAAAGACCCGGCAAGTGCCGGGTCAATAACCGTGATTAGCCTGATGAGGAGATAATCTGAGAGTCCGAACCAGGGGCTTTCAGGTTACCCAACCAGTCTCGCGACCAGTTGTGATAATCATAACGATTCTCATTTCGTAGTCAAGCAGCGTGACTCAAAATTCTCGATTATTTTTCGTCAGGGCGGATTTACTGTCGAGTTCCTGGTTCAGGGCTTCCTTGCGTTCGGCTGGAATATCGTTCCAGTGCACATCGAGCAAGGCGCCTTCAATCGCATAGAGCAGCACCTTCGAGGCGCGGAAGCCGCGGGTACGCACGGCCTTGTAGGCACTTACCGCACCCAGTCGGCGCAGGTCGGATGCGCTGTGGATGCCGACCGCATGCAGCCATTGCGCAGAAGTCTTGCCAAGGTTTTTCAGATGCTGAAGTTCATCGTTCATCAAGCCTCCTTGCGACGGCTGAACGGGTCTTGATTATGGAATCGCGAGCAGGTCAAAGAGGAGTGTAGCGGCACTTGGAAAATACGCGGCGTTTTGCCATCCATGTGCCGACGGGTAGCCGAACGCCGCCCGCCAGGCCGTAGCCGGTGGGCATGTCGTCCAATAGGAGTCAGCGTGTACGGTAACGCAGGCGTGTGCCGAAGTTGACCGACATGAGGATCTCGTCGGCGCTCAGTTCGCTGGGGAAATAGGTACCGGAAATCTGCGCGTGGGCAAGGCTGGCGCCTTCCAGGCCGTTATGGCGCAGGTCCAGGCCGCGCAGGTCGGAAGCGCGGAAATAGGCATCGGTGAAATCGATGCCGCAGGTGTCCAGCTCACGCAGGTCGAGCCCACGGAAATCACCGCCACGAAAGTCGACGGTGCCGTCCTTGGGTTTCTCGCGATTGAAGCTGGCGATCTGTTCGTCATGCACCAACGCATACAGCGCGCTGTCCAGTTGCCGTGGCTGATTCATAAGGCGCCTCCTTGTTTGAGCTTATGGTGACATTATAGTGCCATCATTGCGGAGGCGCCTGGAATCAGGCGTGAAGTGTCGACTGCTTCACGTCCTGGATTGCATCAGAGCCCAGGCAGGCGCTGGCGGATCTGCTTGACCAGCAGATCGAGGCTGCCGCTCTCGTTGGTTTCCACGCGTTTGCTTTGCAGCAGCTCTTCGGCGCTGAGCGGGTCACGGCTGGCCTGCTGGGCCTTGACCACGTCCAGGGTGGCATCCGACGGATCGTTCTGGTCGGCCTGGCGCTGGGCCAGCCAGCTGGCAATCACTGCATCCGGGGCATTGCAGTCGAGGATCAGGAACGGCACGCCGGTTTCGCTGGCAACGCCGGCGGCGGCCTGACGCTGGTCCTGGTTGAGGTAGGTGGCGTCGATCACCACCGGGAAGCCGGCACGCAGGAGGGTTTGCGCCAGTTGGTGCAGGCGCTGGTAAGTGGCCTGGCTTGCGTCTTGAGTGTAGATGCCGGCTTGCAACTGGCCGGCATTGGCGCTGGCCTGCTCACCGAACAGGCGCTTGCGCTCAACGTCCGAGCGCAGGCGGATGGCGCCCAGGGCGTCAACCAGGCGCATGGCCACGTGGCTCTTGCCCACCGCGGAAACGCCGTGGGTAATGGCCAGGAAGCGCGAAGGGATGGCGCTGTAGCTCTCTGCCAGGTTGGCATAGTTGCGGTAGGTGCGCAGGGTGGTGGCACGCTGCACGGCATCGGCGTTGGCCGGCATGCTGAACAGGGCGACCTTGGCCCGCACCAGTGCACGGTACGCCTTGTAGAAATTCAGCAGTTCCAGGCCGGCGTAATCACCGGTCAGTTCCAGGTACTGGCTGATGAAGCGGCGCGACAGCGATTTGAGGCCACGGTCTTCAAGGTCCATGGCCAGGAAGGCGGCATCGGCGTACACGTCGGTCAGGCGGAACGGTTCGTTGAACTCGATGCAATCGAAGATCACCACCTTGCCGTCGATCAGGGTGGCGTTGCCCAGGTGGATGTCACCGTGGCACTCGCGAATGAAACCTTCTGCTTTACGCGTGTCCAGCAGCGTGTGCAGGCGCTTGAAGCTGTCCTGGGCCCAGGCTTGCAGCGCTTCGAGTTGCTGCAGGTCAGCCTTGTCGGAAAGGAACGGACGAATCTGCTCGAAGTTCTGCTCGACCGGCGCCATGACGCTGTCTGGCGTGCCCAGCGGGTGTTCGACGGCGACTTTCGGTGCGGCCAGGTGGAAGCGGGCGATCTGTTCGGCCATCTGGTCGATGTGCGCGGCGGTCAGCTCACCATTGGCCTGCAGGGTGCTGAGCATCTGGCTCTGCGGGAACTGGCGCATCTGCAGCGCGTATTCGATCGGCGCGCCTTCACCACCCAGTTGCGGGGCTTGGGCGCTGCCGGTGATCGGCAGCACTTGCAGGTACAGGCCTTCGGTCAGGCGCTGGTTCAGGCGCAGCTCTTCGTTGCAGAAGTGCTCGCGCTGGGACAACTCGGTGAAGTCCAGGAAGCCGAAGTTCATCGGCTTCTTGATCTTGTAGGCATAGTCACCGGTGAGCAGCACCCAGGAGATATGCGTCTCGATGACCTGAAAAGCCTTCACAGGATGAGGGAACAGGGCGGGATTCTGCAGGGCAGTGATCAAGGCTTGGCTCACGGGCGATCCTTCTGGGTCGGGAGATTCGAATGGGCCATTATGGCCGCAAGCGCGGCTGCTGCAAACCGCCGGAGGGCGCCTGTCGATGAGCGATAAAGTGCGTATAATCCGCCGCCATGACTCGATCCCGATCCCCCCGTACCGCTAAAAAACGCCCGTCTGGCCGCTCGCGTGCCTGGCTGGGCTGGGCTTTGAAGCTCAGCCTGGTCGGCCTTGTGCTGGTGGCGGGCTATGCCATTTACCTCGACGCTGTGGTCCAGGAGAAATTCTCCGGCAAGCGCTGGACCATCCCGGCCAAGGTGTATGCCCGGCCGCTGGAACTGTTCGTTGGGCAGAAGTTGAGCAAGGCCGACTTCCTGATCGAGCTCGATGCCCTCGGCTATCGCCGCGAAAGCGTCGCCAACGGCCCGGGTGCAGCGGCGGTCAACGGCAACAGCGTCGACCTCAATACCCGCGGCTTCCAGTTCTATGAAGGCATGGAACCGGCGCAAGGCGTCAGCGTGCGCTTCTCTGGCGACTATGTTGCCGGCCTCAGCGGTGCCAACGGCACCAAACTTGATGTGGTGCGCCTGGAGCCGCTGCTGATCGGCGGCCTGTACCCGAAAAACCTCGAAGACCGTATCCTGATCAACATCGATCAGGTGCCGCCGTATCTGCTGGAAACCCTGGTGGCGGTGGAAGACCGCGACTTCTATAGCCACTTTGGCGTGTCACCCAAGTCGATTGCCCGGGCGGTGTGGGTCAACACCTCGTCCGGAGCCATGCGTCAGGGCGGCAGTACCCTGACCCAACAGTTGGTGAAGAACTTCTACCTGACCAACGAACGCAGCCTCAGCCGCAAGCTCAATGAAGCGATGATGGCCTTGCTGCTCGAGCTGCATTACGACAAGCGTGAAATCCTCGAGGCCTACCTCAACGAAGTGTTCGTCGGCCAGGATGGCCAGCGCGCGGTGCACGGCTTTGGTCTTGCCAGCCAGTTCTTCTTCAGCCAGCCGCTGTCCGAGCTCAAGTTGCATCAGATCGCCTTGCTGGTGGGTATGGTCAAGGGCCCTTCCTATTACAACCCACGGCGTTATCCGGAGCGGGCCACAGTGCGGCGTAACCTGGTGCTCGATCTGCTGGCCGAGCAGGGCGTCGCCACCCCGGAAGCGGTGGACGCGGCGAAGAAGATGCCACTGGACGTCACCAAGCGCGGGAGCCTGGCCGACAGCTCGTACCCGGGCTTCCTCGACCTGGTCAAACGCCAGCTGCGCCAGGACTACCGTGACGAAGACTTGACCGAAGAAGGCCTGCGCATCTTCACCAGCTTTGACCCGATCCTGCAGATGAAGTCCGAAGCTGCCATGGGCGAGACCTTCAAGCGCTTGGCCGGGCGCAAGGGTGCAGATGAAGTCGAAGCGGCGATGGTGGTGACCAACCCGGAAACCGGTGAAGTCCAGGCCCTGATCGGTAGCCGCCAGGCCGGTTTTGCCGGCTTCAACCGCGCCATCGATGCCGTACGGCCGATCGGCTCGCTGGTCAAGCCTGCGGTGTACCTGACCGCCCTGGAAAAACCGAGCAAATACACCCTGACCAGTTGGGTGCAGGACGAGCCGTTCTCGGTCAAGGGGGCTGACGGCCAGGTGTGGCGGCCGCAGAACTATGACCGGCGCTCCCATGGCACGATTTACCTGTATCAGGGCCTGGCCAACTCCTACAACCTGTCGACCGCCAAGCTGGGCCTGGAACTGGGCGTGCCCAATGTGCTCAAGACCATCGGCCGGCTGGGCGTGAATGTCGATTGGCCAGCCTTCCCGTCGATGATGCTCGGCGCCGGCGGCATGTCGCCGATGCAGGTCGCAACCATGTACCAGACCCTGGCCAACGGCGGCTTCAACACCCCGATGCGTGGCATCCGCAGCGTGCTGACCGCCGAGGGCGAGCCGCTCAAGCGTTACCCGTTCCAGATCCAGCAAACCTTCGATCCGGGTGCCATTTATCTGGTACAGAACGCCATGCAGCGGGTGATGCGCGAAGGCACCGGGCGTTCGGTCTACAGTGTGCTGCCAAGCTCGTTGACCCTGGCGGGCAAGACCGGTACCAGTAACGATTCCCGTGACAGCTGGTTCGCAGGCTTCAGCCAGGACCTGCTGGCGGTGGTGTGGCTGGGCCGTGATGACAACGGCAAGACGCCGTTCACCGGTGCCACCGGTGCCTTGCAGGTCTGGACCAGTTTCATGCGCAAGGCCGACCCGCTGCCGCTGGACATGCCGTTGCCTGATAACGTGGTGCAGGCCTGGATCGATCCGCACAGCGGTCAGGGTTCGGATGCCAGTTGCCCGGGCGCGGTGCAGATGCCGTATATTCGTGGCAGTGAACCGCCGGCCGGAGCCGCCTGTGGCGGTGAGCCGGATCCTGCCGAGTCCGTCATGGACTGGGTCAAGGGTTGGATGAATTAAGCATTAGCCTAAAGAGGGTGTGCAGTGAACAAGTGGTTGTTTCCCGCCTTGACGGCGCTGACTTTGCTCAACGGCTGCGCCAGCAATCCGCGCGGCTCGATTCCCGTGGTCGATTCCAGTACCCGGGTGTCCAATAGCGAGCGGGTCACGGCCAACCGTGGCGCGCCTGCGCAGGTCAACAACGGTACGCGTCAGGCTCAGGCCGTGCCGCAGGATTCCGGGGTAATGGTCATGGTCCCGCAGGGTGCCGGTGCCGCGCCGATCCAGACTTTCCCGGCCTCTACCGGCGCTGCGCCCATCAGCACCGGCCCGATTACCCCGGGGCCGAGCAGCTCGGCACCGTTCGACAGCAGTTCGACCAACGCCGGCAGCTACACCATGCCAAGCACCAGCGCACCCAGTGCGCCGAGCGGCATTCCGCGCTCCAGCGCTGCCAGCGGCGGCTTGTCGGCTGACGAACAACTCGACGGCCCGGTGCTGGCACTGTTGACCACCGCCCAGCAACAACAGAGCGGTGGCGACTACAACGGTGCTTCGTCGAGCCTGGAGCGTGCTCAGCGCATTGCCCCGCGTGAGCCGCAAGTGCTTTATCGCCTGGCACAGGTGCGCCTGGCCCAGGGTGATGCCGCGCAGTCCGAGCAACTGGCGCGCCGGGCACTGACCTACGCCAACGGCCGTCCTGACCTGCAGGCCGGGTTGTGGAACATCATTGCCCAGTCGCGCGAGAAACAGGGTGACTCGGCTGGCGCAGCGCTGGCCCGGCAGAAAGCCCAGGTCAGCCTGTAATGGACCCACGCATTCTTGATATCGCCGATCATCTGCTGTTGATCGAGCACGAACTGCATGCCCAAGGCTGGTGGAGTGAGGATTTGCCTACGCCGCAAGCGTTGGCGAGCAGCGTGCCGTTCGCGGTCGACAGCATGAGCTTCGATCAGTGGCTGCAGTGGATCTTTCTGCCCAAAATGAAAGAGATTCTCGAAAGAGGGCTGCCATTGCCCAATGCCTCCGGCATCCTGGTCATGGCTGAAACGGTATACGCCGACCGCCCGGAGCAAAGCCGCGAGCTACGCAGGCTGCTAGCAGAGTTTGACCAATTGATCAGTCCTTCTGCCTGAATTTCCCTCTTTTCACCCTTGGAGCCACAGATTGTGGCTCTTTTTGTTTGTATTGTTTGTTTTTCTGCTGCTGTCAAAGGCAATAGTGGTGGCTGCGGATCATCCTCGCGCAAAATTGGCAATAATTTTTCTTGACTTGCGCGCGCCGAAAAAGAAGAATCCAGATTCCGCTGTAGAGGGACTGCCAGAAGCAGACCCGCTAAGCAGATCATGAGGCGCACACCCGCGCCGACCTGTAACACCCCGCAACGCGTTACCTCGCGCTGGGTGGGAAAACCCCGCAACACTCTGGGGCGCTCCCAATACTTGCTCAGTCAGTGCTGACGTAGTCGGCGATTCCGTCGCTCATGCTCTGCTTGGCAGTAAACCTATTAAGACCCGTCCACCGTGGACGGTATTCTGGCGTTTTAGAGGTGAACAACGTGGAGCTTTTATCTGGCGGTGAGATGCTCGTCCGCTTTTTGCGCGACGAAGGCGTCAAATACATCTATGGGTACCCAGGTGGTGCTCTCCTGCACGTCTACGACGCCCTGTTCAAAGAACCTGAAGTGACCCACATCCTGGTGCGTCACGAGCAGGCCGCGACCCATATGGCCGACGGCTATGCCCGTGCCACCGGTAAAGCCGGCGTGGTGCTGGTGACTTCCGGTCCAGGCGCAACCAACGCCATTACCGGCATTGCCACCGCGTACATGGACTCGATCCCGATGGTCATCATCTCCGGTCAGGTGCCTAGCACCATGGTCGGTACCGATGCCTTCCAGGAAACCGACATGATCGGTATTTCCCGGCCGATCGTGAAACACAGCTTCATGGTCAAACACGCCTCGGAAATCCCTGAAGTCCTGAAAAAAGCCTTCTATCTGGCGCAATCCGGTCGCCCGGGTCCGGTCGTGGTCGATATCCCCAAAGACATGACCAACCCTGCGGAAAAGTTCGAATACGTCTACCCCAAAAAGGTCAAGATGCGTTCCTACAGCCCGGCTGTAAGGGGGCACTCGGGGCAGATTCGCAAGGCTGCCGAAATGCTCCTGGCCGCCAAGCGTCCGGTGGTCTATGCCGGCGGCGGGGTCATCCTCGGTGGCGGCTCTGACGCCCTGACCGAAGTTGCGCAGATGCTCAACCTGCCGGTCACCAATACGCTGATGGGCCTGGGTGGCTATCCGGGTACCGATCGCCAGTTCCTCGGCATGCTCGGCATGCACGGCAGCTACACCGCCAACCTGGCCATGCACCACGCTGACGTGATTTTCGCCGTCGGTGCGCGTTTCGACGACCGCGTGGTCAACGGCCCGGCCAAGTTCTGCCCGAATGCCAAGGTTATCCACATCGACATCGACCCGGCGTCGATTTCCAAGACCATCAAGGCCGACGTGCCGATTGTTGGCCCGGTCGACAGCGTGCTGACTGAAATGGTCGCCACCTTGCGCGAAATCGGCGAACAGCCGGACAAAGCCGCCATGGATGCCTGGTGGAAGCAGATCGAAGAATGGCGTGGCGATCGCGACATGTTCCCTTACCAGAAGGGTGACGGCAGCGTGATCAAGCCGCAGACCGTGATCGAAACCCTCTGCGAAGTGACCGGCGGCGACGCCTTCGTGACTTCCGACGTGGGCCAGCACCAGATGTTCGCGGCGCAGTACTACCGCTTCAACAAACCCAACCGCTGGATCAATTCCGGTGGCCTGGGCACCATGGGTTTCGGCTTCCCGGCGGCCATGGGCATCAAGCTCAACTTCCCGGACCAGGACGTTGCTTGCGTCACTGGCGAGGGCAGTATCCAGATGAACATCCAGGAGCTGTCGACCTGCCTGCAGTACGACCTGCCGGTGAAGATCGTCAACCTGAACAACGGCGTTCTGGGCATGGTCCGTCAATGGCAGGACATGTCCTACAACAGCCGTCACTCGCACTCCTACATGGAATCGCTGCCTGACTTCGTCAAGCTGGCCGAAGCCTATGGTCACGTGGGGATCCGCATCACCAGCCTGAAAGACCTCAAGCCCAAGCTCGAGGAGGCGTTCGCCATGAAGGACCGGTTGGTGTTCATCGATATCCAGGTCGACAACAGCGAGCACGTCTACCCGATGCAGATCAAAGACGGCTCTATGCGCGATATGTGGCTGAGCAAGACGGAGCGGACCTAATCATGCGGCACATTATTTCCCTGCTGTTGGAAAACGAACCCGGTGCCTTGTCTCGCGTGGTCGGTCTGTTTTCGCAGCGTAACTACAACATCGAAAGCCTGACGGTGGCGCCAACCGAAGACCCGACCCTGTCGCGTCTGACGTTGACCACGGTCGGTCATGATGAGGTGATCGAGCAGATCACCAAAAACCTGAATAAGCTGGTTGAAGTCGTCAAGTTGGTCGACCTCTCGGAAAGCGCGCACATCGAACGTGAACTGATGCTGGTCAAGATCAAGGCCACGGGTGCACAGCGAGCCGAGATCAAACGCACCACCGATATCTATCGTGGGCAGATCGTCGACGTCAGCAGCAGCGTCTATACCGTGCAGCTGACTGGCGCCAGCGACAAGCTTGACAGCTTCATTCAGGCCATCGGTACCGCGTCCATTCTCGAAACAGTGCGCAGCGGCGTTACCGGCATTGCCCGTGGCGACAAAGTGCTCAGCATCTAACTCAAAAAATTAGCGATGGCCCTATGGGCCGAGATAACAGGGGTATTTTCATGAAAGTTTATTACGACAAAGACTGTGACCTTTCCATCATCCAGGGCAAGAAAGTTGCCATCATCGGTTACGGCTCCCAAGGCCACGCCCAGGCGTGCAACCTGAAGGACTCCGGTGTGGACGTCACTGTCGGTCTGCGTAAAGGTTCGGCCACCGTTGCCAAAGCCGAAGCTCACGGCCTGAAAGTTGCCGATGTAGCGAGCGCTGTCGCCGGTGCCGACCTGGTCATGATCCTGACCCCGGACGAGTTCCAGTCCCAGCTGTACAAGAACGAAGTCGAGCCGAACATCAAGAAGGGCGCCACCCTGGCCTTCTCCCACGGTTTCGCCATCCACTACAACCAGGTCGTTCCACGCGCCGACCTGGACGTGATCATGATCGCGCCAAAAGCGCCAGGTCACACCGTACGTTCCGAGTTCGTCAAAGGCGGCGGCATCCCTGACCTGATCGCGATCTACCAGGACGCTTCGGGCAATGCCAAGAACGTTGCCCTGTCCTACGCCGCAGGCGTCGGTGGCGGCCGTACCGGCATCATCGAAACCACCTTCAAGGACGAGACCGAAACCGACCTGTTCGGCGAGCAGGCCGTTCTGTGTGGCGGTACCGTCGAGCTGGTCAAGGCCGGTTTCGAAACCCTGGTTGAAGCGGGCTACGCGCCAGAAATGGCCTACTTCGAGTGCTTGCACGAACTGAAGCTGATCGTGGACCTCATGTACGAAGGCGGTATCGCCAACATGAACTACTCGATCTCCAACAACGCCGAATACGGCGAGTACGTGACCGGCCCTGAAGTCATCAACGCCGAATCCCGTCAGGCCATGCGCAACGCTCTCAAGCGCATCCAGGACGGCGAGTACGCCAAGATGTTCATCAGCGAAGGCGCCACCGGCTACCCTTCGATGACTGCCAAGCGTCGCAACAACGCTGCCCACGGCATCGAAGTCATCGGCGAGCAACTGCGCTCGATGATGCCTTGGATCGCAGCGAACAAAATCGTCGACAAGGCCAAGAACTGATCTTGACCTGATGCGATGAAAACGCGGCTTCGGCCGCGTTTTTTCGTTTAGACGGTCAGCTTCTGGTATAAAGCTTCATCGTTTGTCGGCGAACCCTCGCCGCAGACGTCAGTCGAAACTTTCCAAACCGTTGCAAGGTAATGTCCATGAGCGAACGTCCCGAAGAGCCGAACAAGGCCTCCGACGCCGAAAGCCTGCTACCGATCGATGAGCATGTTGAAGAAGGGCATGACGCCGAAGGACGCAAGGTTCGGCATCGCGGCATCTATCTGCTGCCCAACCTGTTCACCACTGCGAACCTGTTCGCCGGTTTCTATTCGATCATCAACTCCATGAGTGCCCAGGCAGCCCTCAGTGCGGGTGATCCACGTGAGGCGAGCAAGTACTTCGCCTTTGCCGCCATCGCCATTTTCGTCGCCATGGTCCTCGATGGCCTGGACGGCCGGGTGGCGCGCATGACCAATACCCAGAGCGCCTTCGGTGCCGAGTACGACTCGCTGTCGGACATGGTCGCCTTCGGTGTCGCCCCGGCGTTGCTGGCCTTCGGCTGGGCCCTGGGTGACATGGGCAAGGTCGGCTGGATGGTCGCCTTCATCTATGTGGCGGGTGCCGCGTTGCGTCTGGCGCGTTTCAACACCCAGGTCGGCAAGGCCGACAAGCGCTACTTCATCGGCCTGGCCAGCCCGGCTGCGGCCGGTGTGGTGGCCGGTACCGTGTGGGCCTTCAGCGACTACGGTATCCAGGGCTCGAAGCTGTCGTTCCTGGTGGCGTTGCTGGTGGCGGCGGCGGGTATGCTGATGGTCAGCAATATCAAGTACAACAGCTTCAAGGAGCTGGACCTCAAGGGCCGCGTACCGTTCGTAGCGATCCTCGCGGTGGTCCTGGTGTTCGCGGTAGTCTTCAGTGATCCACCGCGCATTCTGCTGCTGGTGTTCCTCGGCTATGCAGCCTCCGGGCCTGTGCAATACCTGTTGCGCATGCGTCGGCGGAAAAACATCGAGTGATGTAATTTCGCTAGGGCTCCGTAGTCTACTGGTGCATCAGTCCTCCAGTTCTACGGAGCCATCATGCTCATCAAGCTGTCCAAAGCCTCCGATTGCAAAGAATCGGAAATCACCCCCGAATCCCTTTATGTCTCGCGCCGTGCCATGCTCGGCGGGTCGCTGGCTGCCCTCGCGGCCACTGCGCTGCCGCGCTGGGCCAGTGCTGCCGACGCTTCACGCTATGCCGATGTCGAGGCGGGCAGGGCGCCTGGCTGGTTCAGCGACAAGCTCGCCGCGACCAAGTGGCAAGCCGTGACGGCGCCGGGGGAGGCGATCACGCCGTTCAAAGATGCCACTCACTACAATAACTTCTACGAGTTCGGCACCGACAAGGGTGATCCGGCTGCCAATGCCGGCAGCCTGAAAACCGAGCCCTGGACCGTAGTGGTCGATGGTGAAGTGGGCAAGCCCGGGCGCTATGCCCTGGAAGACTTCATGAAACCCTACCAGCTGGAGGAGCGCATCTATCGCCTGCGCTGTGTAGAGGCCTGGTCGATGGTCATTCCCTGGTTGGGTTTTCCGTTATCGGCACTGCTCAAGCAGGTCGAGCCAACCTCCAAGGCGCGCTTCATCCGCTTCGAAACCCTGCAGGACCCCAAGAGCATGCCCGGCCAGCGCTCAAGCTTTGCCCTGATCGACTGGCCTTATATAGAAGGCTTGCGCCTGGATGAGGCGATGAACCCGCTGGCGATCCTTGCTGTCGGCATGTACGGGCGCGAACTGCCCAGCCAGAACGGTGCGCCGTTGCGCTTGGTGGTGCCCTGGAAGTACGGCTTCAAGAGCATCAAGTCGATCGTACGCATCAGTCTGGTCGAAGAGCAGCCGCGCACCACTTGGCAGGCGATTGCCCCTGAAGAATATGGCTTCTATGCCAACGTCAATCCCGAGGTCGATCACCCGCGCTGGACCCAGGCCCGTGAACGCCGCTTGCCCAGCGGGCTGTTCAGCCCCAATGTGCGGCCTACGCAGATGTTCAATGGCTATGCCGAAGAAGTGGCAGGGCTGTACAGCGGCCTCGACCTGCGGAAGAACTACTGATGCGCTATCCACTGTTCAGGCTCGGCATTTTCATCCTGGCCAGTATCTGGCCGCTGTGGTGGTTGTATGAAGCAGCCATGGAGGCCCTTGGTCCGGACCCGGGCAAGATCCTGGTCGATCGCCTGGGGTTGGGGGCTTTGATCTTCCTGTTGATAACCTTGAGCATGACGCCCTTGCAGCGCCTTACCGGTTGGTCAGGGTGGATCATCTCGCGGCGCCAGCTGGGGTTGTGGTGCTTTGCTTATATAGTGCTGCACTTGAGTGCCTACATGTTCTTTGTCCTGGGCCTGGATTGGGGGCAGTTGGGTATCGAGCTGAGCAAGCGGCCCTACATCATTGTCGGCATGCTGGGCTTTGTCGGCCTGTTGACCTTGGCGGTGACATCCAATCGCTATAGTCAGCGTCGCCTGGGCGCACGCTGGAAAAAACTGCACAAGCTGGTGTATGTCATCCTCGGCCTGGGTCTACTGCACTTTCTTTGGGTGGTGCGCGCTGATCTTAAAGAGTGGTCTATATATGCCGTTATTGGTTTGTTCCTGCTGGCCTTGCGTATTCCCGCGCTTGAGCGGCGAATCCCGCGGCTGGCAACGCGTAAAACGGCGCCTTTGAAACAAAGTTGAAATAAGCCCTTGACGCGCTATTGAATCTCTCTATAATTCGCCCCTCTTCCGGCGCAGTCGGAACTGAAAACTCTTTGATTTTCAATGAGTTAGCAGTTTCAGGGTATTCCGGAAGGGCTTCGATCGAAAGATCGCTAGCGGTGAAAAAGGCGGTTGACAGCGGATTGAAACGCTGTAGAATTCGCCTCCCGCTAACGAGAGATCGCAGCGAGTCAAGTGCTTGAAGTGAAACGAAAAACTTCAAAATAAACGCTTGACAGACCCTGAGGAAAGCGTAGAATGCGCGCCTCGGTTGAGACGAAAAGCTCTTAACCAACCGCTCTTTAACAACTGAATCAAGCAATTCGTGTGGGTGCTTGTGAGCTCAGACTGATAGTCAAAGAGATTATCAGCATCACAAGTGGCTACACGAAAAATCGAAAGATTTGAAAGTAAGTCATTTGAGATTGCTGAGCCAAGTTTAGGGTTTTCTCAAAACCCAAGCAGTATTGAACTGAAGAGTTTGATCATGGCTCAGATTGAACGCTGGCGGCAGGCCTAACACATGCAAGTCGAGCGGATGAGAGGAGCTTGCTCTTCGATTCAGCGGCGGACGGGTGAGTAATACCTAGGAATCTGCCTGGTAGTGGGGGACAACGTTTCGAAAGGAACGCTAATACCGCATACGCCCTACGGGGGAAAGCAGGGGACCTTCGGGCCTTGCGCTATCAGATGAGCCTAGGTCGGATTAGCTAGTTGGTGAGGTAATGGCTCACCAAGGCGACGATCCGTAACTGGTCTGAGAGGATGATCAGTCACACTGGAACTGAGACACGGTCCAGACTCCTACGGGAGGCAGCAGTGGGGAATATTGGACAATGGGCGAAAGCCTGATCCAGCCATGCCGCGTGTGTGAAGAAGGTCTTCGGATTGTAAAGCACTTTAAGTTGGGAGGAAGGGTACTTACCTAATACGTGAGTATTTTGACGTTACCGACAGAATAAGCACCGGCTAACTCTGTGCCAGCAGCCGCGGTAATACAGAGGGTGCAAGCGTTAATCGGAATTACTGGGCGTAAAGCGCGCGTAGGTGGTTCGTTAAGTTGGATGTGAAATCCCCGGGCTCAACCTGGGAACTGCATCCAAAACTGGCGAGCTAGAGTAGGGCAGAGGGTGGTGGAATTTCCTGTGTAGCGGTGAAATGCGTAGATATAGGAAGGAACACCAGTGGCGAAGGCGACCACCTGGGCTCATACTGACACTGAGGTGCGAAAGCGTGGGGAGCAAACAGGATTAGATACCCTGGTAGTCCACGCCGTAAACGATGTCAACTAGCCGTTGGAATCCTTGAGATTTTAGTGGCGCAGCTAACGCATTAAGTTGACCGCCTGGGGAGTACGGCCGCAAGGTTAAAACTCAAATGAATTGACGGGGGCCCGCACAAGCGGTGGAGCATGTGGTTTAATTCGAAGCAACGCGAAGAACCTTACCAGGCCTTGACATGCAGAGAACTTTCCAGAGATGGATTGGTGCCTTCGGGAACTCTGACACAGGTGCTGCATGGCTGTCGTCAGCTCGTGTCGTGAGATGTTGGGTTAAGTCCCGTAACGAGCGCAACCCTTGTCCTTAGTTACCAGCACGTAATGGTGGGCACTCTAAGGAGACTGCCGGTGACAAACCGGAGGAAGGTGGGGATGACGTCAAGTCATCATGGCCCTTACGGCCTGGGCTACACACGTGCTACAATGGTCGGTACAGAGGGTTGCCAAGCCGCGAGGTGGAGCTAATCTCACAAAACCGATCGTAGTCCGGATCGCAGTCTGCAACTCGACTGCGTGAAGTCGGAATCGCTAGTAATCGCGAATCAGAATGTCGCGGTGAATACGTTCCCGGGCCTTGTACACACCGCCCGTCACACCATGGGAGTGGGTTGCACCAGAAGTAGCTAGTCTAACCTTCGGGAGGACGGTTACCACGGTGTGATTCATGACTGGGGTGAAGTCGTAACAAGGTAGCCGTAGGGGAACCTGCGGCTGGATCACCTCCTTAATCGACAGACATCAGCTGTCTTATGAGCTCCCACACGAATTGCTTGATTCATTGAAGAAGACGATATCGGTAACAGCTCTTGACTGGGTCTGTAGCTCAGTTGGTTAGAGCGCACCCCTGATAAGGGTGAGGTCGGCAGTTCGAATCTGCCCAGACCCACCAGTTTCTTGTTGGGGCCATAGCTCAGCTGGGAGAGCGCCTGCCTTGCACGCAGGAGGTCAGCGGTTCGATCCCGCTTGGCTCCACCACCCCTTTGTTACCATGTCAAAGCTTAGAAATGAATATTCGCTTCGAATATTGATTTCTGAACTTTTTCAGAATCGTTCTTTAAAAATTTGGGTATGTGATAGAAAGATAGACTGAACAGCACTTTCACTGGTGTGTGTTCAGGCTAAGGTAAAATTTGTGAGACATTACAAATTTTCGGCGAATGTTGTCTTCACAGTATAACCAGATTGCTTGGGGTTATATGGTCAAGTGAAGAAGCGCATACGGTGGATGCCTTGGCAGTCAGAGGCGATGAAAGACGTGGTAGCCTGCGATAAGCTTCGGGGAGTCGGCAAACAGACTTTGATCCGGAGATCTCTGAATGGGGGAACCCACTCAGCATAAGCTGAGTATCTTGTACTGAATACATAGGTGCAAGAGGCGAACCAGGGGAACTGAAACATCTAAGTACCCTGAGGAAAAGAAATCAACCGAGATTCCCTTAGTAGTGGCGAGCGAACGGGGACTAGCCCTTAAGTGGCTTTGAGATTAGCGGAACGCTCTGGAAAGTGCGGCCATAGTGGGTGATAGCCCTGTACGCGAAAATCTCTTGGTCATGAAATCGAGTAGGACGGAGCACGAGAAACTTTGTCTGAATATGGGGGGACCATCCTCCAAGGCTAAATACTACTGACTGACCGATAGTGAACCAGTACCGTGAGGGAAAGGCGAAAAGAACCCCGGAGAGGGGAGTGAAATAGATCCTGAAACCGTATGCGTACAAGCAGTGGGAGCCTACTTGTTAGGTGACTGCGTACCTTTTGTATAATGGGTCAGCGACTTATATTCAGTGGCGAGCTTAACCGAATAGGGGAGGCGTAGCGAAAGCGAGTGTTAATAGCGCGTTTAGTCGCTGGGTATAGACCCGAAACCGGGCGATCTATCCATGGGCAGGTTGAAGGTTAGGTAACACTGACTGGAGGACCGAACCGACTACCGTTGAAAAGTTAGCGGATGACCTGTGGATCGGAGTGAAAGGCTAATCAAGCTCGGAGATAGCTGGTTCTCCTCGAAAGCTATTTAGGTAGCGCCTCATGTATCACTGTAGGGGGTAGAGCACTGTTTCGGCTAGGGGGTCATCCCGACTTACCAAACCGATGCAAACTCCGAATACCTACAAGTGCCGAGCATGGGAGACACACGGCGGGTGCTAACGTCCGTCGTGAAAAGGGAAACAACCCAGACCGTCAGCTAAGGTCCCAAAGTTATGGTTAAGTGGGAAACGATGTGGGAAGGCTTAGACAGCTAGGAGGTTGGCTTAGAAGCAGCCACCCTTTAAAGAAAGCGTAATAGCTCACTAGTCGAGTCGGCCTGCGCGGAAGATGTAACGGGGCTCAAACCATACACCGAAGCTACGGGTGTCACTTAGGTGACGCGGTAGAGGAGCGTTCTGTAAGCCTGTGAAGGTGAGTTGAGAAGCTTGCTGGAGGTATCAGAAGTGCGAATGCTGACATGAGTAACGACAATGGGAGTGAAAAACTCCCACGCCGAAAGACCAAGGTTTCCTGCGCAACGTTAATCGACGCAGGGTTAGTCGGTCCCTAAGGCGAGGCTGAAAAGCGTAGTCGATGGAAAACAGGTTAATATTCCTGTACTTCTGGTTATTGCGATGGAGGGACGGAGAAGGCTAGGCCAGCTTGGCGTTGGTTGTCCAAGTTTAAGGTGGTAGGCTGAGATCTTAGGTAAATCCGGGATCTTAAGGCCGAGAGCTGATGACGAGTTGCCATTAGGCGACGAAGTGGTTGATGCCATGCTTCCAAGAAAAGCTTCTAAGCTTCAGGTAACCAGGAACCGTACCCCAAACCGACACAGGTGGTTGGGTAGAGAATACCAAGGCGCTTGAGAGAACTCGGGTGAAGGAACTAGGCAAAATGGCACCGTAACTTCGGGAGAAGGTGCGCCGGTGAGGGTGAAGGACTTGCTCCGTAAGCTCATGCCGGTCGAAGATACCAGGCCGCTGCGACTGTTTATTAAAAACACAGCACTCTGCAAACACGAAAGTGGACGTATAGGGTGTGACGCCTGCCCGGTGCCGGAAGGTTAATTGATGGGGTTAGCTAACGCGAAGCTCTTGATCGAAGCCCCGGTAAACGGCGGCCGTAACTATAACGGTCCTAAGGTAGCGAAATTCCTTGTCGGGTAAGTTCCGACCTGCACGAATGGCGTAACGATGGCGGCGCTGTCTCCACCCGAGACTCAGTGAAATTGAAATCGCTGTGAAGATGCAGTGTATCCGCGGCTAGACGGAAAGACCCCGTGAACCTTTACTATAGCTTTGCACTGGACTTTGAATTTGCTTGTGTAGGATAGGTGGGAGGCTTTGAAGCGTGGACGCCAGTTCGCGTGGAGCCATCCTTGAAATACCACCCTGGCAACTTTGAGGTTCTAACTCAGGTCCGTTATCCGGATCGAGGACAGTGTATGGTGGGTAGTTTGACTGGGGCGGTCTCCTCCTAAAGAGTAACGGAGGAGTACGAAGGTGCGCTCAGACCGGTCGGAAATCGGTCGTAGAGTATAAAGGCAAAAGCGCGCTTGACTGCGAGACAGACACGTCGAGCAGGTACGAAAGTAGGTCTTAGTGATCCGGTGGTTCTGTATGGAAGGGCCATCGCTCAACGGATAAAAGGTACTCCGGGGATAACAGGCTGATACCGCCCAAGAGTTCATATCGACGGCGGTGTTTGGCACCTCGATGTCGGCTCATCACATCCTGGGGCTGAAGCCGGTCCCAAGGGTATGGCTGTTCGCCATTTAAAGTGGTACGCGAGCTGGGTTTAGAACGTCGTGAGACAGTTCGGTCCCTATCTGCCGTGGACGTTTGAGATTTGAGAGGGGCTGCTCCTAGTACGAGAGGACCGGAGTGGACGAACCTCTGGTGTTCCGGTTGTCACGCCAGTGGCATTGCCGGGTAGCTATGTTCGGAAGAGATAACCGCTGAAAGCATCTAAGCGGGAAACTTGCCTCAAGATGAGATCTCACTGGAGCCTTGAGCTCCCTGAAGGGCCGTCGAAGACTACGACGTTGATAGGTTGGGTGTGTAAGCGCTGTGAGGCGTTGAGCTAACCAATACTAATTGCCCGTGAGGCTTGACCATATAACACCCAAGCAATTTGACTACTCGAAAGAGCATCAGATTGCGGTGTTGTGAAGACACAAAGCCGAAGATTTGTACCTCACAAACCATCACATACCCGATTCGCTGGAGTGTCTTAAACAAGACCTTCTGGCAACAGAATTTCTTGACGACCATAGAGCATTGGAACCACCTGATCCCATCCCGAACTCAGTAGTGAAACGATGCATCGCCGATGGTAGTGTGGGGTTTCCCCATGTGAGAGTAGGTCATCGTCAAGATTAAATTCCGAAACCCCTATCTGCGCATGCAGGTAGGGGTTTTGTCTTTCTTGCGTTTGCCTCGACTGTAGGAGCGGGCTTGCCCCGCGATAGCATTCTGTCAGCCACATCGCATCGCGGGGCAAGCCCGCTCCCACCACGCCAGATCAGTTAGAATGGCCCCCTCGCGTTGACTCAGAAGTTCACTATGTCAGAACCTGCCGACCCTCATCAGCTCGCCGACCTGCCCCTGGATGACCTGGTGGCCTGTCACGAATGCGACCTGCTGATGCGCAAGCCTGTGCTCAAACAGGATGAAAAGGCGCATTGTCCGCGCTGTGGTTACGAGCTCTACGCCCATCGACATAATGTGGTCCAGCGCAGCCTGGCCTTGGTGCTGGCAGCCTTGCTGCTGTATGTGCCGGCCAACTTCCTGCCAATCATGCAATTGCACCTGCTGGGGCAAAGCTCCAACGACACCGTCTGGAGTGGCGTGGTCGGGCTGTACAACACAGGTATGGGCGGCGTGGCAGTGGTGGTGTTTCTCTGCAGCATGGCCATTCCTTTGCTCAAGCTGCTGTGCCAGTTGGCGGTACTGTTGAGTATTCGCCTGAATATCGGCCGCAGTTACGGTTTGTTGCTCTATCGGATTTATCACCATCTGCGCGATTGGGGCATGCTCGAGGTGTATTTCATGGGCGTGCTGGTGGCGATGGTCAAGCTGGTCGATCTGGCGGAGCTGAGCCTGGGTCTGGGCCTGGCCTGTTTTATCAGTTTGTTGTTGGTGCAGGTGTGGCTGGAGGTGGTGATGTCACCCCACCAGATATGGAGTGCTTTATCGGGGGAAGACCTGCATGCGTGCGATTGATGCTGGCATTCTGGTTTGTGGCGAATGCCATGAACTGAACCGCCAGGAGCCGGACAGTGACGCGCAAACCTGTAACCGCTGCGGGGCGGCGGTGCACGCACGGCGGCCGAACAGCCTGGTGCGAACCTGGGCGTTGCTGATCACTTCGGCGATCTTGTACATCCCGGCCAACGTGCTGCCGATCATGACCGTCAGCGCCCTGGGCCAGGGTAGCCCGGACACCATCATGTCCGGCGTCATCACCTTGATGAAGCACGGCATGCTGCCGATCGCTGCGGTGGTGTTCATCGCCAGTATCCTGGTGCCAACCTTCAAGCTGGTAGGTATTGCCTTGCTGCTTTATTCAGTGCAGCGCCACCAACCGTTGTCGGCCCGGCAACGCATTTTGATGTACCGCTTCATTGAATTCATCGGACGCTGGTCGATGCTGGATATTTTCGTGATCGCCATTCTGGTGGCGGTGGTGAATTTCGGCAGGATCGCCAGTGTCGAAGCCAATTGGGGCGCTGTCGCCTTCGCCAGTGTGGTGATTTTGACGATGCTCGCTGCAGTAACCTTCGATCCCCGACTGATTTGGGATAACACGGAGTCGGATGACGACCATGAGTGATTTGCCTACGGCTAAAACCCGCCCAGCTTCGAACTGGTCGGCCATATGGATATTGCCTCTGATCGCCCTGGTGATCGGCGGCTGGCTTGGTTGGCAGGCCTATCGCGAGTCAGGTGTGAACATCCAGGTCCGTTTTGAAAGCGGTGAGGGTATCGTCGCCAACAAGACCGAGGTGGTCTTCAAGGGCATGTCGGTCGGTAAGGTCAAAGAGCTGGTGCTGGATGCCAAGGGCAGTAGAACCGGGGTCATTGCCACCATCGAGATGAACAAGGAAGCCGAGCCCTACCTGAGCACCGGTACGCGCTTCTGGCTGGTCAAGCCAAGCGTCAGCCTGGCCGGGATCACTGGGCTTGAGACCCTGGTATCGGGTAACTATATTGCCGTAAGCCCAGGGCAGGGCGAGCCGACCAAGCGCTTCAAGGCGCTGGACGAGGCGCCGCCGCTGTCTGACAGCGAGCCAGGCCTGCACCTGACCCTCAAGGCTGACCGCCTGGGCTCGCTCAACCGCGACAGCCCGGTATTCTACAAGCAGATCCAGGTCGGTCGGGTGAAGAGCTATCGCCTGGCTGAAGACCAGGGCACGGTCGAGCTCAAGGTGTTCATCGAGCCGGCATACGCTGACCTGGTGCGCAAGCACACGCGTTTCTGGAACGCCAGTGGCGTCAGCATTGATGCCGACCTCTCAGGGGTCAAGGTGCGCAGCGAGTCGCTGGCCAGCATCGTCGCCGGAGGTATCGCGTTCGCCACGCCCGAGCACCGCAAGGACAGCCCGCCAACCGATCCGGGCCTGCCGTTCCGCCTGTACGAAGACTTCGATGCGGCCCAGGCCGGGATTCGCGCCAAGGTCAGGCTCAGTGACTTCGAAGGCCTGCAGGCCGGTCGTACCCCGGTGATGTACAAAGGCATCCAGGTAGGCTCGCTGAAGACCCTCAAGGTCGATGCCGACCTGTCGAGCGCCATGGCCGAACTGACCCTCGATCCGCTGGCCGAAGACTACCTGGTCGATGGCACGCAGTTCTGGGTGGTCAAACCATCGATCTCCCTGGCCGGCATCACCGGGCTGGAAGCGCTGGTCAAAGGCAACTACATCGCCATCCGGCCGGGTGACAAGGGTGCCACTCCGCTGCGTGAGTTCGAGGCGCGGGCCAAGGCGCCGCCGCTGGATCTCAAGGCGCCTGGGCTGCATCTGGTGCTGTACAGCGACAACCTAGGTTCCCTGGAAGTGGGTAGCCCGATCCTCTACCGTCAGGTCAAGGTCGGTACAGTGCAGAGCTACCAGTTCTCGAAGAAGAGTAAACGCCTGCTGATTGGCGTGCATATCGAGAAAGAGTACGCCGGCCTGGTCAACGGTTCGACGCGCTTCTGGAATGCCAGCGGCATCACCTTGAGCGGCGGTTTGTCGGGTATTCAGATCAAGAGTGAATCGCTGCAGAGCCTGATGGCCGGTGGTATCGCCTTCGACACACCTGTCCCGAACGTGGCGCTCAAGCGCCGTATTCCGTTCTTCAGCCTGTATGAGAATCAGGAAGCGGCCAACCGCAGCGGTACCACGGTAACCATTCGTGTCGAGCGTGCGGATGGCCTCAAGGTGGGTACACCAGTTCGCTTCAAGGGCCTGGATGTCGGCAAGGTCGAGCAGGTCGACCTGACCAAGGATCTGCAGGCGGTGCTGCTCAAGGCGCGAATTACCGAGGTGCCGGAGCGCATTGCCCGTGAAGGCACGCAGTTCTGGGTGGTCAAACCGGCCCTGGGCATCGTCAAGACTGCCAACCTGGAAACCCTGGTCACCGGCCAGTACCTGGAAGTGCAGCCGGCCGTGAAGAGTACAGGACCGCAACTGAGCTTCAACGCGTTGTCGCAGGCGCCGGACTTCTCCGAACGCGAGGCCGGCTTGTCGCTGGTGCTCAGTGCCCCGCGCCGGGGTTCGATCAAGCCGGGCGTGCCGGTCACTTATCGAGAGATTGCGGTGGGCAAGGTCACAGGTTTCGAATTGGGGCAGACCGCCGACCGTGTACTGATCCATATCCTGATAGAGCCCAAGTATGCAGCGCTGGTGCGCGGCGGTAGCCGGTTCTGGAACAGCAGTGGCTTCGGCTTTGATATCGGCCTGTTCAAGGGCGCAACGGTGCGTACAGAGTCGCTGGAAACCCTGATCGAGGGTGGCATTGCCTTTGCAACGCCGGATGGCGAGAAGATGGGTAACCCGGCTCGTCCGCAGCAGACCTTCGCCCTGTTCGACAAGGCTGAGGATGAATGGCTGCAGTGGGCACCGAAGATTCAGATTGGTAAGTAGTCGTTAGCGATCGCGGGGCAAGCCCGCTCCTACACTGTGGGAGCGGGCTTGCCCCGCGATATTTTTTGCCACCAACACAAATCGCAGGCAATAAAAAACCGACCCTGAGGTCGGTTTTTCAACAAGCATGTCGCTTAGGCAGCTGCAGCTTCTTTCAGCGCCTTGATGTGGCCATTCAGACGGCCTTTATGGCGAGCAGCCTTGTTCTTGTGGATGATACCTTTATCGGCCATACGGTCGATAACTGGAACAGCCAGAGTGTAAGCAGCTTGCGCTTTTTCGGCGTCTTTTGCGTCGATGGCTTTAACCACATTCTTGATGTAGGTACGAACCATGGAACGCAGGCTGGCGTTGTGGCTGCGACGCTTCTCAGCCTGTTTTGCACGTTTTTTGGCGGAAGGTGAGTTGGCCACCGTCGAGCTCCTCGAAAGACTTGGTAAATAGCAAACAAAATAGGCCGCGAATCATGCCGATGAGTTAATCGGTTGTCAAGGGCACTTGCATGGTTCCGCTGAGTGGTCGTTCTGTACAAGGGAGTGATTCCCTTCTGCGGCACGACCTGTAAACTCGGGAGCTTTTGCTCTGCTTGCGTTGCGGCGCGGAGTATCGCACAACTGGGCACCTTGCGGCACAGCCCTTTATCCTCAGGCGTGAAAAACTTTCGATGAATCTTCTCAAATCCCTGGCCGCGGTCAGCTCCATCACTATGATCTCGCGGGTGCTGGGCTTTGTCCGTGACACCATACTGGCACGGGTATTCGGCGCAGGCGTGGCCACCGACGCCTTCTTCATTGCCTTCAAACTGCCCAACCTGCTGCGGCGCATCTTTGCCGAAGGCGCGTTTTCCCAGGCCTTTGTGCCGATTCTGGCTGAATACAAGACCCAGCAGGGCGAGGAGGCCACGCGCACCTTCATCGCCTACGTCAGCGGCCTGCTGACCCTGGTGCTGGCTGTGGTCACCGCGTTGGGGATCCTCGCTGCGCCGTGGGTGGTGTGGGTCACGGCGCCGGGCTTTGTCGACAGTACCGAGAAATACCAGCTGACCACCGACCTGCTGCGGGTGACTTTCCCTTATATATTGCTGATCTCGCTGTCATCGCTGGCCGGGGCCATCCTCAATACCTGGAACCGCTTTTCGGTGCCGGCCTTCGTGCCGACCCTGCTCAACGTGGCGATGATCGGCTTTACCCTGTTTCTGACCCCGTACTTCGACCCGCCGATCATGGCCCTGGCCTGGGGCGTGCTGGCCGGTGGCCTGGCGCAACTGTTGTACCAACTGCCTCACCTGAAGAAGATCGGCATGCTCGTGCTGCCGCGCCTGAACCTGCGCGATACTGGCGTGTGGCGGGTGCTCAAGCAAATGCTGCCGGCGATCCTCGGGGTGTCGGTAAGTCAGATCTCGCTGATCATCAACACCATCTTCGCCTCGTTCCTGGTGGCAGGCTCGGTGTCCTGGATGTACTACGCCGACCGCTTGATGGAACTGCCTTCCGGGGTGCTCGGCGTGGCCCTGGGCACTATCCTGCTGCCCACCCTGGCCAAGACCTACGCCAACCGCGACCGTCACGAGTATTCGCGCATCCTCGACTGGGGCCTGCGCCTGTGCTTCCTGCTGGTACTGCCATGCACCCTGGCCATGGCAATCCTGGCCGAGCCGCTGACCGTGGCGCTGTTCCAGTACGGTAAATTCAGCGCCTTCGACGCAGCGATGACCCAGCGCGCGCTGGTCGCCTATTCGGTCGGCCTGCTAGCGATTATCTTGGTCAAGGTGCTGGCTCCTGGCTTTTATGCCCAGCAGAACATCCGTACCCCGGTGAAGATCGCCATCTTCACCCTGGTCTGCACCCAGCTCTTCAACCTGATGTTCGTCTCTCACCTGCAGCACGCCGGCCTGGCCCTGGCCATCAGCCTTGGCGCCTGCCTGAACGCCGGCTTGCTGTACTGGAAGCTGCGCCAGCAGCAGTTGTTCCAGCCACAACCGGGCTGGGCCAGGTTTCTTGCCAAGCTGGTGGTGGCGGTGCTGCTGATGTCGGTGGTGTTGCTGGTGGGCATGCATTACATGCCGGCCTGGGCCGAAGGGCAGATGCTTGAGCGCTTCCTGCGCCTGGGTGCGCTGATCCTGGCCGGTGTCGTGACCTATTTCGGCTGTCTGTTGCTGTTTGGTTTTCGCCCGCGTGACTTCGCCCGCAAGGCGTTGCATTAAGGTGTAACGACGGTCAGACGTCGGTTTTACACATTCCACACCACGGGGTGACGCTGCTGCCTGTCGCCAGCGCCCGGGTGTGGTTATAATCGACCACTTTATGAGCAAGAAGCGCGTTATGCAGCTGGTTCGAGGCCTCCACAACCTGCGCCCCCAGCACCGGGGCTGTGTCGCCACTATTGGCAACTTCGACGGTGTTCACCGCGGTCACCAGGCAATCCTGGCGCGCCTGCGTGAGCGAGCGGACGAGTTGGGCGTGCCCAGCTGCGTGGTGATTTTCGAGCCACAGCCGCGTGAATACTTCGCCCCCGACACCGCGCCTGCGCGCCTGGCCCGCCTGCGTGACAAGGTCGCCCTGCTGGCCGCCGCCGGTGTCGACCGGGTGCTGTGCCTGGCGTTCAACCAGCGCCTGAGCAAGCTCAGCGCCGCCGAGTTCGTCGACACCATCCTGGTCGATGGCCTGGGTGTGCAGCACCTGGAAGTGGGGGATGATTTTCGCTTTGGTTGCGACCGAGTTGGGGATTTCGAATTCCTCCAGCAGGCCGGCCTCAGCCAGGGCTTCACCGTTGAAGCGGCGCAAACCGTCGAGCTCGATGGCCTGAGGGTCAGCAGCACGCAGGTGCGAACGGCGCTGGCCAACGCCGATTTCGCCCTGGCCGAGCGTCTGCTCGGACGGCCGTTCCGTATCCGCGGGCGGGTGCTGCACGGGCAGAAACTGGCGCGCCAGTTGGGTACTCCCACCGCCAACATCCAGCTCAAGCGCCATCGCGTGCCGTTCACCGGGGTCTACCTGGTCAGCGTCGAGTTCGATGGCAAGCACTGGCCGGGCGTCGCCAACATTGGCGTACGGCCTACTGTTTCAGGTGATGGCAAAGCCCACCTGGAAGTACATCTTCTGGATTTTGCCGGCGATCTCTATGGCCGGCGTCTGACGGTGGAATTCCACCACAAGCTGCGTGAAGAGCAGCGATTCGCCTCCCTGGAGGCGCTGAAGTCGGCGATCGATGCGGATATCGCCGCCGCACGTGCCCATTGGCACGGTCAACCGCTAACGAAGAGCCTGAAATGACCGACTATAAAGCCACGCTAAACCTTCCGGACACCGCCTTCCCGATGAAGGCCGGCCTGCCACAGCGCGAACCGCAGATTCTGCAGCGCTGGGACAGCATTGGCCTGTACCAGAAGCTGCGCGAAATTGGCAAGGATCGTCCGAAGTTCGTGCTGCACGACGGCCCGCCCTACGCCAACGGCAAGATCCACATCGGTCATGCGCTGAACAAGATTCTCAAGGACATGATTCTCCGCTCCAAGACCCTGTCCGGCTTCGACGCCCCGTACGTCCCAGGCTGGGATTGCCACGGCCTGCCGATCGAGCACAAGGTCGAAGTGACCCACGGCAAGCACCTGAGCGCCGACCAGACCCGCGAGCTGTGCCGCGCCTACGCCGCCGAGCAGATCGAAGGGCAGAAGACCGAGTTCATCCGCCTGGGTGTACTGGGTGAATGGGACAACCCGTACAAGACCATGAACTTTGCCAACGAAGCCGGTGAAATCCGCGCGCTGGCCGAGATGGTCAAGCACGGCTTCGTGTTCAAGGGCCTCAAGCCTGTGAACTGGTGCTTCGATTGCGGTTCGGCCCTGGCCGAAGCTGAAGTCGAGTACGCCGACAAGAAATCGCAGACCATCGACGTCGCTTTCCCGGTGGTCGATGAAGCCAAGCTGGCTGCCGCCTTTGGCCTGGCCTCGCTGGCCAAGCCCGCCGCGATCGTGATCTGGACCACCACCCCGTGGACCATCCCGGCCAACCAGGCGCTGAATGTCCACCCGGAGTTCAAGTACGCCCTGGTCGATACCGGCGACAAGCTGCTGGTGCTGGCTGAAGAGCTGGTCGAGTCGTGCCTCAAGCGCTATGCGCTGGAAGGTTCGGTCATCGCCACCGCAGAAGGCTCGGCCCTGGAGCTGATCAACTTCCGTCACCCGTTCTACGATCGCCTGTCGCCGGTGTACCTGGCCGACTACGTCGAGCTGGGCGCCGGTACCGGTGTGGTTCACTCCTCGCCAGCCTACGGTGAAGACGACTTCGTTACCTGCAAGCGCTACGGCATGGTCAACGACGACATTCTCACCCCGGTGCAGAGCAATGGCGTGTACGTGCCATCGCTGGAGTTCTTCGGCGGCCAGTTCATCTGGAAGGCCAACCCGGCCATCGTCGAAAAACTTTCGGAAGTCGGTGCGCTGATGCACACCGAAACCATCAGCCACAGCTACATGCACTGCTGGCGCCACAAGACCCCGCTGATCTATCGCGCTACCGCGCAATGGTTCGTCGGCATGGACAAGCAGCCGGACAATGGCGAGACCCTGCGCAAGCGCGCGGTCCAGGCCATCGAGCAGACCAAGTTCGTCCCGGCCTGGGGCCAGGCACGCCTGCACTCGATGATCGCCAACCGCCCGGACTGGTGCATCTCGCGTCAGCGCAACTGGGGCGTACCGATCCCGTTCTTCCTCGACAAGCAAACCGGCGAGCTGCACCCGCGCACCGTTGAGCTGATGGAAGAAGTGGCCAAGCGCGTCGAAAAAGAAGGGATCGAAGCCTGGTTCAAGCTCGATGCCGCCGAGCTGCTCGGTGACGAGGCCGGCCAGTACGACAAGATCGCTGACACCCTCGACGTCTGGTTCGACTCCGGTACCACCCACTGGCACGTGCTGCGCGGCTCGCACAGCATCGGTCACGACACCGGCCCGCGCGCCGACCTGTACCTGGAAGGTTCCGACCAGCACCGCGGCTGGTTCCACTCGTCCTTGCTGACCGGCTGCGCCATCGACAACCACGCGCCGTACCGTGAACTGCTGACGCACGGCTTCACCGTCGACGAGAACGGCCGCAAGATGTCCAAGTCGCTGGGTAACACCATCGAGCCGCAGAAGGTCAACGACACCCTGGGTGCCGACATCCTGCGCCTGTGGGTTTCGGCAACCGACTACTCCGGCGAAATGGCGGTTTCCGAGCAGATCCTGCAGCGCAGCGCCGACGCCTACCGGCGTATCCGCAACACCGCGCGCTTCCTGCTCTCCAACCTCACCGGTTTCGATCCGGCCCGCGACCTGCTGCCGGCCCAAGACATGCTGGCACTGGACCGCTGGGCCGTCGACCGTACCCTGCTGCTGCAGCGCGAGCTGGAAGAGCACTACGGCGAGTACCGCTTCTGGAACGTCTACTCCAAGATCCACAACTTCTGCGTGCAGGAGCTGGGCGGCTTCTACCTGGACATCATCAAGGACCGTCAGTACACCACGGGCGCCAACAGTGTTGCCCGACGTTCCTGCCAGACCGCGCTGTACCACATCAGCGAAGCCCTGGTGCGCTGGATCGCGCCGATCCTGGCGTTCACCGCCGATGAGCTGTGGCAGTACCTGCCGGGCGAGCGCAACGAGTCGGTCATGCTCAACACCTGGTATGAAGGCCTGAGCGAGCTGCCCGAAGGCTTCGAACTCGGTCGCGCCTACTGGGAGCGGGTGATGGCAGCCAAGACGGCGGTCAACAAGGAGCTGGAAAACCAGCGTGCGGCCAAAGCCATCGGTGGCAACCTGCAAGCCGAAGTCACCCTGTTCGCCGACGACGCGCTGAGCGCCGACCTGAACAAGCTGGGCGACGAACTGCGCTTCGTGCTGATCACCTCGGCGGCCAGTGTGGCGCCGTTCGTCCAGGCACCCGCCGATGCGGTCGAGACCGAAGTCCCTGGCCTGAAGCTCAAAGTGGTCAAGTCTGGCCATGCCAAGTGCGGACGTTGCTGGCACTTCCGTGCAGACGTTGGCGCGAACCCCGAGCATCCGGAAATCTGTGCCCGTTGCGCCGACAACATCAGCGGCAATGGCGAGGTGCGCCACTATGCCTAACCCTGGTGTGGGGCGCTTCGGGCGCCTCAGCTGGCTGTGGCTGAGCGTGCTGGTCCTGGTCCTCGACCAGGCCAGCAAGTTCTACTTCGAAGGCGCACTGAGCCTGTACCAGCAGATCGTGGTCATTCCTGACTACTTCAGCTGGACCCTGGCCTACAACACCGGTGCTGCCTTCAGCTTCCTGGCTGACAGTTCCGGCTGGCAGCGCTGGTTGTTCGCCCTGATCGCCGTGGTGGTCAGCTCCGTGCTGGTGGTCTGGCTCAAGCGCCTGGGGCGTAACGAGACCTGGCTGGCAGTGGCCTTGGCGCTGGTGCTCGGTGGCGCGCTGGGCAACCTCTACGACCGTATCGTGCTTGGCCACGTGGTCGATTTCATCCTGGTGCACTGGCAGAACCGCTGGTACTTCCCGGCCTTCAACCTGGCCGACAGCGCCATCTGCGTGGGTGCAGTGATGCTGGCGCTGGATATGTTCAAGAGCAAAAAGTCCGGAGAACCCGTCCATGACTGAGATCCGTATCGGCCAGAACACCGAAGTGACCCTGCACTTCGCGCTGCACCTGGAAAACGGCGACACCGTCGACAGCACCTTCGACAAGGCGCCGGCGGTGTTCAAAGTCGGTGATGGCAACCTGCTGCCAGGCTTCGAAGCGGCGATCTTCGGCTTCAAGGCCGGTGACAAGCGCACCGTGACCGTGGTCCCGGAGAACGCCTTCGGCCAGCCGAATCCGCAAAACGTGCAGATCATTCCCCGCTCGCAGTTCAACGACATGGAGCTGTCCGAAGGCCTGCTGGTGATTTTCAACGACGCCGCCAACGCCGAGTTGCCCGGTGTGGTCAAAGCATTCGATGACGCGCAAGTGACCATCGACTTCAACCACCCGCTGGCCGGCAAGACCTTGAACTTCGAGGTGGAAATCCTCGCGGTACAGGCCCTTTGAGCCAGGAGTCACCCATGCAAATCAAACTCGCCAACCCCCGTGGCTTCTGTGCCGGCGTGGACCGGGCGATCGAGATCGTCAACCGCGCCCTGGAAGTCTTCGGCCCGCCGATCTATGTGCGCCATGAAGTGGTGCACAACAAGTTCGTGGTCGAGGACTTGCGCGCGCGCGGGGCAATCTTTGTCGAAGAGCTGGACCAGGTGCCGGATGACGTCATCGTCATATTCAGCGCCCACGGTGTTTCCCAGGCCGTGCGCCAGGAAGCAGCGGGGCGTGGCCTGAAGGTGTTCGACGCTACCTGCCCGCTGGTCACCAAGGTGCACATCGAGGTGGCACGCTACAGCCGTGACGGCCGCGAATGTATCCTGATCGGCCACGCAGGCCACCCGGAAGTCGAAGGCACCATGGGCCAATACGACGCCAGCAATGGCGGCGCCATCTACCTGGTCGAAGACGAGGACGATGTCTCCAGACTGCAGGTCAACGACCCGGACAAGCTGGCATTCGTGACCCAGACCACCCTGTCGATGGACGATACCAGCCGGGTGATCGATGCTCTGCGCGCACGCTTCCCCAACATCGGCGGGCCGCGCAAGGACGACATCTGCTACGCCACCCAGAACCGCCAGGACGCGGTCAAGCAGCTGGCCGATGAGTGCGACGTAGTCTTGGTGGTCGGCAGCCCGAACAGCTCCAACTCCAACCGCCTGCGTGAGCTGGCCGAACGCATGTCGACACCGGCCTTCCTGATCGACGGCGCCGAAGACTTGCAAAAAAGCTGGTTCGATGGCGTTGAACGCATTGGTATCACCGCCGGTGCCTCGGCGCCCGAGGTGCTGGTGCGTGGCGTGATCGAGCAACTGCGGGCCTGGGGTGCCACGGGTGCCGAAGAGCTCGATGGCCGCGAGGAGAACATCACCTTCTCGATGCCCAAAGAATTGCGCGTGCGTTCACTGATCTGACCCGCCAGCCGCGCACAGCGGCTGTTCGCCGGGCTCCTCGCGCAGGCTGACCCGGCCTGTGGGTGCCAGGACCACCCGGTACTGGCTGAAGGGATCGGGGCGCTGGCAGATAAACAGCGTCCCGGCTTGAAAAGCACCTCCCTCGTGCATGGGCACGCCCAGCCCGCTGAAGCGCACCTGCCGGGCCACCGGTTGATTACCCACGATGCTCACCCGCTCAAACCGCTGTTCGTACAGCAGCAGTGGGCCATCCTGTTCCACGACCATGCGCCAGCCATTACTCCAGTTATCTTCGAGCGCCTGCAGGCGAACCACCTGGTTGCGCAGCAAGGCCTCGCTGCGTGCGGTGCGCAAGGCCTGGGCGAGGTCCCTGGCGGCGGCGTGCTGTTGTAGCCCGCTGCTCATAGTGTTGTAGGCCGGCAGGCTGATGTGCGTGAGCATCCCCACCAGCGCTAGCGCGAACATCATTTGTATCAGTGTTACGCCCTGTTGCTTCACCGTGCATTCCTCCCTGGAAGTGCTTCTATAGAGTCAGGTCAGCGGGCATGAGCGTCCAGTCGGCCGGATTGGCAAAGGGCTGTGGAAAAGTCGCAGGAGGGAGGGCGCCATGGACGGCGAGCGGCAACAAGGAATGAGCCTGATCGAGGTGCTGCTGGCCATGCTGGTGCTGGGGCTGGGTGTGTTTGCTGCAGCGGCTGCGCAAGTGCGGGCGCTGCAGGCCACCGACAGTGCCTTGCACAGTACCCAGGCGGCGTATATGCAGCATGGCGAGCTCGAACAAGCGCGCATCAACGCAGGGCCAGGCCGATGAACCGGCAAGCCGGCGTCGGCCTGGTCGAAGTGTTGCTGGCCCTCAGCCTCGGCTTGGTGCTGCTGCTCGGTGCCAGCCGCCTGTTTTTGGCGGCTATTCAGAGCTGGCAGGCTCAGGGCATTGCCGCGCAACTGCAGGAAGACGCGCGCCTGACCTTGCAGCGCCTGGCCCAGGACATTCGCATGAGCGGCATGTTCGGTTGCCTACGGGCCGATGCTATCAGTCATGTGCACCCCTCTTCGGCCCAGGCCTTTGCGCACCCGCTGGACATTACCCGGGCAGCGGATGGGCGTTTGCTGCAACTGAGCCTGATCAGCGCCGAACTGCCAGGTGCAGGCGGGCGGCCGAACTGGACGCTGATCACCGATTGCACCCAGCAGGCACGGGTCTATCCCGAGGTTCAGGCCCCGCCTGCCGGGCGGTACGCGATACCGATACGACGCCAGACCTATCGCGTTGATGGCACTAGCCTGATGCTCGGCAGCGGCGCCAGCTATGCGCCGCTGATCGACAACCTCGGTGAGCTGCGCGTCGACATCCTGAGTCAAGGTGCTAACGGCATCGCCGGCCTGCGCCTGAGTCTGACCTTACTTGACCCGCAAGCACGGGTCAGGCCGCAGCAGTATCAACTCACGGTGGCGTTACGCAATGGCTAGGGCCGGGAGCCAGCGCGGGGTGATCCTGCTGATCAGCCTGGTGCTGCTGGGGCTGTTGGCTGTGCTCGGCATCTCGGCCATGGTCAGTGCCACCCTGCAGGTGCGCATGGCAGGCAACCTGGTGTCAGCCCTGCATAACTTCGAGCATGCCGAGCAGACCTTGCTGCAGGGTGAGGCGCAGGTGGTACGGGCGCTGCCGTGCACTTACTGTTTGCCGCCGCCTGAGGCCGGGCGGGTGAGGGCGGCGGGTGTCTATCGCGGTGAAGGCGCAAGTTCCGGCCTGAGCTGGCAAAGCGCTTCGAGCGGCTTCTACCTGGTGCAGAACCTTGGCCACAGCACCCTCGCCGCACAGTTACCGGCCAACCTGGCGGTCACCCTGTACCGGATCACCGCAGTCAGCCATGGCGGGGCAGGGCGTAGCGTGCTGGAAAGCGTGTATGCACAGCCTGTAGAAGAGGGCGCCCGCCCACCCAGGCGCATCCTCTGGCGGCAACTTCATTAGGGGGTCGACTTATGTACAACCTGCACAAAGGCCTGAGCCTGATTGAACTGTTGCTTGTCGTCGCCGTGGTCGGCATGCTGGCGGGCATTGCCTATCCCAGCTACAGCGAACAGGTCCGCAAGGCCGCACGCACGGAAATTGCCGGGTTGCTGTTCGAAAGCGCACAGCTGCTGGAGCGCCACTATTCACGGGCCGGCCAATATGCCGACAGCCAGGACCTGGTCACCCCTTTGGCGGCCGGGACCAAGCACTATCGGCTGCATGCCGTACGTCATTCGGCGTCATTCATGCTCACTGCCCGACGCACTCCGGGAGGTTTGATGAGCAATGACCGCTGCGCCGATTTCGAACTCGACCAGGCCGGTGTGCGTGGTAATCCGGGTGCCGTTGATGGCGGCCGTGGCTGCTGGGGTGGCTGAGGGTTTACTTCAGACATTGGATCAATACATGACCAAGCAAGTAGTGATTGTCGGTGGCGGGGTGATCGGCCTGCTGACAGCGTTCAACCTGGCGGCTGAAGTCGAGCAGGTGGTGCTGTGTGACCGTGGCGCGTTGGGCCAGGAGTCTTCCTGGGCCGGTGGTGGCATTGTTTCGCCGCTTTATCCGTGGCGCTACAGCGCGGCGGTGACGGCCCTGGCGCACTGGTCGCAGGATTTTTATCCACAGCTGGGCGAGCGCCTGTTCGCCAGCGCCGGGGTTGACCCGGAGGTACACACCACCGGCCTGTACTGGCTGGACCTGGACGACGAAGCCCAGGCCCTGGAGTGGGCCAAGTGCGAAGGGCGGCCGTTGAGTGCTGTGGATATCTCGGCAGCCTATGACGCGGTGCCGGTGCTGGGCGGTGGCTTCCAGCGCGCTATCTACATGGCCGGGGTGGCCAATGTGCGTAACCCGCGCTTGGTAAAATCCCTCAAGGCCGCTTTGCTGGCGCTGCCCAACGTGAGTATTCGCGAGCACTGCGAGATTACTGGCTTCAGCCGCGAGGGCGAGCGCATCACCGGGGTAGAGACTGACAGCGGGCCGATCCCGGCTGATCGCGTGGTGCTGACGGCTGGCGCCTGGAGCGGGGATTTGCTGCGGCCATTGGGCCTGGAGCTGCCGGTCGAGCCTGTGAAAGGGCAGATGATCCTGTACAAGTGCGCCGAAGACTTCCTGCCGAGCATGGTGCTGGCCAAGGGGCGTTATGCAATCCCCCGGCGTGATGGGCATATTCTGGTGGGCAGCACCCTGGAGCATGCCGGGTACGATAAGACCCCGACCGAGGATGCACTGGAGAGCCTGAAGGCGTCAGCGGTCGAGTTGCTGCCGGCACTGGCCAATGCCACCCCGGTGGCCCATTGGGCGGGGCTGCGGCCGGGTTCGCCTGAGGGTATTCCGTACATCGGTGAGGTGCCGGGCTGTGCCGGGCTGTGGCTGAACTGCGGGCACTACCGCAATGGCCTGGTGCTGGCGCCAGCGTCTTGCCAGTTGTTTGCCGATTTGTTGCTGGGGCGTGCGCCGATCATTGACCCAGCGCCGTATGCACCGGCTGGGCGATTGGCCGCTCTTTAGGGCCCTATCGCGGGGCAAGCCCGCTCCTACAATCGGGTAGGAGCGGGCTTGCCCCGCGATGCAGTCAGCGCTGCGCCCCAGGCCCCTGCTCCAGGTGTGCCTGGCTGCAATACCACTGCGAGCCGCGATGCAAGGCCCGGTCATTGGGCAAATGCACGCCGCAATGGGCGCAACGCACCATCTTCAGCGGGTCTTCGAGGCTGTTGTTCTGCGCAGCAGCATTGCTGGCCTTGAACTTGCGCCACAGCCAGAACGCGGCGGCAATCAGGGCAATCCAGAAAAGTAGGCGAACCATGGTGTCCAGCTTTGTCAGTGAAGAGCCTTCAGTCTAGGGCTCGGGCATGAAAAAAGGGAGGCCTTGGCCTCCCTTTATCTATTACACGATTACACGATGACTCAGTCGAACACACCGAAGGTCATGTAGCTGAACCAGGAGCGGTCGTCGTTGTTACCTTGGGCTTCGTGGTTCTCTTCCTGGATGACGTCGCCGTTGGCATCTTTAGGCTGCAGCTCTTGCGGGATCGCGTCTTTGGCATCCTGATACTGCTTGATCACGTCCTGGTTGGCGCGGGTTTCGCCCGGCGGCAGCGGCGTGGCGGTATCGATCAGGCCCAGGGTGGCCTTGGACAGCCACGAACGGTTGTCGGCTTCGTTCTGCTGCGGCACGAACTGGCCATCGACCAGGCTTGGGTGATCCGGGTAGTTGAGCTTGAGGGTTTCCAGGCTGGTGGCAGCCAGTTCGTCCAGGTGCAGGCGCATGTAGGCTTCGGTCATCACCGCCAGGCCGTCGCCGACCGATGGGGTTTCCTGGAAGTTCTCTACAACATAGCGGCCACGGTTGGCGGCAGCGACATAGGCCTGACGGGTCAGGTAGTAGTCGGCCACATGGATTTCGTAGGAAGCCAGCAGGTTGCGCAGGTAGATCATGCGCTGCTTGGCGTCTGGCGAATAGCGGCTGTTGGGGAAGCGGCTGGTCAGTTGGGCGAACTCGTTGTACGAGTCGCGGGCAGCACCGGGGTCACGCTTGGTCATGTCCAGCGGCAGGAAACGCGCCAGCAGGCCGCGGTCCTGGTCGAAAGAGGTCAGACCCTTGAGGTAGTAGGCGTAGTCGACGTTCGGATGCTGTGGGTGCAAGCGAATGAAACGCTCGGCGGCAGACTTGGCGGCCTCCGGTTCAGCGTTCTTGTAGTTGGCGTAGATCAGCTCGAGCTGGGCCTGGTCGGCATAGCGGCCGAACGGATAGCGCGATTCCAGAGCCTTGAGCTTGCTTGTGGCGCTGGTGTAGCTGTGGTTGTCCAGGTCGGCCTGCGCCTGCTGGTACAGCTCGGCTTCGCTCAGGTTTTCGTCGACGACTTCCTTCGAAGAACAAGCAGCGGTCAGTCCGAGGATGGCGATCAGCAGCAGGTGTTTCACTTGCATGGCGGCTTGCGTCCCTATGACGGCCGCTGTCTTGGGCGTGGCCGTCCTGTTATGATGAGCACCCCGATGCAACCCTCGGGGCAAAAGACGTCGTATTTAACCACAAGCGTGCAGTCGAAACCAAAGGCTGTGCCGCCCGCTGATTCGAGCATGTCCGAGATCATTCAACTTCGCGCAGAGGTGCCGTCCGAATTGGGCGGGCAACGCCTCGACCAAATCGCCGCCCAATTGTTCGCTGAGCACTCGCGCTCGCGCCTGTCCACCTGGATCAAGGAGGGGCGCCTGACGGTCGATGGCGCAGTCCTGCGTCCGCGCGATATCGTCCATGGCGGCGCTCTGCTGGCGCTCGACGCCGAGCAGGAAGCCCAGGGCGAGTGGGTGGCCCAGGCCATCGAGCTGGACATCGTCTATGAAGATGACCACATCCTGGTGATCAACAAGCCTGCCGGGCTTGTGGTCCACCCGGCTGCCGGTCACGCCGATGGCACCTTGCTCAATGCCCTGTTGCACCATGTGCCGGACATTATCAATGTGCCGCGCGCCGGTATCGTCCATCGCCTGGACAAGGACACCACCGGTCTGATGGTGGTGGCCAAGACCATTCAGGCGCAGACCCAGCTGGTCGCCCAGTTGCAAAGCCGCAGCGTCAGCCGCATCTATGAATGCATCGTGATCGGTGTGGTCACCGCTGGCGGCAAGATCAACGCGCCAATTGGCCGCCACGGCGGTCAGCGCCAGCGCATGGCGGTCACCGAAGGCGGCAAGCCGGCGGTCAGCCACTACCGCGTACTGGAGCGTTTCCGCTCGCACACCCACGTGCGGGTCAAGCTGGAAACCGGGCGTACCCACCAGATCCGCGTGCACATGGCCCACGTCAACTTCCCGTTGGTCGGCGACCCGGTCTATGGCGGGCGTTTCCGTATCCCGCCAGCCGCCAGCCTGACCATGGTCGACGCGCTCAAGACCTTCCCGCGCCAGGCCCTGCATGCACGCTTCCTGGAGCTGGATCACCCGGTGACCGGCGAGCGCATGGGCTGGGAGTCGGCGCTGCCGGATGATTTCGTCTGGCTGCTGTCGCTGCTCAAGCAGGACCGCGAGGCCTTCGTCGGATGAGCGAGCTGACGCAAGCGCTGCTGTTTCCCGACTGGCCTGCGCCAGCCGGAGTACGCGCCTGCGTCACCACGCGCAGCGGCGGGGTCAGCCTGCCGCCTTATGAAAGCTTCAACCTCGGTGACCATGTTGGCGATGCGCCAGCAGCGGTGGCCGAGAACCGCCGACGCCTGACCGCCGAATTCGGTATCCAGCCGGCCTGGCTCAAACAGGTGCATGGCGTGGTGGTGGCGGATGCCGACCCCAGCGTTATCGCCGAGGCCGATGCCAGTTTCAGCGCCACCCCCGGCATTGCCTGCACGGTAATGACCGCCGATTGCCTGCCGGTGCTGTTCTGCGACCGCGCCGGCACCCGCGTAGCCGCCGCTCATGCGGGCTGGCGCGGGTTGGCCAACGGTGTTCTGGAAGCCACCCTGGACCGCCTGGCGCTGGCGCCAGAAGAGGTGCTGGTGTGGCTCGGCCCGGCCATCGGTCCGCAAGCCTTTGAAGTAGGCCTGGAAGTTCGCGACGCCTTCACCGCCGTTCATCCGCAAACCGCCCAGGCCTTTGTGCCCGGTGCCCAACCCGGCAAGCTGATGGCCGATATTTACCAACTGGCCCGTCTGCGCCTTGCGGCGCGCGGCGTCAAAGCGGTCTATGGTGGTGGCTTGTGCACCGTCAGCGACCCGCGCTTCTATTCTTATCGGCGCACCCCTCAGGGTGGCCGCTTCGCTTCCCTGGTCTGGCTGGCACCTCGCTGACCTGGATCAAGCCCGACTAGCTTGAATCTTCCAGAATCACCCTTATCTACAGTGGTATCTCTGGCAGGTTTTTCTTCATCAGGTGTGTCCATCGCTCCGACCTGCCCATTAAAGGAAGGTAACCCATGCGAATAGACCGTTTGACCAGCAAGCTGCAATTAGCGTTATCTGATTCCCAATCCCTGGCTGTGGGCATGGACCATCCAGCCATCGAACCTGCGCACTTGTTGCAGGCCCTGATCGATCAGCAGGGCGGTTCGATCAAGCCGCTGCTGATGCAGGTCGGCTTCGACGTCAACAGCCTGCGCAAGGCGTTGAGCAAAGAGCTCGACCAACTGCCGAAAATCCAGAACCCCACGGGCGACGTGAACATGTCCCAGGACCTGGCGCGCCTGCTCAACCAGGCCGACCGCCTGGCCCAGCAAAAGGGCGACCAGTTCATTTCCAGCGAGCTGGTGCTGCTGGCGGCCATGGACGAGAACAGCAAAGTCGGCAAGTTGCTGCTCAGCCAGGGCGTCAGCAAAAAGGCCCTGGAAAATGCCATCAGCAACCTGCGTGGTGGCGAGGCGGTCAATGACCCCAACGCCGAAGAGTCGCGCCAGGCCCTGGACAAGTACACCGTCGACCTGACCAAGCGCGCCGAAGACGGCAAGCTTGACCCGGTGATCGGCCGTGACGATGAAATTCGCCGTACCATCCAGGTGCTGCAACGCCGGACCAAGAACAACCCGGTGCTGATCGGTGAGCCTGGCGTAGGTAAAACCGCCATCGCCGAAGGCCTGGCCCAGCGCATCATTAATGGTGAAGTGCCCGACGGCCTCAAGGGCAAGCGCCTGCTGTCGCTGGACATGGGTGCGCTGATCGCCGGGGCCAAGTTCCGCGGCGAGTTCGAAGAGCGCCTCAAGTCCCTGCTCAATGAACTGTCCAAGCAGGAAGGGCAGATCATTCTGTTCATCGACGAGCTGCATACCATGGTCGGCGCCGGTAAAGGCGAAGGCTCGATGGATGCCGGCAACATGCTCAAGCCGGCCCTTGCCCGAGGCGAGCTGCACTGCGTCGGCGCCACCACGCTGAACGAGTACCGCCAGTACATTGAAAAGGACGCAGCACTTGAGCGGCGTTTCCAGAAGGTGCTGGTAGAAGAGCCGAGCGAAGAAGACACCATCGCCATCCTGCGTGGCCTCAAGGAGCGTTACGAGGTGCACCACAAAGTGGCGATCACCGACGGCGCGATCATCGCCGCGGCCAAGCTCAGCCATCGCTACATCACCGACCGTCAGTTGCCGGACAAGGCCATCGACCTGATCGACGAAGCGGCCAGCCGCATCCGCATGGAGATCGACTCCAAGCCCGAAGTGCTCGATCGTCTGGAGCGCCGCCTGATTCAACTGAAGGTTGAGTCCCAGGCGCTGAAGAAAGAAGACGACGAAGCGGCGATCAAGCGCCTGGAGAAGCTCACCGAAGAGATTGCCCGGCTTGAGCGCGAGTACGCCGACCTGGAAGAGGTCTGGACCTCGGAAAAAGCCGAAGTACAGGGCTCGGCGCAGATCCAGCAGAAAATCGAGCAGTCGCGTCAGGAACTCGAAGCGGCCCGCCGCAAAGGCGACCTCAGCCGCATGGCCGAGCTGCAGTATGGGGTGATCCCGGACCTGGAGCGCAGCCTGCAGATGGTCGACCAGCACGGCAAGGCCGAGAACCAGTTGCTGCGTAACAAGGTGACTGAGGAAGAAATCGCCGAAGTGGTTTCCAAGTGGACCGGCATCCCGGTGTCGAAGATGCTCGAAGGCGAGCGGGAAAAACTGCTGAAGATGGAAAGCCTGCTGCACGATCGGGTGATCGGCCAGGAAGAAGCGGTGGTGGCGGTTTCCAACGCCGTGCGCCGTTCGCGTGCCGGCCTGTCGGACCCGAACCGCCCAAGCGGCTCGTTCCTGTTCCTCGGCCCGACCGGTGTCGGTAAAACCGAGCTGTGCAAGGCGTTGGCCGAATTCCTCTTTGATACTGAAGAGGCGATGGTGCGTATCGACATGTCCGAGTTCATGGAGAAACACTCCGTGGCTCGCCTGATCGGGGCACCACCAGGCTACGTAGGTTATGAAGAAGGCGGCTACCTGACCGAAGCGGTGCGGCGTAAACCTTATGCGGTGGTGCTGCTCGACGAGGTCGAGAAGGCTCACCCGGATGTGTTCAACGTGTTGCTGCAGGTGCTGGAAGACGGTCGCTTGACTGACAGCCACGGGCGCACGGTAGATTTTCGCAATACCGTGATCGTCATGACCTCCAACCTGGGCTCTTCGCAAATCCAGGAACTGGTGGGCGATCGTGAAGCGCAGCGTGCGGCGGTGATGGATGCCGTGGGCGTGCACTTCAGGCCGGAGTTCATCAACCGCATCGACGAAGTGGTGGTGTTCGAACCTCTGGGCCGCGAGCAGATCGCTGGCATCACCCAGATCCAGCTCGGTCGCCTGCGCGGTCGCCTGGCCGAACGTGAGCTGAGCCTTGAGCTGAGCCCCGAGGCGCTGGATAAACTGATCGCCGTCGGTTACGACCCGGTCTATGGCGCACGGCCGCTCAAACGCGCGATCCAGCGCTGGATCGAGAACCCGTTGGCGCAGCTGATCCTGTCGGGCAAGTTCCTGCCAGGCAGCGCCATCACGGCGAAGGTTGCGGGCGAAGAGATCGTCTTCGCCTGAGTTTTCGGCGGGTTACGCTAAGGCCTCGATTTTCGAGGCCTTTTTTCTTTGCTTTTTTTCTCGAGTGCTTGTAAAGTGCGCCCCGCTGTATGTCACCCCGCAGGTTTCCGGCAAAACTGGGAATCTGAAAAAAAGTTGCAAATCAGTAAGTTGAATGCAAATTAAGGGTTGACAAGGGTTTTGAAAGTTGTAGAATAGCGCGCCTCAGAGACATGAACGCAGCGATGCACAAGGTCGAAGAGTTCGAAGCGGTAGTGATACAGCGATCGAAATTGCAGCATTGTTGTAATTGAAATTGATAGTTCCGCGATAGCTCAGTCGGTAGAGCAAATGACTGTTAATCATTGGGTCCCAGGTTCGAGTCCTGGTCGCGGAGCCAAATTTCAAGCCGGGGTATAGCGCAGTCCGGTAGCGCGCCTGCTTTGGGAGCAGGATGTCAGGAGTTCGAATCCCCTTACCCCGACCATTTTTGGGTCGTTAGCTCAGTTGGTAGAGCAGTTGGCTTTTAACCAATTGGTCGTAGGTTCGAATCCTACACGACCCACCATTTTTGAAGCCGGTACGCTGGGTTCAAATCTTAAAAGGTTGGTTTGCCATTAGCAGCCAGCCATAAAAAAGGCGCCTTAATTGGTGCCTTTTTTTTACCGGGGTATAGCGCAGTCCGGTAGCGCGCCTGCTTTGGGAGCAGGATGTCAGGAGTTCGAATCCCCTTACCCCGACCATCTTCAGAAAGAAGGGCACCTTGCAAAAGGTGCCCTTTTTTCGTTTCTGCGCGCTGCCTGATACTATCCGGCTATTTCCGGCAAGGGAGCTGCGCCATGACGTTGAAAGCCTCTGTCTACATCGCCACCAGCCTCGACGGCTTTATTGCCCGCGAGAGCGGCGAGCTGGACTGGCTGATGGTTGCCACCAGTTCCAGTGACGATCATGGGTACGCCGCTTACATGGCGACCATCGACACCCTGGTCATGGGGCGCAATACCTTCGAGAAAATCCTGACCTTTGGCGAATGGCCGTATCCGCACAAGCGTGTCGTGGTGTTGAGCAGTACCTTGGGCGCGGCGGATGTCAGCAACGGAGTCGAGGTGCATCCCGGGCCGATTGCCGCGCTGGTTGATTACTTGCGCGACACGGGTGCCCAGAGCCTGTACCTGGATGGCGGGCAAGTGATTCAGGGCTTTTTGCGTGAAGGGCGGCTGGATGAACTGACCATCACCCGGATACCGGTATTGCTGGGCAGCGGCATCCCCCTGTTCGGTACCCTGGCGGCGGATGTGACGCTGCAGCATATGCGCAGCACCACTTTTGAGAGCGGGTTTGTGCAGAGTACTTACCGGGTCGTGAAGTAATTCGCGGGGCAAGCCCGCTCCCACCGGGATCATCACCATCCTGTGGGAGCGGGCTTGCCCCGCGAAAAGGCTGTTAACTCAGTGCAACTTCAACCGCGGCTCAGTCCCGCGACCAATCCGGCTACCGAGCATCAGCATCAACGTGCGGAAGGTCCCGTACAACGCCATCTGGTGCATGCGATACAGCGACACATAGAACATCCGTGCCAGCCAGCCTTCAAGCATCACGCTGCCGGTCAGGTTACCCATCAGGTTGCCCACTGCCGAGAAGCGCGACAGCGACACCAGCGAACCATAATCCCGGTACGCGTAGGTTGGCAGCGGCTTGCCTTCCAGGCGCGCCTTCAAGCCCTTGGCCAGCAACGATGCCTGCTGGTGTGCAGCCTGCGCCCGGGGCGGCACGTTGCGGTCGCTGCCCGGTTGCGGGCAGGCGGCGCAGTCACCGAAGGCAAAGATATTGTCGTCCAGGGTGGTCTGCAGGGTAGGGCGGACCACCAGCTGGTTGATGCGGTTGGTTTCCAGACCGTCGATGTCCTTGAGGAAACCCGGTGCGCGAATGCCTGCCGCCCAGACCTTGAGGCTGGCCTGAATCACTTCGCCCGTGCTGGTGCGCAACTCGTCCGCCGTCACTTCACTGACCGCCGCGTTGGTCATCACCGTCACCCCGAGTTTTTCCAGGGTCTTGTGCACAGGTACGCTGATGCGCTCCGGCAGCGCTGGCAACACCCGCGGGCCGGCTTCAATCAGGGTGATGTGCATATCCTTGGGCTGAATCCGGTCCAGGCCATAGGCCGCCAGCTCATGGGCCGCGTGATGCAGTTCGGCGGCCAGCTCCACACCGGTGGCACCGGCGCCGACAATGGCCACGCTGATGCGCTCACTGGCCTGGTCGCCGGCATGGGCGCGCAGGTAGTGGTTGAGCAGTTGCTGGTGGAAGCGCTCGGCCTGTTTGCGGGTGTCGAGGAACAGGCAATGCTGCGCCGCGCCCAGGGTGCCGAAATCGTTGGTGTTGCTGCCTACCGCGATCACCAGGGTGTCGTAACCCAGGGTGCGCGCCGGCAGCAGCTCACGGCCGTCTTCATCGAGGGTGGCAGCCAGCTGAATCTGCTTGGTCTCGCGGTCCAGGCCACTCATGCGCCCGAGCTGGAACTGAAAGTGGTTCCATTTGGCCTGGGCCACGTAATTGAGCTCGTCTTCGGACGAGTTGAGCGAGCCGGCGGCCACTTCATGCAGCAGCGGCTTCCAGATGTGCGTCAGGTTGGCGTCGACCAGGGTGATGCTGGCGCTGCCTTTTTTACCCAGGGTCTTGCCCAGGCGGGTCGCCAGTTCCAGGCCGCCGGCGCCGCCGCCGACAATCACAATACTGTGAGTCATGGAGATATCTCATAAGGTTTACGGAATTCGGGTCTTGAGTGGTCGGCCGCACGGGGCGGGCGTTGTGGGCGAGCGCAAGGCAGCTCATAGCACCAGTTGACTCAAGAGGCGGCTCAACAAGCCGAGTACAACGGTCACGACCACCACCAGTACAAGGAGCAGCCAGGGCCGGAAAGGCTTGCGCTCGACTTGGTGCTGGGGGGCTCGCAGGTATTCATCGACACGACGCTGGTCTTCGGGATTCAGGCGGCTGGTCATGAGGGCCTCGTCAGATAGACGCTTGTGACTGTGGGAAAGCTACAGTGTTCACTGTAGTTGCTCGAAGGTCGCCCATCTTTCAGTCACTTGGCTGTCTTTATAACGAATGATTGCGCTTTGTATCACCGGCGCGGAATTTATGCCATCCGGCGATGGCAGGGGGCCAGCTCAGAGGCTGATACCGACATCAAACACAATGCTGCGCCCCAGGTTGCTGCGCAGAAAATCCGGCGCATCCGGGTGGGCGAACAGCACCCGGGCAAAGGTCGGGCCCACCAGCGACAACGAGCGCCAGCCCTGGCGCAAGTACTCGGTGGGCGGTGGGAAGTGGCTGTTGAGGTCGAGCACTTCGCGCTTGAGGCTGGCAAAGGCAATGATGTCCAGCTCGCTCAGGTCCAGGCCGCGTTCCTGGTAGTTGTGCGATTTCTTGCGCAAGGTCGGCGCCAGGCGCTGCAGCAACTCCTGGGCGCTGATCCGCCGTGGCCGGACCTCGCGGCGCACCAACTGGCTGAGGGAGAAGGCGCTGCGCCGGCGCTGCAGCTCTTCGCGCCACTCATCGTTCAGGCGCCGGCCTTCGTCGAGCACGAAAAACACCTCGAAGGCCGCATCGCGAAACAGCACGTCAGGCGGCTCTTGCCCGGCGGCGGCAAAGTCTTCGCTGCGGTAGGGAATATTCAGGCCTTGCAGCAGGCGCTGGCAGACCCAACGCTCACGTTCCCATTTACGGGCATTGGAAAGAAACGCATTGGCTTGTTCGGCCTGAATGGTGAGCAGGCGCAAGTAGTCTGAGTCGTCCATGGGCACAAGCTTAGCGTTCAATTGAGCTTTGCAGGAAATGTCTGCAAAGCATTGCCCAGCGCGCAAGCCAGCGCCTAGACTGCGCACCCGTTATGGGCTCAGTGACTATCAGGGAAGAACGATGAGCGTAGTGAAGATGGGCGGCATATTCGGCTCCGGCACGGTGGTATGCGCCCTGGTGGTGTACGGCATAGGGGCATTGTTCTGGTCGCCGACCTTGCCATACGACACGGCCGACGGCCGCTATGTGCTACTCAAGGAGGACGATTCAGCGCCTTACAGCATCAAACTGATCGACCATCGCCGCGGTGAATCCGACGTTGTACGCAGTTATGCCGAGTTCAACCCCAAGGTGCTCAGCGTCATGCCCGGCGACTACCGCGTGCGCCTGACGCTGAACGAGTTCGGCTGCTATGGCGCCTGGGCCGATGTGCAGGTGTCGGCGACCACCATCAGTGTCATCGAACAGCAGCGCAACCCCAGCTGCCAACCGCCGGACTGGCTGGTTGACGGCGCCGTGTTCCGCCTGTTCGAAGCACCGAAAGTGCCGGAGGAGGCTGATCAAGCCAACCCCGAGGTGTAGACTGCCCCCACGCCTATTGCCTCACTCGTAAAAGGGTTATTTGCCGTGATCAGTGCCGCCGTGCTTTCGAGTCAGACCCTGACCATCGCCTGGGTTGCCTACGTGCCCGTACTGATCTGGGCGGTGGCACGTACCCGCTGGCTCGAACTGTTCGCTGACAGCCGTCGCCAGCACTTGCTGTTCGGCACGGTGTTCGCCTTGTTTGCCCTGTGGCTGGTGCGCCGCGACTTCGACACCGGGGTGTCCTATCACTTTATCGGCATGACCGCGGTAACCCTGCTGCTGGACTGGCCGTTGGCGATTGTCGGTGGCTTGCTGGCGCAGCTCGGCCTGCTGGCGCTGGGGCGGCAGGACCTGGCGGCGATGGGCGTTAATGGCCTGCTGCTGATCGGCCTGCCGGTACTGGTCACCGAGGTGTGTGCGATCCTGGTGGAGCGGGCACAGCCGCGCAACCTGTTTGTCTATATCTTCTGTTCGGGCTTTTTTGCCGCGGCGCTGTCGGCACTCTTGTGCCTGCTCGGTGGCCTGGGCTTGCTGTGGATGGACGGGCGATTCGTCATGCCCGAGTGGATCGAGGACTTTATCGGTTACCTGTGGCTGATCATCTTCCCCGAAGCCTTCATCAACGGCATGGTGGTCAGCGCCCTGGTGGTGTTCTGCCCGGAGTGGCTGGAGACCTTCAACCGGACCCGCTACCTGCAGGCCCCGTGGAAGGATGACGACCCCGAGCGCTGACGGCTCAGTGGCGCGGGTCGAGCTCGCCGGAGAACAGTTCGTCTTCGGCATCCGGTGCGACCGGAATCTTGTGCTCTTCCGAGGCCCAGGCACCCAGGTCGATCAGCTTGCAGCGATCAGAACAGAACGGCCGGAACGCGCTGGCGTCGCTCCACTCCACAGGGGCGCCACAGGTCGGGCAATCTACGGTCATCGGTTGGCTCATGCTTGGCCTCCTCGCAAAGTCAGGTAAAAGTGGTGCAGGCGCTCGACCTCCGCATGCAGCCAGGCCAGGTCGCGGTCATTGACCACCACGTCGTGGGCGTGGCGCAGGCGTTCTTCGCGGCTGGCCTGGGCCTTGAGGATGGCCTGCACCTGTTCGGCGCTGGTCTGGTCGCGCAGCAGGGTACGCTGCACCTGCAGCTCCTGCGGTGCATCGATCACCAGCAGGCGGTGGGTGCGCTTGTATTGGCCGGATTCCACCATCAACGGCGAAACGAACACCGCATAGGGCGACTCGGCCTTGGCCAGGTAGCTGAAGATCTCCTGGCCAATCAAGGGGTGCAGCAGCGCTTCGAGCCACTGCCGCTGTTGCGGGTCGGCGAAGATCAGCTCGCGCAGGGCGGCGCGGTTGAGCTGGCCGTCTTCGAGCAATACCCCAGGGCCGAAGCGCTCGACAATACTGGCCAGCGCCGGGCGGCCCGGCTCGACCACCCAGCGCGCGGCCTGGTCGGCGTCGACCAGGTGCACGCCCAGCTCGACAAAGCGCTGGGCAGCGGCGCTCTTGCCACTGCCAATGCCGCCGGTGAGGCCGAGAATCCAGGGAGTGAAAGCAGCGGTGGTCATCACAATCCAGAAAAATGCAGGTAAGAAGTGGTTATTTGACCACCCCAGAGCAGCGCGATCCAGCCCGCGATGGCCAGATAAGGACCGAAGGGGATCGGCGTACTGGCCTGCTTGCGCTGCAGGCGCAGCATAATCAGGCCAATCACGGCCCCCAGCAGCGACGACAGCAGCAAGGTCAGCGGCAGGATCTGCCAGCCGCCCCAGGCACCGAGCAGCGCCAGCAACTTGAAATCGCCATAGCCCATGCCTTCCTTGCCGGTGATCAGCTTGAACACCCAGAACACCGACCACAGGCTCAGGTAACCGGCCACCGTACCCCACAGCGCGTCTTCCAGCGGCACGAACAGCTCGAAGGCATTGACGATCAGCCCCAGCCACAACAGCGGCAGCACCAGGGCATCGGGCAACAGATGGTGTTCGATGTCGATCATGCTCATGGCCAGCAGGCCCCAGCTCAGCACCATCAGCGCCAGGGCGCTGGCGGTAAAGCCCAAATGCCAGGCGACAAACAGCGTCAGCGCCGCGCAGGCCAGCTCCACCAGCGGATAGCGCGGGCTGATGCGCGCCTGGCAATCGGAGCAACGCCCGCGCAAGGCCAGGTAACTCACCACCGGAATGTTTTCCCAGGGGCGGATGCGGTGGGCGCAATGCGGGCATTGCGAGGGCGGCAAAAACAGGTCGAAGCGCGGCGCCTGCGCCGCCTCGGGCAGCGCCAGCACCTCACGCGCTTCGGCCTGCCATTGGCGTTCGAGCATGATCGGCAGGCGATGCACCAGCACATTGAGAAAACTGCCCACGATCAGCCCGAGCAACAGGGCGATGCTCAGGTACAGCAGTGGCTGGCTGGCCAGGGTGTTCAACAGGTTCATGGTCAGATCACATTGCCCAGCTGGAAGATTGGCAGGTACATGGCGATCACCAGGCTGCCCACCAGCAGCCCGAGGATCAGCACGATCAAGGGTTCGAGCAGGGCGGTCAGGTTATCGAGCAGGTGGTCGATAGCCTGTTCATAGTGGCTGGCGATCCTGGCGAGCATATCGTCCAGCGTGCCGGCTGTCTCGCCAATGGCGCACATCTGCACCACCAGCGTCGGGAACAAACCGCTGGCGCGCAGTGCCACGTGCAACGCCTGACCACTGGCCAGGTCCTCGCGCACCTTGTGCAGCGCCTGCTCGAACAACGGATTGCCACAGGCCCCGGCAACCGGCCCCAGCGCTTCAACCAACGGCACTCCGGCGGCAAACGAGGTCGACAAGGTGCGGGCAAAGCGGGCGAGGGCGGCATGCTGGAGCAGGCTGCCCAGCACTGGCAGGCGCAGGGCCAAACGCATCAACCACAAGCGAAACCCGGGCTTGCGCCGATAAGCCTGGAGCACCGCGATGGTTACACAGCACAAGCTTATCAACAGCCACCCGAGCTGCGCGCCCAACCACTGCGACAAGCTGATCACCTGCTGGGTGAAGACCGGTAGTTCGGAACCAAAGCCTGCGAACAACGACTGAAAGCGCGGCACCACCTCCAACAGCAACAACGCCGACACCCCAAAGCCCACCAGCAGCACCAGCAGTGGATACGTCATGGCCTTTTTCAGCCGCGCGCGCAGGGCCTGGCGTTGCTCCTGCAGTGCCGCCACCTGGGCCAGGACGGTCTCCAGGCTGCCGGATTGCTCGCCGGCGTCCACCAGGTTGCAGTACAGCCGATCGAAATATTGCGGATGCCGGCGCAAAGCATTGGCCAGGCTGCTGCCGGCGGCGATATCGGCCTTGATCGCCCCCAGCAGGCTGGCCATCGCCGGGTTGGCGCTGCTTTGGGCGACCACCTCCAGCGCCTGCAACAACGCTACCCCGGCCTTGACCAGGGTGGCCAGCTGGCGGCTGAACTGGCTCAAAGCTTTGCCATCCAGTGGCTTGCGCCATTGCCACAATGGCGCGCGCACACTGTCGATGCGCCCCGGGCGAATCCCGCGCTGGCGCAACTGCGCCCTGATCAGTGCCGGGCTGCGCGCGGCGCTCTGGCCATTGACCAAGGCGCCCTGGGCGTTGGTGCCTTGCCAGTGGTACATACGGTTGCTTGCGGTCATCGCGACATCCTTGCTGCGCTGCCTTGCACAAGCCTGGTAACAGCTCCAGGCCCCGAGTGGCGAGCAGTGTTGCCCGCTGCCCACTAGAGTAGTCGAGCGAGGATGACCGAATGACCGTCACGGGGTGACAAAAGGTGTCTGTTCGGGCCTACTGGCGCGCCTGCTGGCGCCGCACCCCTGCGGCCCGGCATGAACCGATTTTGTGAGGGAGAGTGTCCATGCAAGGACAACGCGGTATTACCTTGATCGAACTGATGATCGTCGTGGCGATCATCGGCATTCTGGCGACCATCGCCTTGCCGATTTACACCAACAGCCAGGTACGCACCAAAGCCACGGCGGCCCTGGTCGAAATTTCCGCCCTCAAGACCGCCTTCGACCTGCGCCTGAACGAAGGCAAAGACATCGCCAACGTCGCCGCCCTCGGCGGCCAGGAACGCACCGCCCACTGCAGCATCACCGCCAGCGGCACTGCGGCTACGGGCGTGGGCAGCATCGTCTGCACCCTGATCGACGCCCCGGCCATCGCCACCGACAAAACCCTCACCCTGACCCGCTCCGCCACGGGCTGGGCGTGTACCAGCACCCTCAACGAAGACCTCGCCCCGGCAGGCTGCAAAGCACTCTGAAACACACGCAATTGCTGTTAATAAACAGTGATTTGCGTAAGCGACCCGGCAGTGGTAGCGTTATCGCCACGCCGGTGTAGCTCAGTCGGTAGAGCAGCGCACTCGTAACGCGAAGGTCGCAGGTTCGATTCCTGTCTCCGGCACCAGTCAATAGATTCATGCAGTGCCAAGCAGTCGCATGAAATCCCCCAGAAGCCCGCCTAGTGCGGGCTTTCTGTTTCATGCGGTTGTAGTGGTCAACTCATCCCGGACACGGTTTTGAGTTTTTCTTCAGCTTTCGCCGGAGCCAGTCCATCGTTGAATTGATGGGGTCGGATCCAGTTGTAGTGGTTCATCAGGTATCGGCTAATGTCTCGTTGAGCTTGCTGCCCGGTCAGGTAGCCTGTGGTCGGTATCCACTCTGATTTCAAGCTGCGAAATACTCGCTGCATCGGCGCATTATCCCAGCAGTTGCCCCGGTGGCTCATGCTCTGCCGCATGCGGTAGCGCCACAGTCTCTGGCGGAACTGACGGCTGCCATATTGCGACCCCTGGTCGGAGTGGAACAGCAGCCCTTGAGGCTTTCCGCGTTGTTCGTAAGCCACGTCCAGCGCTTTGACCACGAGGTCTGCGTCCGGCTTTTCTGATAAGGCCCAGCCCACCACTCTGCGTGCATAGAGATCCAGGACAACTGCCAGATAGTGCCATTTGCCCTGCGCCCAAACGTAAGTGATGTCGCCACACCAGACCTGATTTGGCGCTTCGACATCAAACGCTCGGTTCAAGATACTCGGAATATCTGGCCGCTCCACTGTGGCCTTTTTGTACGCATGTGATCCTGGCTGCTTGCTGACCAACGCCAGCTCACGCATCAGGCTGCGTACCTTGAACCTTCCGATTTGCTCACCCTCTTCTTGCATCATTGCCTTGATGCTACGGCTGCCGGGCGCACTTCGCCCTCGCGTGAACAGCTCATTCACTCGACTGCGCAACCGCAGTCGTTCAACGTCCGGAGTTCGCCTTCTATGACGATGTGCGTAGTAACTTGAGCGAGTGACTTCGAACACTTCGCACAAACAATCAACGGGCTCATGGTCGCTGAGCTGGCGGATCAGCGCGTACGCTCGAGATCTTCCGACATCAAGAGCGCGGTAGCCTTTTTTAGTATCGACTTCTCGCGTTCAAGGCGCGTGATCCGAGCTTCCAGCTCTTGGATTTTTTGCTGCTCTGGCGTCAACGCTTTGCTGGCCGGCGTGATGCCGCCGCGCTCTTGCTGAAGCTGATTGACCCACCGGCGCAGGGCCGACTCGACCAAGCCGAGCGAGCGTGCAGCTTCGGCGTGGCTATAGCCTTGGTCGAGCACCAGGCAGGCAGCTTCGCGCTTGAACTCAGGGGTAAAGGTACGGCGTTGCTTGGTCATCAGACACCTCTCTGTGGCGAGCATTCTCGCCTAAATGGGTGTCCGGGGTTAGTAGACCACTACAGTCCGATTAGCTGACTAGCATCACCGCTCGACAGAGGTACGTCTTAATCTTCGCTGATGGTTCCCGCTGAGTAATGGGCACGGGGATAGATGAACACCCTTAAAATGTAGTGTTTCAAGTGTTTCAAGTGTTTCAGGTGTTGCATTCCACCTAAGCTACCGTTTTATATAGAATAAAATTGTGTAACAGCTGTCGATGCTGGTGGTGTAACACTCATGAATAAACTTCCACGGTGTTACAAGCCTGCTTCCTTTTTTTCTGTGGATTTTACCCTTCTGTTCTGGCTAGAAAGAGTAGTCAATTGTCTCGAGAAAATTAGAGGCTATTCAGTTTTGGATTTCCATGAGGAGGCGAACACCCAAGATCCTTCTGCGTGCTGCTCGGTCGGACTTTGCAAGAGCAGCGATCTTTTCTGCTTCAAGCTGAAGAAGTTTGTTTGTAATAAAGTCATCCAGCGCAATCATGCACTGGGAACCAGTGCAGAATGTAAAAGCCCGTCCCCATCCCAAAATTATTTTATCGATACGGTAAAGGGCAGAAGAGTACGAGTACTTTCCGTCGCCATCTTGATATTGTGCGTTATAGCGAAGAGCATGTGAGGCTGCGGAAAACTCTGCGTCCAACTTTTTCCTGAATCGCCTCCGCGTCGCTTCGCTAGGCTGGACAAGACCAGGAGAAATATTGCATCCCAAGAAATCGAACCCCGCATCTGTGGGCCCACGGGAAGCCTTTGTTTTGTCTGTTCGTGGGTCGTAAGCCCCCAACCCAATCCTACCCAGCTCCTTCAGAGATCTATTGAAAGCCTTGTCTACATCACTAAGACTGTCCCCAAGGAGCAGGAAGTCATCGATATAGCGAAGGCACGTAATGCCGTTCGAGTTCATTGCTAGGTCAAAATCGGCCAGGTAGATATTTGCTAGCAACGGGGATAGTGGGGACCCCTGGGCCACGCCCTCAATTCCAATAGGAAAAATTTCGTCTAGGCCCTTTCTTCTGAGGTCGTCGAGATTGGCCAAATCTGTTCTGATTGCTTCCTTAAAAAGCGTGAGAGTAGCCTCACAGTTCAAATGTGGTCGAAGAAGCTCTAGAACGCGGTCTTTATTAATTTTGGTGAAAAATGCGGGGATGTCGGACCGAATATGAAATCGTGCCCCTGAATGCATTGCTTCCCGAGCATCTGCGATGGCCATGGCTACTCGTTTCTCAGGAATACCACCGTAGCTTGTAGGCGTGCCCAGAACTCGCTTAATGAATCGGACACGGCGCTGCAGTACATCTAGCAAGGCACGTTGGACGACACGATTCGGTATGGGAGCCAACACCAATGGCCGGGATTTTCCACTTGGTTTCTTCTGGGCGACGCCAGTCTGCTGGAGAAACTTGAACACCTGCTTGGATAGGGCGCGCTGTATTTCAATCAAAGAGTCGGGGAGACGACTTTCGAATTCTTCAGCCTCCCGCCTGATTTCGTCGGAAGAGGAGAAGTAAGCGCTGCTGCGCACCTTCCTCCAGGCACCGTAGAGAGTCCGTTGGCTGCAAATGTCCTTATATAGCCTACTCACATCCAATCCTTGTGTTGTTGGGCGTCACCAGTTCGCTCCCACCCAACTGCTACAGGGACTCACTACCTACGGGAGACCCAGATACCAGAACGGCTATCTTGGTCGCGACCCGAACAGCGCCCTCCGAAGAGAGATCGCTGCCGTCTGGCAAACTGGGTTCACCGCCGCGTGGCGGCTCGACCAGCAAGCAAACGAAGCAGAGGACAGCTAGGAACAGCCGAGCTGTCGCACATGCCGTATTGGCACGTTTTTGCATGAGAGCATCTTGGCCTCCTGATCGTGTGGGGCACAATAAATCGTACCTTTTTCGGTCCCTCGGTCAAGCGCGCATCACGCGGCCGGACGTCGAGCGCCGCACTCAAAATAAAGCTGCCAACCGCCTGGTGAGCCCAATGAAAGGACAGAGTCGCGGTCGTTAAAGCAGCAGTCGGGCGACACTCACTACCTACGGGAGACCCAGATACCAGAACGGCTATCTTGGTCGCGACCCGAACAGCGCCCTCCGAAGAGAGATCGCTGCCGTCTGGCAAACTGGGTTCACCGCCGCGTGGCGGCTCGACCAGCAAGCAAACGAAGTAACAACACAATAGCCATCTCACGGGTTCCGGGCAATGAGTAATGGCTGCTTTATTTTGAGGGCCCGATTCGAGCCCAGAGCGACATAATGCTGAAAGGTTTAACTGGTAGAAAAGTGGTCGTTCGAGAGGCCTGCGGAACGAGGAATACCTCATAAAACCCAAGTAAGATGATTAAAAACAGCCCTCGCCAGAGCTGTTTGCCTGGCATTTATTTGGCCTGCTGGTAAGCTGCTGCAAGCTTAATGTGCCAACCACTAACCAACATGCCAAACGCACGATGAATTAAAGATAATATAGATAAGTATGTGGGTCGCCATGGCTTGTGCAACCACATCTTAAGTCCAATTGGCAAAAATTGAAAAACCCGCAAATAGCCACGCAAGGAGGAACAATGAAGTTTGTCTGGGATGATATTTTATTTAAGCATGAGAAGCCGGACAGTATTAGCTTGTTCGAACACATGTTTTCCGCCGCTAGTCTACAGGCAGTATTCAACGAGCGCTTCATTAGCAACTCTGCAAAAGGTATTGATCGACTCAATGGCTATCAATTTGCAAGTCGCTCAAATGCAGAGTTAATAATAGCTTCAAATAAATGCTTGGATGGGTCATTTCGTTTCGCCCCCTTTCTTGAAAAGTTGAAGTTAAAGGGCCGCGGAAAGCCCCCAAGAGTTATCGGCGTACCCATCGTTAGAGATAGAGTAATACTTCATCAGCTACAGAAATATCTCGCAGTTATTTTTCCAGAGCGCGTGCCAAAAAACATTGCGAGCACTTATGTTCGACAAATTTCAGATGATATGAAAACGTTGGACCCTTCATCAACTTGGGTCTGCAGCACAGACATAAAAACTTTTTACGACTCCATCCAGCCCGAAAGGCTTAACAAAGAAATCGCCAAAAAAGTAAAGTGCGAAAAAGCGTTAAAATTGATTTCTCATGCACTGAGAACTCCAACAGTACCTAAAAACACAAAGAAAGCACAACGATTCAAATTCCAGCACGCAGAAGGTGTTCCCCAGGGCCTTGCAATATCCAATATCCTTGCATCTATCTACATGCAAGTAATTGATGACGCATTCAAGAATAACTCCGACATAACATACTTCAGATATGTGGACGACGTGTTAATGTACGGCCCTGAGGGATCAATAAAAAAATCATACATATCCCTTAAAAATCGCCTGAACACAAGAGGACTTTCGCTACACAATCTTGCATCCGGAAAAACACACATAGCTCCAATTTCAAGTACATTCGCATATCTTGGATATACTTTTTCCTGGCCAGAGATCACAGTAAGAGATGCAACTATTGAACGATTCCTACAGTCTATTGCCGAAAAGCTAACCGAATACAAACATAACAAACTGAAGCGATTAGAGCGACAAAAGTACCTTACTAAGGATCGCTTGGTAGAGATTTTTTTCATGGAGCTTAACGAAAAAATCACCGGCGCCATTAGCGGTAACAAACGGTATGGTTGGGTTGCATATTTCAATCAGATAACGGATATTTCGCTATTATATAAAATGGATCAAGCCATTCTCGGAATGCTCAAACGAATGCACGAGATAAATGTACAAGCACCTAACACAATCAAGAAGCTAAGTAGGGCGTACTACGAAATGAAATTCAACCCCAAAGGTGGATACGTCAGGAATTATGATGAGATCACCACGTCTGCACAGAAAATAAGTTTTCTGGCAGCCAGAGGTCGAATAGATCCAGAAATCCCACTTACAGATAAGCAGATTGATGAAATATATGATGAATACCTCAAAGCTGTCCTTGCAGCCATGCATTCAGATGAAGGTGAAATTTATTCCTAACCCGTGTACATTAGCATCCGTGAGTGGCGCCTACTGCGCAAGCAGTACCTCTTACCATTCATTGGCAAGAGCGGAAGTGCCCAAAACCTAGCGAAAGCAGGGCCTGACACCTAGTGTTAAACCTTCTCGAGGGCTACTTGGTAGCTGCCCGGGAAGAGGATCTGACTGATCTCTCAGGCGCCACGCACACACACTTTTTGGAAAAGTCAATGCTTGAATATCTGGAAAAACTGCAAACCACCGTCTGGAGAACGTCCGGAGCCAGGTACAACGCTTCTCGTCGCCTAAAGAGAAGGGAGTTGTTTTCCACGATTAGCTTAGCTCTATTCTCTGCAATAAGCATAATTATTGCCGTTGTGCAAAGAATATATTCAACCCCAATACAATGCATTTCCGGCCTAGATAACTTGCTAACTGCAATATCTATATGCATGGGTCTTTTTATTTTGGTATTTACTTTAATGGAGTGGGGCTCGGCAAATGGAGTAAAAGCATATGTGCTTCATAAAAATGCAGAGAATCTAAATGCCCTTCAAAGCAAAATAGGCCATATCATTGCGAAACACAAAGATAACCAAGAAGAAACTATCAGCCATGACGATGTCAACTTATTAAGATTAGATTATGAAGAAATAAAAGGTCAGTGCGCTGAGAACCACACACCGACCGATGATAGATTTTTCTTAACCTCTAAGCGTTTCTCACCAGAATTTAAGTACTTAAATCTAACAAAACAAGAAGCTGGAATAGCTTGGCTGGTATGGAATGCATCGAGCATATGGTACTACGCAGGGCTGTGGGTTATTACAATACTTGTTATGTGGCACGCACTCTCAAAAATTATCCCAGCATAATTTTCATGCCATATCAACAAATCGATTATAGATTCAATCGACAGCTAAAATATTAGACTAGCCGTATGTGCACTTCTTATCTTAACGGTTCAATATAAGATATAAGCCGCTCGGTCATTTGTCCTGCCTGGACATATGAGTATCTTCGTCTTTGATTTTCAATGCGACCCAGTCCGTTGACCATTTTTATTCATGCGAATGAATTGATAGAAACAGTATTTTTGCAACCCACCTTCAGCACATAGTCAAAAATAAAAAGGGGCCTACTGCCCCTATTTAACTCCTGCATTTAAATTTCCGATATTTACCGCCACCCTCCGAGCTGCACTTCTATACGCTGGATTTCTAAATCAATAACATCAATTGACATGGCCTCGACTTTGGTCAGGTTTCTGTAGTTTCCTCTTATTATTTTGATCAAATGTTTAAGATGGAGCCTCCGCGCCCCCAAGCCCTCTAACATTGAGACTGCACCTTCAGCCTTTTTACTCATGTACATATCTCGAAATCTCGTACATCACGTAGGTGATGTCATTAACAGGTAGCGTATAATGCGATTGCATCACGCAATTGTTTCCTTCTGATGCACCCTTATCTAAACTATTACGTCGCTTCGATTTCAACGAACACGTCACCCTGAAAATTTATAATTTGTGTCGGCCCGTATTGGTAGCTGAGCTTCAGCAAATCGCTCCAATCCCAAGCGATAGTGGAGCTCAGTTCGTTACGGATCTTCAAATCATGGAAGGCATTCTGCCCCCAGCCCATGTAACGCTTACCGGCATACAGCTTCGAACCCGTAGCTATCAGCTGCTGAACTGCGGCATCCCAATCCTCCTGAAGCCGCTCGGTGGCCAGACGGACCGCTGATCGTTCTATCTTTTCCAACTCGCGGACAGCCTCTTCAGACTGTAGCCAAGGACGGTGGGGACCCTAGGGGATTGCCTGAGATACGGGGCTGGAAACCCGCGGATCTTTGTTAGCTGCTGGGTAGCCAGCTTAGTGAACTGGTACACCTGGTGAACAGGGGTGAACTGTGCATCATTTTGGACACTGGTCGTGTTAAGCCCTAATGTGTTCGGGCTCGTAACCATCGGCCAGGGGCGTGGAACGGCTGACGGCTTTGATCCAAGAATGACGTTGCAAGGAGAGGAAATGGAGTCCGCACGGGATAGGGTAACGCTGGAAGTTGTAGATGCTGAAGATCTGTGGCTTTTGCCTGAGGTTGATAGGAATGGCTACATTTGCAGAGGATGTGCTCTGACGGTGTATCCAGCCTCCTACTTGAAGACGAATTTGCAGCGTCCCCATTTTCGAAGCCCACCTGGGAAAACGCATTTCCAGGACTGTGATATCGAAGGTGAGGAAAAAGCCGTCGCCAGAGGAAAAAAGGGTTCTGTACGGGACGAGCTACAGACCAGTCCTGCCCTGTCCCCGGCGCGGTTGGTACTCAGGAGTGAGCGACCTGTTGTAGATCCCACCGCTCAGCCGTCGTCGTCGGGGGCAACCCGATCCGTACGGACTGGCACCTCAGGAAATGGAGAAACGCGGCCTCAAGGGCGTAGGTCCGCGCAGAGCATTAGACGTATCTGCCGTGCGTTCATCAATTTTCCATTCGATCGGTCACTCTCTCTGGAGGTTCCAGGAGTCGAGGCCACAACCTACCTGCACGTGTTCAAAAAGCTTCGAGGGGACGGAGTCGAGGATTTGCCTTCCCTGAGGATTTTCTATGGTGAGCTCAGTTGGGGCAGGGCTGAGGCTGCCGAAGACAACCTTCTGATTACCCTTTCAGCTGGTGAGTGGGGCAAGGAGGCCAGCAGGTACGTCCGCCCTTACAAAGTGCAGGTGACTTGGGCAGGTTGGTCTAAGGCAAAGCGGACTATGGTCACCAACGAACTTGATGTCGTTCGGCAGGAGGGCATAGATGCTAAGAAAGGCGGTAGAAAGGATCGGCCCTACATTTTCTTCCTAGGCCGTCAGGACGAGGACGACCCATCCGTTTTCCATGTGGACGACCATCGTTTGATCTGTGCGCTGTTGGCCACAATCACGTATCCACCCCGCGACTAGCGAAGGTACTTTCTTTTTTAGGGATACGTTTAGGGATACATAACAGAATCGGTGATGGTTAGATCAAGTAAAATATGGGTTAAACCACTACTATTCGATTCCTGTCTCCGCACCATCCAGCTGTTCCGATACGTCTCCTCCTGTATACGGAACCCCCTGAAAAGCCCGCCAAGTGCGGGCTTTCTTGTTTCTACCTGTCTCGTTCTGTCTCTAGGCATATACTGTAGTGGTCAAGTCTGGTGCTGGGCTTGCGCTGTATGAGAGAAATCAACTCACTTTGTATCTATCCACCACTGCGCCGCCCCGTTACGGTTTGCACCTTTTGCATAACCTGGGGCAACCATGGAACTCACTGCTATCCCTTTTGGAACAACCGACTGGTCGAAGATCGAGCCCACTGTGCATCCGGGTGAAACCGGTACCGCCTTCTGGCGTACTTGCCAGTTCGGCAACATTCGCGTTCGCTTGGTTGAGTACACGCCGGGTTATCTCGCCGACCATTGGTGCAGCAAGGGCCATATCCTGTTTTGCCTGGAAGGCCAGCTCGACACTGAGCTGGACGATGCTCGTACTTTTACGCTCACCGCCGGCATGAGTTACCAGGTTGGCGATAACGCCGAGGCGCATCGTTCATCGACTGTTGTCGGCGCCAAGTTATTCATCGTGGATTGATACCTATGTCGCTGATCACACAACGCGTGGCACTCGCTCGCAATGGCGAAAATGACAAAGTGATTTGCCGGATGGCTTCAGGCTGGGCGGTGATGGGGGATGTGCAGTTTTTGCAGGGTTATTGCCTGTTGCTGCCCGACCCGGTTGTCCCGAGCCTGAATGATCTGGATAGCGAAGCCCGGGCACTTTATCTGCTCGATATGGCCCGAATCGGGGATGCGGTGTTGCAGGTTACCGGGGCGCTTCGCATGAACTACGAAATTCTCGGTAATTCAGAGCCTGAGCTGCACTGCCATATCTTCCCTCGCTACGCCCACGAACCTGAAGACAAACGCAGAATGCCGGCATGGTTCTACGACTGGAAAACAGCACCGCCCTATGACGAGTCTCTGCACGGTGATTTGCGCAAGCAAATAGCTGAGGTGTTGCAGGCAGCGAATGGTGGCTGACGTGCCGGGCGCTCGCTGCCAAGACATGGCGCTCGCTTGGCAGTATCCTGCGCGGTCTTCCAGGGAGAGGGTTTTACATGCGTGAGAGAAAGTCGGCGCGGTTGCTGGTGATCAGCCCGTCAAACCAGGTGCTGCTGTTTCGTTTCGAGCATGCGGACGGTGCGTTGGCAGGGGAGAGTTGCTGGGCCACCCCAGGTGGCGCGCTGGAGAGCGATGAGACGTTCGAGGCGGCGGCAATCCGTGAGTTGCGAGAGGAGACTGGTATTGTTGTCAGCACTGTCGCGGCACCTGTGGATTGCAGAGAGTTTCCAATGTTGCTGCCCAGTGGCGAAGAGGTGTTCGCCGTTGAGCAGTACTTCGTTGTGCAGGTAGAGCAGCGCGAACTTTCGCGTGCTGAATGGACGGCCCATGAGCTGCAGGTCATGACGGATCACCATTGGTGGTCAGAGCAGGAATTGCGTTCTACGCAGGAGACGGTATGGCCTGAGGGGTTGATTGCAATGCTCGCGGATGCAGGCGTTTTCCAGCGGGCGATTTAATCAGCGGCTTTCGACCCTCGGGTGTGTACGAAAAGTCCAGTGGGAGCGGGCTTGTCCCGCGAAGCAGGCACCGCGATGAATGGCACGGGCTTCGCCCGTGTTCGCGGGTCAAGCCCGCTCCCACTGGGATCTCGCCAGCTTTTAAAAAGCTGTGCAAGACAGTTGCTCCTACAAACATGGGTACGGCTAAAGGTTAGGTTCAGCCATTGCGTGCGCAACATCCTCAACCAATGCCTTGGCCATCCCGCTCAGGTAATGAGCCGCACAAACCATGGTTTCATCTCTTTCGAGCATCGCCAGGTGTGTGAGCTTGCCCACACAGCCGATCAACACAGCCGCTTGCTCCATTGCAAAATCCGCACTATGCCCAGGCTCAACCCGGAACAGTCGTTCAGTGCTCATTCCGCGCTGACCTTCACCGAATACGCCGATGCCTGTTGTTTGCAAACCTGAAGTGCGGCCTTCAATCGAGTTCTCGCTCATCCATACCTCCCACGGCGTGCCGTGCCATCAAGCAACCAGCCTTGCCCGGGCAACGCTGGCGCTCGCTTGAAAGAACCTCAGTGCTTCAACTGCACTTTGCTCAGTGCTACTTCCACCAAGCTGCGGGCATGTTCGATTTCATGCATGGTCGCCAAGGTCAGCACCTGGCCGGGTGGTCTGGTGTGGAGCAATGCCGTTTGTTGGGCAATGGTGAGGGCGCAGACCAGGTACTCGGACGTCTGGACGAGGAGGTCTTCGAGGGATTGGTTGGGGTGATGCGGTGGGTCTGGGACGATCTTGAGCATGCGAACCTCTAGAGTCAGTGAGACTGCTACAGACTTGCTGTCAAACAAGAAGGTGGCAGCTGTACGCGGGTTGACAGACCGAGGACTCTAGAGACTCGGCGCACACGAAGTGCCCCACGTACAGCCGCCATAAAGCGTGCACGTGTTCTAGAGATCTGGAACGGCCTGTCAAAGCCGGTCGTTGAATGTCAACGACTGGCCGAGACTAGAGTGGGCCCAATACCATCGCAATGGTTAACGCGCGGCAAAAGTATGATTGGGAAATGGACTACAGGGAATCAGGAAATCCTGAAGATATCCGCTGTAAAAGTACTGATATTGGCGCCTATTCGTTACAAGTCACTACCAGTACCACAGCAACCATGGAGTGTAACTGCGACTTGGCCCATCCAAAGCGTTGGCTTTGCTGACAATCAGTTCAGCGTGATTGGCGCTGGCGTATGGGCAGCAGTGTTCAGGCGTTCTTCGAGTTCGGCACATGCTGTCATCAGTACGTCGAACGATGGCGGGGTGCTGTCGAACATCCCGCCCTCTAACATTTTGGCGTAATCAGTTTCCAAATGAGCCCTTGCTTCACCGCTCGGTACCAGTCGAAGGTTGCCTGAAACAGCATGGTGGTAGTCCACGTTACTGCCGTCAGCGGCCTTTTCACTAAAGAACCAGGATTTGTGCTCTGCCACCAACGCAGCGATATCTCGACGGTCGATGACTTCTGCGAACCTCTGGCTTTGGACAATGGCGTTGAGGTCGTGCCAATGGCGGGCGAACCGTTCGCTCTTCAACCGCTGCTGTACACAGTACACATGGGCAGCGGTGGCTTTCTCCCAGAAGGTTCGAGCCACGTCCATGACGATGGGGGTTGCCTCGGGAAACAGCACTCCATCTAGTTGGGCTGCAGCCATGTCACAGCAAACATGCTGGCGGCCATGCGGTTCTCCGCTAGAACGCGCCCCAAATTCCAGTAGTACCCTTGGCATGACGTAATCGTTGGCCAGGGTGCATGGTCGATAGTGCAGGTAAAGCTTATCTTCATCCCGGCTCAGCTCTGCCGCCATGTTGTCGGCCCTGAGTGCATCGGACAGTAACGGAACAACGGATTCGTCAATCCAGCCGGGGAGCAGGGCCCGAGCTTTGGATGACCATTTTCTGGCTTGGCTGCTACTGGGTGGAATCTCACTTTCTGCCTCTGGCAGGATTTGCCGAATATCGTAGGTAAGGTCGATATCCTCGGAGAATCGATCAATCAGCCGGTAAACCTTGGAGAGTGAAGTACCGCCCTTGAACGTGAGGTGGTCACCCGCTGGGGCGGAAAAGAGTTTGCCCAGGGTCCAAACAACCCAAAGATCCTTTTCTAACAGGTAGGCTGGACGACCGAGGTTCGAGGATGCCTGCAGCAGTGCCTCTTTTTGGTCTTCTGGAGTCAGGGAGAAGAAGTTTTCAGCCACAGAGAGCCTCGCTACCAATCATTCTGGCCATCCAGGAAGGCAGCACTGCGCGAAACCCCATGAGTTTCGCCCATTCCGCTTCCGGCAGTCGCTTATGCAACTGGTGGATCACGCTTCTGGATTGCGTTTCTCCCAGCCAGGCAAAGGCGCGAACGGCTTCGCCGGCGGCCGAGGCTGAGAGCATCCAGCGTGGAGCGTGATTGATTTGAATCTCGGACTTGCCAAGCCTCAATGTACGGGCACGCCCGCTGGTGAGAAACACCTGGCGCACCGGAACCTGCTGGGTCAAACCCAAACCGTTGGCAGCGCGTGCACCGCTGGATGTTACGGGCTCGCTGGTTTTCTGCGCCAGTGACTGGATGACCTTTTCGGGCTCTGGCGCTCGAGTGCCGAAACGGCTCTTTACCGGGGCGACATACATTCCACGACAGATGCGCAGCAGTTTTCCGCGCCGGGCCAGGCGCGAGAACGCTTGGTCAACGGCTGCACGACTGCCCGCGCTCAGAAACTCTTTGGGCGACAGCACTTCGCCCTCAGGCAAAGACTGACTGCGTTGGAGGATCATTTCTGGAAGCTTTTGCATGGCGGTACGCACTGGGTTTGATACTGTGTCAGAAACTTATCATAGTTTCTGACAGTTGTTCAAATAATCGCCAGGCGCTTCTCCATCCACAAGCTACCTGCGCCCCACTCCAGTCGCTATTGAGAATATTTACTATTTGATGCTACTGTGCCGACCCCTTTTGCGCGCAGTTCAGGATGCTTGGCGAATGTCGCGGGATCGTGAACATCTTTTGGCTACCTTCATGGAAAACCGCGAAGCGCTGCAGGCTTACCTGGTGCGCCAGTTCGGCAATGCCAACGTGGCCGAAGACCTGGCCCAGGAGACCTGGCTGCGGGTCGCCAGCCGCAAGCTGGGCGAGCAGATCGGCAATCCGCGCGCGTATATCTTTCGCATCGCCCGTAACCTGGGCATGGACCTGCGCCGCCGCGAGGCGCTGGGCATCGAGGTGCAGGCCGACCCGGTGGTGGTCGAGCTGGTCGCTGACGCCAGGGTCGATCCGCTGCGTGAAGCCGAGATGAGCCGTGAGCTGCAGCGCCTGATGCAGGTGGTGGCCGAGCTGCCGGCACGCTGTCGCGAAGTGTTCCTGTTGTGCCGGGTTGAAGGCCTGGATCACCAGCAGGTTGCCGAGCGCTTGAACATTTCCAAGAGCACGGTGGTCTCGCAGATGGTCAAGGCCATGCAGCGCATCGAGAAAGCAATGCAATGACCGAATCCGACTCGCAGACTCCCCTGGACCAGGCGCTGGAATGGTGCGTGCGCCTGCAGGACGCCGGCGTCAGCGAGGCCGAGCGCGAGGCGTTTGCCCGCTGGCTTGGCGCCGATCGCCGCCATCCGCTGGCCTGGCAGCGCGCGCAGCAGGTGTGGCAGGCATCAGGGGCGGCGGGCCAGGCCTATGTCGCCACGCGCAGCGCGCCGCGGCGCCGTTCATCCCGGCGGCGCTGGGCAGGCCTTGCGAGCGCCGCCGCGGTCCTCATGGCGCTGGCCGTATTCACGCTGTCGCCAGCGCGCTGGGCGGATTACCGCACCGAGGTGGCCCAGGTGCGCAGCTGGACGCTGGAAGACGGCTCGACCGTGCAACTGGCGCCGCAGTCGGCGCTGGATGTGCGTTTCAGCGAAGGTGAGCGGCGCATTCATCTGTACCGGGGCGAGGCCTGGTTCAAGGTGGCCAGCAACCCGGCCCGGCCGTTCGTTGTTGAGGCTGCGCAAGGCTCTGTGCGTGCGCTGGGTACCGCCTTCGATGTGCGCCTGGCGGGCAATGGCGCCGAGGTGACGGTGACCGAGCATGCGGTGCGGGTCAGCCAGGCCGGGCAGCAGGCCGAAGCGCGCGAGGGGCAGGCGCTGCACTACGACGCCCGCGGTATTGGCCCGCTGCGCAGTGTTGACCTTAACCAGCAACTGGCCTGGCGCGAGCAGCGCCTGGCCTTTCGTGACGAGCCGCTGGCACAGGTACTAGAACGGCTGCAGCCGTACTCGCGCGCGCAGTTGCTGCTGAGCGACGCGAGCCTGGGCCAGCTGCGGGTAACGGCTGCCGTGCAGGCGCGCGAGGTCGATGGGGCGCTGCAAAGCCTGCAGGTCATCCTGCCGATTCGGGTCACCCGCATTGGCCCCTGGTTGACGCTGGTACGGGCCCGGGCGCAGTGATGGAAAATAATTTCACTTAGCCCGTCGTTGTCTTTGCTCACTGGTCCGTCATAAGTCTTGATCGCAAACGCGAATGAGTTGCGAATACTGCCATCACGACGGATTAGAGATCGAATGCCCACGCCTTTCGCACGTCCCCACCCGAGTCGTCCTTGCGCCATGCGCCTCAAGCCCCTGCTGCTGGCCAGCGCCATTGGCTGCGTGTCTGCCCTCGGTGCCTGGCCACAGGCCCAGGCCGCCAGCAGCAGTCAGGCGCAGACCCGCACCTACGCGATCGGCGCCCAGCCGCTGGAAAGTGCGATCCTGCAATGGTCGGCCAGCAGCGGCATTCAGCTGTTCGTCGATGGCGCGCTGACCCGCGGCAAGACCAGCAGCGCCGTGCACGGCGAGTACACCGCCAGCGCCGCGCTGCAGCAACTGCTGGCAGGCACCGGCTTGAGCTTCGTACTTGCCGAGGGCAATCGCGCCTACCTGCAGCAACGGAGTGATGGCGAGGCCGCCGTAGAGTTGGGGGCCACCACCATTCAGGGCCAGGGCCTGGGTGCGCTCAGCGAGAACAGCGGTTCATACATCACCGGTGCCACCAGCGTCGGCAGCAAGGTTGCGCAATCGCTCAAAGAGGTGCCGCACTCGGTGTCGGTGGTGACGCGCCAGCGCATCGAGGACCAGAACCTCACCACCCTGACCGACGCGCTGGACAAGACCACCGGGGTCACCCTGCAGAAGAACGGCGCCTCCGGTTCGTCGCTGGGCAACGATACCAACTTCTTCTCCCGCGGCTTCGCGGTGTCGAACATCCAGTTCGACGGCGGCGCGCCGATGGACACCTCGATCTCCGGCTACGGGTCGATCAGCCAGCTGGACCTGGCCCAATACGACCACGTGGAGTTTCTGCGCGGTGTCGACGGCCTGTACTCGGGCAGCGGCAACCCCGGCGGCACCATCAACCTGGTGCGCAAGCGCGCCCTGGACCACAACCAGCTGAAGTTCTCCGCCTCTGCTGGCAGCTGGGACACCTACCGCAGCGAGCTCGATGTCACCGGCCCGCTCAATGACGCCGGCAACGTCCGCGGCAGGGCAGGGATGGCCTATCAGGACAACAGGTTCTTCTACGATGTGGCCAACATGGAAAAGCACCTGTACTACGGCTCGCTCGAGTTCGACCTGAGCCCGGACACCCTGCTCACCGTTGGCGCCAGCTACCAGGAGAATGAAGGTATCCCCAACTTCGGCGGCCTGCCGCGTTACAAGAACGGTGATGATATCGGCCTGTCGCACGACACCGCCTACCTTGCCTCCTGGGGCTCGGTCCAGGAAAAAACCAGGCAGGCGTACCTCAAGCTTGACCACAACTTCAACGAAGACTGGCTGTGGACCACCGACCTGACCTGGATGGACATGGACCGCGACGGCAACTCGCTGTTCGCCAACGGCGCGGTAGACCCGATCACCCACAAGGGCACGACCTGGTTGAACTACCCGGCCAAGACCGGCCTTGAGCGCAAGGGCATAAACAGCTACCTCAAGGGCGGCTTCGAGCTGTTCGACCTGCACCACGACGTGCTGGTGGGGGCTGATTACTCCACCGCCGATGGCTACACGGTGCAGCGCTGGGGCCTGCTCAACGGCACTGCGCTCGATATCTTCAACCCGGTGCAGCCGCTCGACCCGGGCAGCACGCCGAACAAGACCGACGACAACACCACCGAAAAGTACGGCTACTACGGCATGACCCGGCTGTCGTTGAACGAGCGCACCAAGTTGATCCTGGGCGCCCGGGTGTCTACTTACAAGTACCGCGACCTGGAAGTGTTCTTCGACGACTTCGGCAATGTCCTGGAGGACCCGGCGCCCTACAAACGCCGGTTCAAGGAACAGGGCGTGACCACACCCTATGCCGGCCTGATCTACGACCTGACGCCGAACTGGAGCACCTACGTCAGCTATGCCGAGACGTACAAGCCGCAGTTCCTGCAAGTGGCCTATCCGAACCAGGCACTGGATGCCGCCACCGCGAAAAACTACGAGGTGGGCCTCAAGGGCCTGCTGTTCGACGACAAGGTCAACACCAGCTTCGCCATCTACCGTATCGAGCAGCAAGGCGCGGCCATTGCCGATCCGCGCTACCCGCAGACCTACGGGGCCAACAACTGCTGCTTCCTGAGCCAGGGTGAGGTCGTCAGCGAAGGCTTTGATGCTGAAATCAGCGGTGAGCTGCTTACCGGCCTCGACCTGTTTGCCGGCTACACCTACAACCACACCGTCGACAAGGCCAACGATGAGACGCGCGCCATCTACTCGGCGGTGACCCCCAAGCACCTGTTCAAGCTCTGGGGTACCTACCGCTTGCCGGGTGATCTGGAGAAATGGAAAGTCGGCCTGGGTGTCACTGCCCAGAGCAACAATGGCCGCAGCGGCACGGTGAACCCCTACAACCCGTCTACCGGCCGTTACGACGGCGATGCCGAAGCATTCACCTTCAACCAGGCGGGTTATGCCATCTGGGCCTCGAGCCTGGAGTACCAGATCGACAAGCACTGGTCGGCAATCGCCAACGCCAACAACCTCTTCGACAAGAAGTACTACCAGACCGTCGGCACCTCGGCCAATGGCAACTTCTATGGCGAACCGCGCAATTTCACCCTGACTGTGCGCGCTACCTATTGACTACGAGCGAGCTTTTTAAAAGCTGGCGAGATCCCTGTGGGAGCGGGCTTGCCCCGCGATACGATCTGGCTGACAGAACGCTATCGCGGGGCAAGCCCGCTCCCACCGGGTCCTGTTTCAATGCTTCCACTTGATCAGCACAGCAACAATGCGCTGCCCATACAGGCCGACAGCCAGCCCCGAGACGATCAGCACCACGGCGAGGATTTTGTTGGGTGACAGGCTTTCGTTGAAGATCAGCAGCGAACCCAGCAGCCCGAACACCGGCACCAGTAACGACAAGGGCGCGACGGTGGACACTGGGTAGCGTTTGAGCAGTGAGTTCCACACCCAGTAGCCGAACAAGGTGTTGGGGTACACCTGGAACAGGATCGACAGCACGGCGCGGTAGTCGAGCTGGTGGACCAGGGCGCTGTAACCGGCCGCGCCGTTCACGGCGTAGTCGAGGGCAAACAAGGGAATGGGCGAAAAGGCGCTGGACCACACCAGAAACGCGAACACCTGGGTGGTCCTGGCTTTTTTGATGATCACGTTGGCCACGCTCCAGGCCAGGGCCCCCAGCAGCACCAGGGCCAGGCCGAGGAGGGTGACGGTGCCGTCGACGATGGAGAGGATGCTCAGCAGGCCACCCAGGGCGATGCCCATGCCTGCCAGTTGGTAGCGGGTCAGCGCTTCCTTGAACAGCCACGCGCCGAGCAGGAGGGTGAAGAACGCACTGAACTGCAGCACCAGCGATGCAATGCCGGCAGACAGACCCGACTGGATGCCCAGGTTGACCACACCCCATAGGCCGATGCCGAAGACCAGCCCGTAACCGATGAGGTAGCGCCATGGCACATCAGGTTTGGCGATGAACAAGATCGCCGGCAGGGCGCACAGGGTGAAGCGAATGCCGGCGAGTATCAGCGGGTCGACGCTGGTGAGCCCCAGTTTGATCACCGAGAAGTTCACGCCCCAGATGGCGGTGATAAAGATCGCAAGTAGCAGGTGGCGGGTTTTCATCGGCGGCTTCCTTGACCGGGTGTAGTGGCATGCATCGAGAGTAACCACAGCAGCAAGGCTGTCGCGCTGATCAACGCCCCCAGCAAGCTGACCGCATTCCAGCCCCACAGCGCATAAACCTGGGTCGCGGCCGCGGCGCCCAATGCGCTGCCCACCGAGTAGAAGCACATGTAGGCGCCGACCATGCGGCTTTGGGCATCGGGCCGCGCGGCAAAGATCAGGCTCTGGTTGGTTACGTGCACCGCTTGTACCGCGAAGTCGAGGGCGATGACCCCGAACACCAGGGCGAGCAGCGAGCTCTGGGCATAGCTGATGGGCAGCCACGACAGGGTCAGGAGCAGCAGTGAAATGCCTGTCACCCGTTGCCCCAAGCCCTGGTCGGCCCAGCGCCCGGAACGTCTGGCCGCCAGCGCCCCGGCGACGCCGGCCAGGCCGAACAGGCCGATGGCGGTGTGCGAAAGCGACAGGGGCGGGGCGCTCAAGGGCAGGACCATGGCGGTCCACAGCACAGAAAAAGCAGCAAAGATCAGCAAGGCCAGCAGGCCCCTGAGGCGCAACACAGGTTCGGTGAGGTACAGCATGAACAGCGAGCGTATCAGCGCCGGGTAGCGGTGTTGGCGGAGTGGTGATTCAGCTGCAGGAAGCACTTTGCAGAACACCGCAGCGATGACCAGCATCAACCCGGCCGACACGAAATACACCGCCCGCCAGCCCGCCAGGTCGGCGATCAGCCCGGAGGTAAAGCGCGCCAGCAATATGCCCAGGACAATCCCACTGGTCACGCTGCCAACCGCTTGCCCACGTTGCGACGGCGTTGCCAGCACGGCGGCATAGGCCACCAGCACTTGCACCACCACGGCCAGCAGGCCGACGGTGACCATCGCGCTCAACAGGGTCAGCCACTGCTGCGCGGCGCCAACCGCCGCCAAGGCCAGTGCCGACAACAGCACCTGGGTCAGCACCAGCCACTTGCGGTTCAGCAAGTCGCCCAGCGGCACGATGAACAGCAAGCCGATGGCGTAACCCACCTGGGTCGCCGTCACCACCACGCCGATCATCGAGGCGTCCACGTTCAGGCTGTGGGCCATGGAATCGAGCAGGGGTTGGGCGAAGTAGACGTTGGCGACGGCCAGCGCACAGGTGATCGAGAGCAACAACGTGAGGGAGGGCGAAAGCCCTGGGGCGCGCGCTGCAGTGCGCCCATGCCCGGGCAACGCTTGGGCGGCTGACTCGGCATCTGCTGTCATGTGAGCCTCTGTGGGTTAAACTGGTTTCAATTAAAAACTTGTTTCGATTGTTGTCGAATAAGGTTTCAAATTGCAACCAGATTTCGCCGTCGTCATTCAAGAGGTCCATAGCATGGTGGCAGACACTGCAGCGCAAAACCGCGAATGCCCGGTGGCAAGAGCATTGGAGGTCATTGGCGATCGTTGGTCGTTGATGATCGTTCGCGACGCATTTGACGATATTCGCCGCTTCAGCGAATTCCAGAAGAGCCTCGGGGTGGCCAAGAATATTCTCGCCTCTCGGCTCAAGGCTCTGGTTGAAGTGGGGGTGTTCGATGTGCAGCCGGCGTCCGATGGCAGCGCCTACAAGGAATACGTTTTGACGGACAAAGGCCGTGAAATTTTCCCGCTGGTGATCAGCCTGCGTCAGTGGGGCGAGCGCTACCTGTTCGAGCACGGCGAGACGCGCTCGCAGCTGTTGGACAACGCCTGCGGCCAGCCGCTGATGCCGCTCCAGGTGCGCGCCTCAAGCGGGCAAGTGCTGGGGCCGGCTGATTGCCACCGGGTTCGGCTGGTAGACGGGAAAGGCTGAGCCGGCCATTGCGGTTCAATCCATCGTAAGATGGCAGCGCAGCCTGGCCGGTTCAGGTGCTGCGTTATAGACGAAGGGCACTTGAAGCCCTCTTTTTTTGCTGGGGCGATGGATGAAACAAAGGCGAGTGTGGGCGCTGATGCTGGCGGTGGGGATTTTGGCCGGGTGTGCTACCGCGCCGCCACGGGATCAGAACAATCTGTGCAACATCTACCGTGAGTACCCGGACTGGTACGAAGATTCGCTGAAGATGCAGCAGCAGTTCGGCACGCCGCAACATGTGGCCATGGCGATCATGAAGCAGGAAAGCAGCTTCGTTTCCGATGCACTGCCGCCCCGTGACTACCTGCTGTGGGTCATCCCATGGGGGCGAGTGAGTTCGGCCTACGGTTATGCACAGGCCCAGGACCCGGTCTGGGGCGAGTACAAGAGCGGTACCGGCAACGGTGGCTCGCGGGATAACTTCGATGACGCGGTCATGTTCATTGGCTGGTACACCGCCGGCACCCAGCGCCAGTTGGGGATTTCCAAGTGGGATGTGTACAACCAGTACCTGGCCTACCACGAAGGGCGCGGCGGTTTCAGTCGTGGGACTTATCGCAGCAAGCCGTGGCTGATGCAGGTGGCGCGCAAGGTGGAGGCGCAGTCCCGAGTCTACGGTGCCCAGCTCAAGGTGTGTCGCCAGGAGCTGGAGGATGATCGCGGCTGGTTCTAGTTGGCTGATGGGATCAGTCGGTATTTCAGCAAGGAAGCGCTATGAACCATGAAGCACGGGTACAGCAAATTATCTCGGCCGATACGCGCAGGTGGCAGCTGCTCGATGTGGTCCGGCGCCTGGAACTTCCGGACTGTTGGATTGGTGCCGGATTTGTGCGCAATGCGGTATGGGACCACCTGCACGACCGCAGGCCGTCACCGCTTACAGGGGATGTAGATGTCATCTGGTTTGATCCCGGCCGTGCCGACCCTGACGAAGACCAACGTCTGGAAGCGACATTGCGCACGTTGGCCCCCGGCATCGACTGGTCGGTAAAAAACCAGGCGCGTATGCACAGCCGCAACGGCGATGCGCCCTACGGTTCATCAGCCCAAGCGATGTCCTTCTGGTGCGAAACGGCCACAGCCGTTGCGGTACGGCGCACCGCAGCAGGGGGGTGTGAAGTGTCGGCGCCTTTGGGGCTTGATGATCTGTTCGGGCTGTTGCTCAGGCCGAGCCGGCGTTTTGTGGTGGAGAAGCGGCAGATCTATGAGGAGCGGATTGCGGCCAAGGCATGGTTAAGCAAATGGCCCAGGTTGCGCTGTATTGGCTGACAGGGATTACGCCCAGCCAAACAACGCACAGGCATTGCCCGTACTCACCTCTGCCAGCCGTTCAACCTCGATCCCCATGATCGTAGCCAGCGCCTGGGCAATCTGCGGCAGATGCGCCGGGCTGTTGCGCACGCCCGGGAACATCACCGGCGCCATGTCCGGCGCATCCGTCTCCAGCACCACGCTATCGAGCGGCAGCTGAGGCAGCACCTTGTGCAGGCGCAGGGCCTGGGGCCAGGTTGCGGCGCCGCCGAGGCCAAGCTTGAACCCCAGTTTGTGATATTCGCGCGCCTCTTCGACGCTGCCGGCAAAGGCATGGATGATGCCGCCGCGCTTGAGCTTGTAGCGCTTGAGCGTGGCAATCACCCTGGCATGGCTGCGGCGCACGTGCAGCAGGGCGGGCAGGTTGAAGTCCACGGCCAGTTGCAACTGGGCTTCGAACAGCGCCTGCTGGCGTTCGCGGTCGAGCTCGGGCAGGTAGTAGTCCAGGCCGAATTCACCCACGGCGCACAGCTGGCGCTCGCCCTGCATGCGGGTCAGCCAATCGCGCAATTCTTCCAGATGCTCCGGGCGGTGCTGCTCGAGGTAGACCGGGTGCAGGCCGAACGCGGCGTACAGCTGGGCGTCGCTGCGCACCAGGTCCCAGACCCGCTGCCAGTTATCCTGATACACCCCCAGCACCACCATGCGTTCGACGCCGCCCGCCCGGGCATTGGCCAGCAGGGCCGGGCGGTCGGGGTCGAAGTCTGGAAAATCCAGATGGGTGTGGGTGTCGATCAGGCGCATGCTCAGGCCGGGAAGAGTCGCTGTTTGAAGGTTCGCCCAATGGCATGCACGCCGGGTTGGTACTGCTTCTGCTCGACGGCGGCGAGGGCCAGTTTGAGTGCGGTTTCGGCGATCAGGCCGTGCTGCTGGGCCATGGCGTTGACCGGCAGCGGCAGAAAGTCGAGCAACTGGTTATCACCGAAGGTGCCCAGTTGCAGGCTGCGCGAGTCGGCCGGGCGTGCCTGCAGCACGTCGAACACGCCTTGCAGCAACACATAGGACGTGGTCACCAGGGCGTCGGGCAGGCGGCCCAGTTCGTCGATCAACTGGTTCATCAGGCGCTGGCCGCACTCGCGGCTGAAGGCTTCGCCCTGCAGGCGGCTGACCTTGCCGCTGAAGCCTTCCAGGGCCTGGTCAAAACCGCCGGCACGGGCCTGGCTGACACTCAGCTCCGGGCGGGCACCGATCAGGGCGATATGCGCGGGCTGGGTGGCCAGCAAGCTGCGGGTCAATTGCTGGCTGGCGTTACGGTCGTCGCTGACGATCGAACAGAAGTGCGCCGGGTCCAGGCTGCGGTCGATGGCGATGATCGGCAGGCCCTTGGCTTGCAGTTCGCGGTAGCTGTCGTCTTCGGGGGGCAGGCAGCTGGCGACGAACAGCGCATCGCAACGGCGGGCGCGGAACAGTTGCTGCAACTGACGCTCGCTCTCGGGCTGGTCGTCGCTGCTGGCGATCAGCAGTTGGTAACCCTGGGCGCGGGCGCGTTGCTCCAGTTGCTTGGCAATGCGTGCGTAGCTGGGGTTTTCCAGGTCGGGGAGGATAAAGCCCAGGGTACGCGTGTGCCGGCTGCGCAAACCGGCAGCCTGGGGGTTGGGGGTGAAGCCATGGGCTTCGACCACCGCCCGCACCCGCTCGACAGTGCTGTTGCTGATGCGTTGCTGTTCGGCCTTGCCATTGATGACGTAACTGGCCGTGGTCACGGACACACCGGCCAGACGTGCGATATCGCTGAGTTTCACCGCATTTTCCTTGTTATTACCGAGGCTGGCTGCAAAGCCTGACCGGGTATTGTCGCCGATCCGGTGAGGAAGGCGCAGACGACCATTGTCGCAATTGTCCTACAAGATGGGCAATGTTGTTCACAGTAGGTGCACCTGTGGGAGCGGGCTTGACCCGCGATAAGGCCAGCAGTCAGCAATACGACAAGCAGGGCTTCATAGATCGCACATTATCGAGTAACGTGCTCATGAATCTAGATTAAACGTTTCAGCAGGCGATTTTTCTGCCGATCCACTCGCCTGCTCCGGGTTATTGCCGCTGGCCCCGGGCTGAACAATTCACAACAATACCTCAGCACCCACTTGGTGCTGCAAAGGAGAAGGTCATGCTCGAGCTCACCGTGGAGCAGATATCCATGGGCCAGTCGGCTGTGGATAAGTCGGCAGCGCTGCACTTGTTGGCCGAGCGCCTGGTCAGTGATGGCCTGGTCGCCGATGGCTATCTGGCTGGGCTGCAAGCCCGTGAAGCGCAGGGCTCGACCTTTCTTGGCCAAGGTATTGCCATCCCCCATGGCACCCCCGAAACCCGCGAGCTGGTGCATGCCACGGGCGTGCGCCTGTTGCAGTTCCCCGAAGGCGTGGACTGGGGCGACGGGCAGATCGTCTACCTGGCCATCGGCATTGCTGCCCGCTCCGATGAGCACCTGCGCCTGCTGCAACTGCTGACCCGTGCCCTGGGCGAGACCGATCTGGCCGAAGCCCTGCGCCGCGCCAGCTCCGCCGACGCCTTGCTCAAGTTGCTGCAGGGCGCGCCGCAAGCACTGGCGCTGGATGCGCAAATGATCGGCCTGGGCGTGCCCGCCGAAGATTTCGATGAGCTGGTGTGGCGTGCCGCGCGCCTGCTGACCCGCGCCGAGTGTGTCAGCCCGGGTTTTGCCGGGGTGTTGCAGCAGGTCGAGCCGCTGCCGCTGGGCGAGGGTTTGTGGTGGCTGCACAGCGAGCAGGCGGTGCGCCAGCCGGGCCTGGCCTTCGTCACCCCGCAACAGCCGCTGCGCCATAACGGCCAACCGTTGCTGGGGCTGTTCTGCCTGGCCAGCCTCGGTGCTGCCCATCAGGCGTTGCTTGAGCGCCTGTGCACGCTGTTGATCGAAGGCCGCGGCCAGGAGCTGTGCCGCGCCACCAGCAGCCGCACGGTGCTGGAAGTGCTCGGCGGCGAGTTGCCGAGTGATTGGCCGAGTGCGCGCATCGGCCTGGCCAACGCCCACGGCCTGCATGCGCGCCCGGCCAAGGAGCTGGCGCAACTGGCGAAAAATTTTGCTGGCGAGATTCGCCTGCGCCTGGTCGACAGTGGCCAGCCTGCGGTCTCGGCCAAGAGCCTGAGCAAGCTGCTCAGCCTCGGCGCGCGGCGTGGGCAGGTGCTGGAAATCATCGCCGAACCGAGTATCGCCAACGATGCCTTGCCCGCGCTGCTGGCCGCCATCGAGGCGGGCCTGGGCGAAGAGGTCGAGGCACTGGCACCTGTCGTTGAGGCGGTCATCGAAGTGATGGCCGAGCCTGAGTGTGTGGCGCCCACAGCTGGCGCGCAGATCCAGGGTGTTGCCGCCGCACCGGGCATTGCCAGCGGCCCGGCGCATATCCAGGTGCTGCGCGAGTTCGATTACCCGCTGCGCGGTGAGTCGCTGCCGATCGAACGGCAACGCCTGCAGCAAGCCCTGGCCAATGTGAACCATGAGATCCAAGCGCTGACCCAGCGCAGCCCGGCCAAGGCCATCCGCGAGATTTTCATCACCCACCAGGAGATGCTCGCCGACCCGGACCTCACCGACGAAGTCGACCAGCGCCTGCGCCAGGGTGAAAGCGCGGCGGCGGCGTGGATGGCGGTGATCGATGCTGCCGCGCGCCAGCAGGAAGCCTTGCACGACGCCCTGCTGGCCGAGCGCGCCGCCGACCTGCGTGATATCGGTCGGCGGGTGCTGGCCCAGCTGTGTGGCGAAGCTGAAGTGCAGGCGCCGGATCAGCCGTATGTGCTGGTGATGGAGGAGGTCGGCCCCTCGGATGTGGCGCGGCTCGACCCGCAATGCGTGGCCGGGATCCTCACCGCCCGGGGTGGCGCCACCGCCCACAGCGCAATCGTCGCCCGCGCCTTGGGCATCCCCGCCGTTGTTGGCGCAGGCGATGCCGTCCTGCTGATTGCGCCGGGCACGCCACTATTGCTCGACGGCCAACGCGGCCGCCTGAGCGTGGCGCCGGCTGCTGACGAACTCGAACGGGCCCTGGCCGAACGTGACCGCCGCGAGCAACGTCTGCAAGCTGCCAAGGCCCGGCGCCTGGAACCGGCGATCACCCGCGACGGCCATGCCATCGAGGTGTTCGCCAACATTGGTGAAAGCGCGGGTATCGAAGCGGTGGTCGAGCAGGGCGCCGAAGGCGTCGGCCTGCTGCGCACCGAACTGATTTTCATGGCCCATCAGCAAGCCCCGGACGAAGCCGTGCAAGAGGCCGAATACCGCCGTGTGCTCGACGGCCTCGACGGTCGGCCGCTGGTGGTGCGCACCCTGGATGTCGGCGGCGACAAACCCTTGCCTTACTGGCCGATCGCCAAGGAAGAAAACCCCTTCCTCGGCGTACGCGGCATTCGCCTGACCCTGCAACGCCCGCAGGTGATGGAAAGCCAGTTGCGCGCCTTGCTCCGCGCCGCTGGCGACCGCCCGCTGCGGATCATGTTCCCGATGGTCGGCCAGCTCGAAGAGTGGCGCCAGGCCCGGGCCATGGTCGAGCGCCTGCGTGAGGAAATCAGCGTCAGCGACCTGCAGCTGGGGATCATGATCGAGGTGCCGTCGGCCGCCTTGCTGGCGCCAGTGCTGGCCCAGGAGGTGGACTTCTTCAGCATCGGCACCAACGACCTGACCCAGTACACCCTGGCCATCGACCGTGGCCACCCGAGCCTTTCGGCGCAAGCCGACGGCCTGCACCCGGCGGTGCTGCAACTGATCGATATCACCGTGCGCGCCGCCCATGCCCATGGCAAATGGGTCGGCGTGTGCGGCGAGCTGGCGGCCGACCCGCAGGCGGTGGCGTTGTTGCTCGGCCTTGGTGTCGATGAACTGAGCGTCGCGGCGCGCAGCATCGCCGAGGTGAAAGCCGAAGTACGTGAACTGAACTTTGAACATGCCCGGCAGCTTGCGCGCCAAGCCTTGCAGCTGGGCAGTGCCAGCGCAGTGCGGGCACTGCTGGAGACCCATTGATGGCCAAGATACTGACCCTGACCCTGAACCCGGCGCTGGACCTTACCGTCAGCCTCGACAGCCTGCAGGCAGGGCAGGTCAACCGCAGCCAGGCGCAGCACAGCCACGCGGCAGGCAAGGGCCTGAACGTTGCCCAGGTGCTGGCCGACCTGGGCCACAGTGTGACCGTGGGTGGTTTTCTGGGCCGTGACAACCTGGCGCCGTTCGAAGCTCTGATTGCCCGCCGTGGCTTTGCCGATTGCTTCGTGCGGGTGGCGGGCGAGACCCGCTGCAACATCAAGCTGGTCGAAGCCGGCGGGCAGGTCACCGATATCAATGGCCCTGGCCCGCTGGTCGATGAACAGGCGCGGCTGGCACTGCTGACTGGCCTTGAGCAGATCGCCCCCGGTCACGATGCGGTGGTGGTCGCCGGCAGCCTGCCGCGGGGCATCAGCCCGCAGTGGTTGCAGATGCTCCTGGCCCGGCTCAAGGCCATGGGTCTGAAGGTGGCCCTGGACAGCAGCGGCGAAGCCTTGCGTGCCGGGCTTGTGTGCGGGCCCTGGCTGGTCAAGCCCAACACCGATGAGCTGGGCGAAGTGCTCGGCAGCGCCGTCAATGACTTTGCCCAGCAGCAGCACGCGGCGGCTCAACTGATCGGCCAGGGCATCGAGCATGTGGTGGTGTCCCAGGGCGAGCAGGGCGTCAACTGGTTCCGCCAGGGCTGGGCCTTGAGCGCCGTGCCGCCCAAGGTCGCGGTGGCCAGCACCGTCGGCGCCGGCGACTCGCTGCTGGCAGGCATGGTCCATGGCTTGCTCAGCGCTGATAGCCCCGGGCAAACCCTGCGCCGGGCCACGGCGATTGCCGCCCAGGCGGTGACCCAGATCGGTTTTGGCATCAACGACCGGGCGCAACTGGCGCAGCTGGAAAACCAGGTGCAACTGAGCGAAGAACAACAAGAGGCTTGCAGATGAACATTGCCATCGTCACCGCCTGCCCCAATGGCCAGGTCTCCAGTGTGCTCAGTGCGCGCCTGCTGGAAGCGGCCGCGCAGCGCTTGGGCTGGAACACCTGCGTCGAAGTGCACGACCCGCAGCAACCCGAGCGCCAGTTGTCGGCAGCGGCGATTGCCGCTGCCGACTGGGTGCTGGTGATCAAAACCGGCCCGCTGGACCTGCGCCGTTTTGCCGGCAAGCGTCTGTACCAGAGCACCCCGGCACAAGCGCTGGCGGATGTGGAAACTTTTCTGCGCGATGCGGCCAACCGGGCTGTGGTCTATCAGCCCGAAGCCGAGCAACGTGCTTCTCCTGTAGAGCGCAGCGCGAAGATCGTCGCGGTCACCGCCTGCCCGACAGGCGTGGCCCACACCTTCATGGCCGCCGAGGCCTTGCAGCAGGCGGCGCAGCAACTGGGCTACCAGCTCAGTGTTGAAACCCAAGGCTCGGTGGGGGCGCGCAATCCTCTGTCGGCAGTGGCCATTGCCGAGGCCGATGTGGTGTTGCTGGCCGCCGATATCGAGGTGCCCACCGCGCGCTTTGCCGGCAAGCGTATCTATCGCTGCGGTACCGGCGTGGCCCTCAAGCAGGCCCAGGCGACGTTGAACAAAGCCCTGGCCGAAGGTCGTGAGGAGTCGGCGGCGCAAGGTACAAACGCAGCCCCGGCCGGCAGCGAGAAAACCGGGGTGTACAAGCACCTGCTCACCGGCGTGTCGTTCATGCTGCCGATGGTGGTGGCCGGTGGTTTGCTGATCGCGCTGTCGTTCGTCTTCGGTATCGAGGCCTACAAGGAGCCCGGCACCTTGCCTGCCGCCCTGATGCAGATCGGTGGCGAGGCGGCGTTCAAACTGATGGTGCCGCTGCTGGCCGGTTACATCGCCTATTCGATTGCCGACCGCCCGGGGCTTGCGCCAGGGATGATTGGCGGCCTTCTGGCCAGCACCCTGGGCGCGGGTTTTATCGGCGGTATCGTCGCAGGCTTTCTCGCCGGTTACAGCGCCAAGGCCATCAGTCGCTGGGCACGCCTGCCCAGTAGCCTGGAAGCGCTCAAGCCGATCCTGATCATCCCGCTGCTGGCCAGCCTGTTCACCGGTCTTGTGATGATTTATGTGGTCGGCAAACCGGTGGCCGGCATGCTCGAAGGCCTGACCCATTTTCTCGACAGCATGGGTACCACCAATGCGATTCTGCTTGGAGTGTTGCTCGGTGGGATGATGTGCGTCGACCTCGGCGGGCCGATCAACAAGGCGGCCTATGCTTTCTCCGTGGGGCTGTTGGCCTCGCAAAGCTACGCACCGATGGCCGCGACCATGGCCGCCGGCATGGTGCCGCCAATTGGCCTGGGGATCGCCAGCTTCATCGCCCGGCGCAAGTTCGCCCAAAGCGAGCGCGAAGCCGGCAAGGCGGCATTGGTGCTGGGCCTGTGCTTTATCTCCGAGGGGGCGATTCCGTTTGCTGCCAAGGACCCGCTGCGGGTGATCCCGGCCAGTGTCGCTGGCGGTGCGCTGACCGGCGCGTTGTCGATGTATTTTGGTTGCAAGCTGATGGCGCCCCATGGCGGCCTGTTCGTCATGTTGATCCCCAATGCGATCAACCATGCCTTGTTGTATCTGCTCGCGATCGTTGCCGGCAGCCTGCTGACGGCGCTGGTCTATGCCGTGCTCAAACGCGGTGAAGGGGTGGAGCTGGCGGTACAGCCCGCCAAGGCCTGATCAGCTGCGCGGCCGCGGGTGCTTCTTGCGCAGGGGCACCAGCAGGTCGCTCAGGCCGTTGTGATCGACTTCGTGCATCAGCGCCAGCAGGCCGCCCAGTTCGCCCTTGGGAAAGCCCTGGCGGGCGAACCAGTTGAGGTAGTGACCAGGCAGGTCGGCGATCAGTCGGCCCTGGTATTTGCCGTAGGGCATTTCACGGGTGACCAGCAGGACGAGGGCTTCCGGGTTCATGGCAAACCTGTTGTTGAAGAATGATGAGGCCAACTTACATGCAATCTGCATGAAGGCCAAAGGACAGTTCATGCAGAACGCGTGCAAATCATAAGTTCAATAAATTTCAACTTGTTGAAAAATAACAATATTTAGTTTGTTTTCGGGCTGGCACAAACCCTGCTCCGCTCCCTTGCATCTTCCCTCATGCAAAGGAGCATGGTCATGACTAGCCCCAACAAAGAGGTTGTCTCGGTACTCAATGAACTGATCGAGTTCAGCAAGGACGGCGAAAAGGGTTTCAAAACTTCTGCCGAGGATGTGAAGAACCCGCAACTCAAAAGCTACTTCATCCAGCGTGCGGGGGAGTGCGGCACTGCCGCAGCAGAGCTGCAACAGCAGGTACGCAGCCTCGGTGGCGATCCGGAAACCTCCACCAGCGTCAGCGGTGACCTGCACCGTGGTTGGGTCAACTTGAAGTCGATGCTTACGGGTAAGGATGAAGAAGCGGTGCTCAATGAAGTCGAGCGCGGTGAGGATCATGCCCTGAAAGCCTACAAGGACGCCCTGGATAAGCTGGCCCGCCTCAATTCCCTGCCAGGCAGTGAAGTCTATGCCCTGGTGGAGCGCCAGTACCATGGCGTGCAGCGCAACCATGACCAGGTCAAGGCCTTGCGCAACGAGGCGCGCGCCCGCTCTTAGACTGCGGCTTCGACCCGGTTGCGACCGTTGCCTTTGGCCCGGTAGAGCGCCTCGTCGGCATCGCCCAGCAAGGTCTGCAGATCTTGCTGGGCGCCTGGCGTGTGGCAACCGATGCCGATACTGACGGTGATGGGCGCGCTGTCGTCGCCAAACGGCGGCAATGCCTCGATGGCCGCGCGGATACGCTCGGCCAGCAGGCGGGCGCCGGGCAGTTCAGTCTCCGGCAGTACCACCAGGAACTCCTCGCCACCGTAGCGCGCCGCCAGGTCGGCCGGGCGGCGGATGCTGTTGGCGATGGCCGTGGCCACCTGGCGCAAGGCGGCATCACCGCCGGGGTGGCCATGACGGTCGTTGAAGGCCTTGAAGTGGTCGACATCGACCATCAGTACCGCCAGTGGCCGGGCATTGCGCAGGCTGCGCGCCCACTCCTGGCGTAGTACCTGGTCCAGGCGCCGGCGGTTGGCCAGGCCGGTCAGGCTGTCGGTGGCGGCGAGGGCGGCCAGGCCTTGTTCGGCGCTCTGCCGGCGGCGCAGTTCACGGCCCAGCAGCAAGGTCAGCCAGAGGATACCGATGCACAACACGCCGGTGGCTACGCTGACCAGCACGGCAGTGCGCTGCCACGACTCGAAGACTTCGTCGGCGGAATGGGCAACGATGACGATCAGCGGCAAGTCGCCGACCCGGGCAAAGGTGAACAGGCGTTCTTTGCCCGTGCGCGTGGAAATGCCGGAGAAGGTGCCACTGACATCGGCACGCATGCGCTGAAAGTTCGGCCGGTCGCTGTAGTTGTTGCCGATTTTTGGCTCGTCCGGGGTGCCCGGCTGGCGCACCAGCAGCACGCCTTCGGTGTTCATCAGGTTGATGCTGCTGTCGCTGCCGATGTCCAGGCGCTGGAACAGCGCGCTGAAGTAGGACAGGCGCAAAGCCCCGGCGGCGACCCCGAGGAATTCACCCTTGGGCCCGGAAATCCGTCGGCTGAAGCTGATGCACCAGTCCAGGTCGCCCAGCCGCGCCTTGAACGGCTGGCCGATCAGCAACCCCAGATTGGGGTTTGCCCGGTGCTGCTGGAAGTCGGCGCTGTTGGCGAAATTGGCCTGGCGTGGGATGGCGCTGGTGGAGTCGGCGACCACGTCGCCCTTGGCATCGAGCCAGAGGATATCGCCGCGTACCGGGGCGGTGACGGCCTGACTGAAGAGAATCTGTTGGCGCAGCTCGATCGGTACGGCGAGCAGTTCGGGGCGCTGTGTGGCCCAGATCAGGCCTTGCAGGGACAGGTCATAGAGTTCGACATTGCGCACGATGTCGCTTTCGATCAATTGCACGATATTGCTGGCTGAGCGCGCTGCGGCCTGCTCGACGCTGCTGCGTTCGCGCATCAGCAAGAAGGTGACGATGGCGACGATGGCGAGCACCGCAAGGCAGCTGCCCAGATTGAGGATCAGCTCCGGATGAGACTTGTACAGGGCGGATCGCTGGGATCGGGTGGGCAACGTCATGGTCACTGATGCCGAAGACCGTCTAGAAAGTGCGGTATTACTGCGCGGCGGCCGTATTCTAGGGGCCTGAGGATTGTCGGACAAGGAGTTAATCGCATCTATCTGACGATATGCTGGGGTGTGGGAGCGGACTTGCCCCGCGATTGCAATGGGACAGTCACATCGCATCGCGGGGCAAGCCCGCTCCTACAGGGTTGCTCAGAAGATGTTCAGTGGGTAGTCAACGATCACCCGGTACTCGTCGACATCGTTGTCGATGTGCGAGTAACCCTGACTGCCACGGTGCGAAGCCCAGCGCAGCAGTACCGAAAGATCCTTCAGTTGGCCTTCCTGGAACACGTACTGCAGGTCGAAGTCACGCTCCCAGTGCCGGGCGTTCTCGCCCTCGGCGTTGTACCAGTGGCCGTAGCCGACGCTGTTGGCGTCGACCTTGCTCATGTCCAGCTCACCGCGCGAGTAGGACACCACCGAGGTCAGGCCCGGAATACCGGCACCGGCGAAGTCGTAGGCGTACTTGAGTTTCCACGAGCGCTCGTTGGGGCCGTTGAAGTCCGAGTAGATCTGCGAGTTGTCCAGGAACACGCTGTCGCCCTGGTTGATGTAGTCGAACGGGGTGTTGCCGTTGACCCGCTGGTACACCGCCGTGAGGCTGTTGTAGCCCAGGTTGACGGTGAAGTGCAGGCTGTAGGTGTTGTTGTCGATATGCCCCAGCAGCGCCTGGCCGGTGTCCTGGGTGTGGTAGTAGTGCAGGCCCGGGTTGAGGCTGACCAGGTCGCTGAGCTGCCAGGTGTAGTCGACGTCGAAGTAGTACTGGTTCCAGATGTCCTTGAGCTCGGCCGCGTACAGGCTCGAAGTCAGGTTCGGCACGCCGCTCCAGGCCACGCCGGCCCAGTTCAGGTGGCGGCTGTCACGCTCGTCCGGCAGGTGGCCGTAAAAGGTGTCGATGCGCCGATGGCCGCTCTGGTTGTAGGGCTTGGTGAAGCTGGCCTGGCCGGCTTCGAGCATGACCCCGGCAAAGCTGTTGTTGGTCACGCTGACGCCGCGGAAGGTCTGCGGCAGCATGCGCGACTCGCCACCGGCGATCACCGGGTTGGTGAGGAACAGGTCGCCAGCCTTGAGCTCGGTGTCGAAGGCTTTCATCTTCAGCGCAGCACCGGCGGTAGAGAACGAATCGTGCGCCTTGCCCGGCTCGCCATCGCCCTTGGTGTTGATCGGCAGGATGCTGGAGCCGGACGTACCGCCACCGCCGTCGAGTTTAAGGCCGAGCATGGCGTGGGCATCCAGGCCGAAACCGACTGTTCCCGGGGTGTAGCCCGATTCGAACTTGCCGAGAAAGCCCTGGCCCCATTCGCGGTTGTCACGCACCCCTGGCAGCAACTGGTTGCGGTTCAGGTAGTAGTTGCGGGCGTGCACATTGAGGCTCGACCCTTCGATAAAGCCTTCGGCCTTTTCCTCGTCGGCCTGGGCTGTGAAGGGCATCGTTGCAGCCAATGCAACGAATAGCGGGGTGAAGCGTAAAGCAGTGTTCACCGGTGTAGACTCCTTTGGGGTGAATGTACGGCAGTTTTTATTGTGTTAAAGACGCTCTTGTCATCAACAAACGAGCCAGCGCGCTGGCACTTTTCGACACACGAAAAAAAAGCCGCTGATCGGCAGCGGCTTTGAAAGACAACCGCACAGGCGCTCAAGTCACCTGTGCTGTCGTCGAGGGAGTCAAAGAGGTGGAACGTGGGCCGATCAGCTGTCGGAGTCGTCACTCGCCTCGGCCTTGGAAGCGGTCTGCTCAAGGCCTTGGGCCTGCTCGGCCTGCTGTGCGGCGATGGCTTCCTGAACGACGGCGGCACGCTCGGTATTACGTGCGACAAAAGCCTGGGATTCTTCTGCCATGGCCAGTGGCGACAGCAACAGGGACGACAGGACGAATACGCTGGCAACACCCATACTGTTGGACATTTACAACAACCTTCTTGCTTGGCAAGTGTGAAGTAGGTCTGAGTAAATTAGTCGGAAATGGGTGAGAGAAACAGTTACTTTTAGGATAAGAACTGTTGCGTCAAAGGTAATAGTCATCGCGGGTCATGCGGGAGCGGGCTTGCCCCGCGATGAGCCCCTCAAGCCGGCAACAAGATGCCGAAGGTATTGGCCCCCGCCTGGCTGCGCACGAACACACTGCCGCCATGCATCAGGGCAATCGCCTTGACGATCGCCAGGCCCAGCCCGTGATTGCCACTGCCGCTGTTGCTGCGCGCCGCATCCACCCGGTAGAAGCGCTCGAACAGCATTGCCAGGTGTTCCTGGCCAATCGCCGGCCCCGGGTTGCTCACGGCAATGCTGACCTGGCCGTCCTGCGCCTCGATCCGCACCTGGATTACCTGCTCGGGTAGGGTGTGCTGCACGGCGTTGTTCAGCAGGTTGATCAGCGCCCGGCGCAACTGGGCTTTTTCGATCCGCGCCTGGGCATCGCCACTGACCTGCACGCGGATGTGTGCGTCTTCGAGGATGTAATCCAGGTAGTCGAGGGTGGTCGCCACTTCCTCGGCCAGCGAGCTGCAGGTCAGGGCCGTGGCCTTGCTGCCCTGGTCGGCACTGGCGAGGAACAGCATGTCGTTGATGATGCTGCGCAGCCGCTCCAGCTCTTCCAGGTTCGATTGCAGCACCTCGAAGTAATGCTCGGCGCTGCGCCCGCGGGTCAGGGCCACCTGGGTCTGGCCGATCAGGTTGGTCAGGGGCGAGCGCAGCTCATGGGCGACATCGGCGTTGAATGCTTCCAGGCGGCTGTAGGCTTGGTCGACGCGTTCCAGGGTCGAGTTGAACGCGCGGGCAAACTGCGCAAGCTCCGGCGCCAGGTCAGCCAGTTGCAGGCGTCCGCTCAAGCGTGGCGGGGCCAGTTTCTGTGCTTCAGCCGAGAGCGCCAGCAACGGGCGCAGGCCATAGCGCGCCACCCAGTAACCGAGTAATGAGGCCAGCACCACGCCCAGCACCGACAGGCTGATGATTGCCACCAGCAAGGTGTGTTGGGTGTGCCAGAAGGTCTGGGTGTCGATGCCGATCAAAAAACGCAGGGCCGGGCGATTGCCCATGGCTGGCAGTTCGCTGACCAGTACCTTGTACGGGTAGGGGCTGGCGGCCAGGCGCAGGTCGCGCATGCCCAGCGGGCCTTGGGCAAAGTTGCGGATGTTGGCATCGGGCTGGCCATATTCGAACGGGCTGGCGCCGCTGACCACCCAGAAGCGGATGCGCCGGTCTTCTTCGCTGAGGAGGTTGAGCTTGTTGGTGACTTTCTGCCAGTGCTCACGGGTGTCGTAGCGGGTCAGCGATGACTCCAGCACACTCAAACGCGCCTCCAGTTCTGCCGTAGGCAGCAGGTCGAGGCTGCGGTCGACCTGCTTGTACAGCGCCGTACCAATCACCAGGAACACACCCAGCGCCACCAGGGTGAACAGCGCGCTCAGGCGCAAGGCAATCGAATTAGTCGGCACGGTTTTCCAGAACATAGCCCATGCCTCGAATGGTGTGCAGCAGTTTGCTTTCGAACGGGCCGTCGAGCTTGGCCCGCAGGCGTTTGATCGCCACTTCGACGACGTTGGCATCGCTGTCGAAATTGATGTCCCAGACCAGCTCGGCGATAGCGGTCTTGGAGAGGATTTCACCGTGACGCCGGGCCAGTACGCTGAGCAGCGAGAACTCCTTGGCGGTCAGGTCCAGGCGCTGCCCGGCACGGCTGGCCTTGCGGCTGATCAGGTCGACCCAGAGGTCGGCGACCTGGATCTGTACCGGCTCATGGGCGCCGCCACGGCGGGTCAGGGCCTGCAGGCGGGCCACCAGTTCAAGGAAGGAAAACGGCTTGCCAAGGTAGTCGTCGGCGCCTTCGCGCAGGCCATGGATACGGTCTTCAACCCGCTCTCGGGCAGTGAGCATGATCACCGGCGTCTGTTTGCGCGCGCGCAGGGCGCGCAGCACGCCGTAGCCGTCCAGACCCGGGAGCATCACGTCGAGGACGATCACCGCGTAATCGCCTTCCAGGGCCATGTGCAGGCCATCGATACCGTCACGTGCCAGGTCCACGGTAAAGCCCTGCTCGCTGAGGCCGCGGTGCAGGTAGTCGGCGGTTTTCTCTTCATCTTCGATAATCAGCACACGCATGATCGGTTCTCAACGGGCATCGGTTTGCGCCAGGGTCACGGCCTGCTGGCGCCGGTGGAACAGGCGCTCCAGGGCCAAGTATATGACCGGTGTGGTGAACAGTGTCAGGGCCTGGCTGACCAGCAGCCCGCCGACCACGGCGATGCCCAGCGGCTGGCGCAGCTCGGCGCCGGCGCCCATGCCGAACATCAGCGGCACCGCACCCAGCAGGGCGGCGAGGGTGGTCATCATGATCGGTCGAAAGCGCGTCAGGCAGGCCTGGTAGATCGCCACTTCGGGGCTCAGCCCGTGGTGCCGCTGGGCATCGAGGGCGAAGTCGACAAGCAAAATGCCGTTCTTCTTGACGATGCCGATCAACAGCACGATGCCGATCAGGCCCATGATGCTGAAGTCCTGGCCCGACAGCCACAGCAGCGCCAGGGCCCCGAGCCCGGCCGAGGGCAGGGTGGAGATGATGGTCAGCGGATGGACGAAGCTCTCGTAGAGCACGCCGAGGATGATGTACACCGCCACCAGCGCGGCGAGGATCAGCCAAGGCTGGCTCGCCAGGGAGCTCTGGAAAGCCTGGGCCGCGCCCTGGAAAGTGCCGATGATTGAGTCGGGCATGCCCAGTTCGCGCTGGGTGCGTTCAAGGATTTGCACCGCATCGCCGAGGGCGACACCGGGCGCCAGGTTGAACGACAGGTTGGCCGCCGGGAACAGGCCGTCGTGGGCAATCGACAGCGGCCCGGTGCTCGGCGCTGCGACCTTGGCCAGCACCGACAGCGGCACCATCTCGCCGTTCAACGGTGAGCGCAGGTAGAAATAGTTGAGGCTTTCGGCCTTGCCGCGCTGGCGGGCGTCGAGTTCGAGGATCACCTTGTACTGGTTGGTCTCGGTCTGGAACTCGCTGATCTGCCGCTGGCCGAAAGCATCGTAGAGCGCCTGGTCGATGTCGCTGGTGGTCAGGCCGAAACGCGCCGCGGCCTTGCGGTCGATGTCGATGCGGGTGACGCTGGCGCCCAGTTGCAGGTCGTTGGACAGGTCGCGAAAGGCCGGGTTGGCCTTCAGGCGTTCGGTCAGGCGCTGGGTCCAGAGGTTCAGCGCGGCGCCGTCGTTGCTCTTGAGCACGTACTGGTACTGGCTGCGGCTCGGCCCGGAGCTCAAGTTGATGTCCTGGCCGGCGCGCAGGTACAGGACCACGCCCGGCACCTTGGCCAGTTGTGGCCGCAGGCGGTCGATGAACTCACTGGCCGAGACATCGCGATCGTCGCGATCCTTGAGGGCGATCCAGAAGCGGCCGTTGGCGATGGTCTGGTTGCTGCCGGTGACTCCGACTGCGTGCGAGAAGGCGCGCACCGCCGGGTCGGCCTCGACGATCTTCGCCAGTGCCTGGTGTTTGGCGAGCATGTCCGGGTAGGACACATCGGCCGCCGCTTCACTGGTGCCGAGCACGAAGCCGGTGTCCTGTACCGGGAAAAAGCCCTTGGGGATCGCCACGTAACCGGCCACCGCCAAGGCCAGGGTCAGGCCGAACAGGCCCAGCATCAACCGTTGGTGCGCCAGGGCCTTGAGCAGCCCGCGCTGGTACCAGCCCAGCAGGCGGCCCGAGGTGTCCTGCCGGTGCTGCTGCGGGCGGTGCATGAACAGGGCGCAGAGGGTCGGCGCCAGCGTCAGCGACACCACCACCGATACCAGGATGGTCGAGGTGGCGGTCAGGGCGAATTCCTTGAACAGGCGCCCGACCACGCCGCCCATGAACAGCAGCGGAATGAATGCGGCAACCAGCGAGAAGCTGATCGAGACCACAGTGAAGCTGATCTCGGCAGAGCCCTTGAGCGCTGCCTCGCGGCTGTTATCGCCGGCTTCCAGGTGGCGGTGGATGTTTTCCACCACCACGATCGCGTCGTCGACGACAAAGCCCACGGCGATGACGATGGCCACCAGGGTCAGGTTGTTGAGGCTGAAACCGAACAGGTACATCAGCGCAAAACTTGCCGTCAGCGACACGCCGAGCACGCTGGAAACGATCAGGGTCGCCGACCACTGGCGCAGGAACAGCGCCATCACCCCGATCACCAGCAGCACGGCGATCATCAGGGTGACTTCGACCTCATGCAGCGAGGCACGGATGGTCTGGGTACGGTCGTTGAGCACCGACACCTGCACCGCCGCCGGCAGCATCTGCTCAAGGCCGGGCAAGGCCTCCATGACCCGGTCGACGGTGTCGACGATATTGGCCCCGGGCTGGCGGAACACCACCAGGTTCAGGCCCTGCTGCTCGCCGGACCAGGCCTTGACGTAGGCGTTCTCGGCGCCGTTGATGACCGTGGCGACGTCCTGCAGGTGCACCGGCGCGCCGTTGCGGTAGGAGACGATCAACTGCGCGTATTGCTCGGGGTGAAACAACTGGTCGTTGGTGGCGAGGGTCGACACGCTGTTCTGCCCGTACAGCGCGCCCTTGGCCAGGTTCAGGCTGGTTTGCTGGATGGCCTGGCGCAGGTCGGCCAGGGTCAGGCCGAGGGCGGCGAGTTTTTCTGGCTGGGCCTGTACGCGGATGGCCGGACGTTGTTGCCCGGTGATGTTGATCAGGCCGACGCCGTCGATCTGGCTCAGTTGGCGGGCCAGCAAGGTTTCGGCGTAGTCGCTGAGTTCGTTGGCCGGCATCTGCGCGGAGCTTACGGTGAGGATCAGCACCGGGCTGTCGGCCGGGTTGACCTTGCGCCAGGTCGGCGGGCTGGGCATATCCTGGGGCAGGCGGGCGCTGGCGGTGTTGATCGCCGCCTGGACTTCCTGGGCGGCGGTGTCGATGCTCTTGTCGAGGCTGAATTGCAGGATCAGGTTGGTCGAGCCCAAGGCGCTGCTGGAAGTCATCTGAGTCATGCCGGGGATGGCGCTGAACTGCACTTCAAGGGGCGTGGCCACTGACGAGGCCATGGTTTGCGGGCTGGCGCCAGGCAATTGCGCGGTGACCTGAATGGTCGGGAAGTCGGCTTCGGGCAACGGGGCCACTGGCAGGCGGCCAAAGGCGATGACCCCGAGCAGCACCAGGGCGAAGGTCAGCAGCACGGTGGCGATTGGCCGGTCGATGCACCAGGCGCTGATCGATCCGCGCGGGTTCATGGTTGCACCTTGCCGCTGGCCACGTCTTCTACCGGCGGTGCATCGGCGGCCACCTCGACCTGGGCGCCGGGCTTGAGCCGCGACTGGCCATCGGACACCAGGCGATCACCGGCCCCGACCCCGGCAATGATGTTCAGCACGCTGTCCTGGTACAGCACCTTGACCGGCACGCTGTCGACCTTGTCGCCATTGATCCGGTACACATAGTGGCCATCGATGCCGCGTTGCACCACCTGTGGTGGGACTACCAGGGCTTTCTGCTCCAGCGCCGTCTGCAGTTTCAGGGTTACCAGTTGCCCGGGCCAGAGGCGCGCAGCGGAGTTGGCGAACTCGGCCTTGACCCGGATAGTGCCGGTGTTGGCCGCTACCTGATTGTCGATAAGGGTCAGGTGACCTTCGCCGAGCAGGGTGCCGCCGCTGTCACCATCGCCTTCCAGGTAGGCCTGGACTACGGCCGGGGTTGGCGCGGCGAGCAGGCCTTGCAGGGTTGGCAACAACTGCTGCGGCAGCGAGAACTCGACGCCGATGGGGTCGATCTGGGTCACGCTGAACAGCCCCTGGGCATCGGCGACGCGCAGGAAGTTGCCTTCATCGACAGTGCGAATACCCACCCGGCCACTGACCGGGGAGTGGATCTGGGTATAGGACAGCTGCACCTGGGCGGCGGCGATCGCCGCCTGGTTACCCAGTACCGTGGCCTTGAGCTGGTTGAACAGCGCCTGCTGTTGGTCGAGGGTCTGGCGCGACACACTGTTGTCGCTGCTCAGCAGGCGGTAGCGCTTGAGGTCGACCTCGGCTACCTGCAATTGCGCCTGGCTCTGGCCCAGCTGGGCCTTGGCCTGTTCGAGGCTGGCGCGGATTGCGCGATCGTCGATGGTCGCCAGCAACTCGCCTTGCGTGACCGCCTGGCCTTCCTTGACCAGCAGGCGGGTCAGCAGCCCCTCGACCTGTGGGCGAATCACCACGCTGTGCAGCGACAGCACCGAACCGATAGCACTGACAAAGCGGGGTACGTCCTGTTGCTTGACGCTGACCACGCGTACCGGGATGGCGTTGCTGACGACGGGCTTGTCCTGGCCCGGGCGGTTGAACAGCCACAGCAAGGTGCCGGCCATGGCCACCAGCAGGGTGCAGACAACGAGGGAGCGAGGCTTGATTGGCATGCTTGCAGGGCACCGCGGACATGAGGTCGATACTGAGGGTTATAGCCGCTCGATCAGGTCAGCAGCGTGACCGCTAGCTGACAGCGCTGACAGCTGTCGCGGCAAGGGCCTGTGGCGGGAGCGGCGGTGCGGCGGCCGACTTGCCCCGCGATGCGATGCGGCTGACAGAACGCCATCGTGGGGCAAGCCCGCTCCCACCGGCATGAGAATTTTCCCGGCTTCTTTGGGAAACATAGTTATTTCATTGGGATTTCTCCAGGTCTTTGCCCAAGAGCAGTGAAGGCATAGTGGCCCCCGTCGTGTGCAGCAGGGGAAGCAGGTCGGGCGCCGACCTGCGGGTTGCTGTTGCACGTCGCCACTGTCCAGCGCAAGACGCGCACAACCTATCTGGAGTTGCAATGAAAAAGCTCACGTTCAGCGGCCTGTTCGCCGCCTTGACCCTCGCCGGTGTCACTCAGTCCGCCCAGGCAGCTGATGGCGAAATCAGCTTCGAAGGTTTCATCGTCAACAGCACCTGCGCCATTGAGATCGGCGACAGCACCGGCGGCGTTCGTGGTGTCGTCAAGCTGGGTGACGAAGTACCGACCAGCAGCCTGTCGAGCGCTGGCATGGTCGCCGGTGGTGGTTCGTTCAACCTGCAGGTCAACAGCTCTGACCCAGGCTGCGATGTCTCGGGTAAATCGGCCACCGTCACCTTCCTGCCGGTCAGCGGCTCGGTCGGGCCGAGCGGCCAGTGGCTGGCGCTGGACAGCGTTGCCGGCGCGGCAACCAATGTCGCCGTACAGCTGCGCGACCGCCGCGGGGTGGAGCTGCCAATATCCGAGCCATCGGAAGAGTATGTCGACCTGACCCAACCCATGCGTTTCACCGCCAACTACATCGCCACCGGCACCGCAACACCAGGGCCGGCCAATGCCAAGGCGCTGTTCACTGTAAACATCCAGTAACCCACACCGCCGGTGCGTACCCCGGTACGCACCGGCGGCAGCATCGAGGAAGCAGTCATGCATCCGTTTTTTCGATATGAACGGGGTTTGCGCCTATGCCTGGCAGGTGTGCTGGCCATGCTGCCGGCCATGAGTGCCCAGGCCGGGATCATCCTGAGCAATACCCGAGTGGTGTTCGATGCCAACAAACGTGATGTGTCTGTCACGGCCGGCAACGCCACCGACAAACCCTACGCGGTGCAGGTCTGGGTCAATACCGAAGCCGATGACAATGCTATCGCCGCGCCCTTTATTGCCACGCCGCCGTTGTTTCGCCTGGACTCGATGAAGGAGCAGATGGTGCGCATTGTGCCCACCGCCAATGACCTGCCCCGTGATCGCGAGTCGGTCTTCTACTTCAATGCCCAGGAGATTCCTGCGGCCAACAGTGAGGAGGACGGCACGCTGAAGATAGCGTTGCGTACCCGAATCAAGCTGTTCTATCGGCCCAAAGGTCTTGAGGGCTCGTTGCTCGAGGCGCTGCCCGGGCTGCAATGGGCGTTGCGTCGGGAGCAGGGTAAAGCGCTGCTGGAAGTGCACAACCCTTCGCCATTTCATATCTCGTTCATTCACATCAAGGTCGCTGCCGGCGAGCGCGAGAGCGAAATCGACAAGCCCGTCATGGTGGCGCCGCATTCACGCCGGGTGTACGAGATCGACCCCGGCCTGAACTGGACGCCCCAGAGCGTGGTGTTTTCGGTGATCAACGACCATGGCGGTTTCACCGACCCCGAGCAGGTCAGCCTGAGCGCCGCACGCTGAGGGCCGACCCGGACTATCGCAGAGCCCGCTTGCGCAGGCTTCGAATCGAGTAAGTGCAATGTTTGAGTTACCGTGCCCCTGGCGAACCCCTCGTTCTGCCGGCGGCCTGCCGCTGGCCGTGATTTTTACCCTGGCCGCAGTGGCAGGCCCTGGCAGCGCCCATTCGGCCACTTTCGACAGCAGTTTCATGCAGTCTTTTGGCGGCGGATCGGCCGGTCCCAACCTTGACCTGGAAGCGATCGCGCAGAGCACCCAGATTGGCCCCGGCGTATATTCGGTGTCGATCCGCTTGAACCAGAGCTTTTTCGATCGGCGCGAGCTGCGTTTCGATGACCAGGGCGCCGGGGAGGTTGCGGCCTGCCTGACGCCGGCGCTATTGCTGGACATGGGCGTGAAGCTCGACGCCTTGCTCGACAAAGCGCAACTGGCCACGCTCGATTGCGTGGACCTGGCTGCAGTGATCGACGGTGCCGCCGTCAGCTTCGATGCGGCCTACCTGGTGGTGGATATCATCGTTCCGCAAATTGCCCTGCAGCGTGATGCGGTGGGCTATGTCTCGCCCAGCGAATGGGACGATGGCATCAATGCCGGCCTGCTCAACTATCAGTTTGTCGCCGCCCAAGGCCACAGCGACGACCAGGGCAGCAACAGCCAGTACAACCTGTACCTGAACGGTGGCCTGAATCTCGGCGGCTGGCGCCTGCGTTCCAATGCCTACCTGAGCCAGGATTCGGTGCTGGGGCGCCAGTGGCAGCGCTCCAATACCTATGCCCAGACCGACTTGCCGGCAACCTTTGGCACCTTGACCCTGGGCGACAGCTTCACGGCGGGCGACGTTTTCGACAGCCTGCCGTTTCGCGGTGTGCAACTGGCAACCGACATGGGCATGTGGCCGGACTCGCTGCAAGGCTATGCCCCTGTGGTGCGCGGCGTGGCCGAAACCCGGGCGAAGGTGGAGGTGCTGCACAACGGCTACTCGCTGTACTCGACCTACGTGCCCCCGGGGCCGTTCGAAATCGATGACCTCAACGCCGCAGGCGGCAGTGGCGATCTGGAAGTGATCATCACCGAGGCCGATGGCCGTGAGCGACGCTTTACCCAGCCCTATGCGACGCTGGGTAACCTGATGCGCGAAAAGGCCTGGCGCTACAGCCTGACCCTGGGCGAATACAACGCCGCCGACGAAGGCGAGCGGCCCAAACTCGGCCAGGCAACCCTGGCCTATGGCCTGCCCGCCGACTACACCGTGTATGGCGGTGTGCTCGGCAACGATTTCTACCAGGCCACGCTGCTGGGGCTGGGCAAGAACCTTGGGCATTTCGGCGCGGTTTCGCTGGATGCGACCCAGGCCCGCACCGACGGTGCCGATGGCCGGCGCGACACTGGCCAGAGCTATGGGTTGCGCTATGGCAAGGCGTTCGCCACGGGTACTTCGGTACGTTTTGCCGGATATCGCTACTCCACCAAAGGCTATCGGGACTTTGCCGAGGCCGCCTGGCAGCACGACAATGCCAGCTTCGATCGCGCCACCAAACGCAGCCGGGTGCAGGCCAGCGTGGCCCACAACTTTGCCAGCACCGCCTTTTACCTGAACCTCAGCCAGCAGGACTACTGGAATACCTCACGGCGTGAACGGCAGCTGCAACTGGGTATCAACACCCAGTACCGCGGCGTCAGTTACGGGTTGTACGCGAGCAAGAGCCTGGTCGATTCGTTTGGCCAGTCCAGCCAGGTTGGCCTGAGCGTTTCCTTGCCCTTGGGCGGTGGCAGCAGTGCCAACCTGGCACTGACACGCAACGATGATGGCAGCTATGACGAACGGGCCGGGTTTCGTGGGCGGGCCGGTCGTGATGGGCACCTCTCCTACAACATCGATGCCAGCCACAGCGAGCGCAGCGGCTCGTCCGGTTCGGCGTCGGTCAATTACCTGGCGCCCTTCGCCCAGTTGGGCGCCGGGCTCAGTGCTGGCGAGCGCTTTGAGCAGGCCAGTATCAACCTGGCCGGCTCCCTGATCGCCCATGCCGATGGCATGACGCTGGGGCATACCCTGGGTGAGACCGTGGGCCTGGTACACGTGGCCGATACCGCCGATGTCGGCGTTCTCAACGCACCAGGTACCCGCACCAATGCCGATGGTTATTCGGTCATCCCCTACATGACGCCTTACCGCAAGAACCGGGTGAGCCTGGACACCCAGGATCTGGATCACAACGTCGATATTGATAACGGCGTGACCCAGGTGGTGCCGCGGCGAGGGGCATTGGTCAAAGCTTCGTTCGAGGCCAAGCGCTCCGAGAAGATCCTGCTCAACCTGCGTCTGTCCGAGGGTGGTCATCCACCGTTCGGCGCCCAGGTGCTCGACAGCGAGCAACAGTCGGTCGGCGTGGTCGGGCCGGGTGGGCAGGTGCTGCTGACCTTGCCGGAGACCAGCAACCAGATTCGAGTCCGGTGGGGCAAGGCGGCACACCAGCAATGCCGGGCATCGCTCGACACAAGGAGCCCGGAGCTTGCCAGTGACACCTATCGCCAGGTGCAAGCGACCTGTCAGCCCATTACCGATGACGCAGGAGTGACACCGTGAGAAAGCTAACCAAGTGGTGCGCTCGCTCTTGGTTGCTCCCCCTTTGCAGGGCAGATAAACCCCGGGACGATAGGGCTCACTTTTTTCGCGCGTTACATTCAGACAGGGCGCGACCGGCCTGAAGCAGGCTCTGCCAATGCGGCTGCCGGGTTCACTATCACTTACAAATGAG